>JARIFA010000065.1 GCA_031127075.1 Gemmatimonadota bacterium | reverse complement strand
TGGTCACGCACCATCGCGATCGCCCCCGCCATCGCATCGGCGCGCATGAACGGCTCGTCCCCCTGCACGTTGACCACGACGTCATAGCCGGCCATCCCGGGCAGCGAGGCCACTTCGGCCACGCGATCGGTGCCGGAGGGATGATCGGGCGAGGTGAGCACCGCCTCGCCCCCCGCCGCCAGGACGACCTCGCGCACGGCCTCGGCCTCCGTCGCCACGACGATCCGATCGGCCAATCCGAGCGCACGGACGCGCTCGAGGACCCGCACCACGAGAGGTGCGCCGCCGAGATCACGGAGTGGTTTGTGGGGGAGCCGGGTGGCCCCCAGCCGGGCTGGGATGACGGCGAGGACGCTCATTGGACGCTCACCGGAAGGGGCCGCGCGGACGCAAAATCCACGCCAAGGAAATCTAGGCCAGATGACCCGCGAGACAAGACGCGGGTGCCGGCGAGCACCCACCCGACGGGGCGCTACCCGCGGGGATGGTGCTGCCGATGCACTTGCCTGAGGTGTTCCCGGTCGACGTGCGTGTAGACCTGCGTTGTCGAAATGTCCGCGTGCCCCAGCATCTCCTGGACCGCGCGGAGATCCGCCCCGCCCTGCAGGAGATGCGTGGCGAAGCTGTGCCGGAGGGTGTGTGGGGTAACGGTTTTTGTGATACCGGCGGCGTCCACATACTTGCGGAGGATGCCCCACGCTCCCATCCGCGAGAGCGGCGTGCCGCGGGTGTTTAAGAAGAGCCGGCTCTGCCCCGAACCCCGCTCCAGCTTGGGGCGAAGCTCGCGAAGGTAGGTCGCGACTGCCCCGGCCGCCTGGCGACCAATCGGCACGAGCCGCTCTTTCCCCCCTTTGCCGAAGACCCGCACCACCATCGCGTCGAGGGCGACGTCGGCGACCCCCAGCCCCGTCCATTCGCTCACACGGAGGCCGGCCGAGTACGCCAGTTCGAGCATCGCCCGATCCCGGAAGCAGAGCGGCTCGTCAAGGCTGACGGCTCCGATGAGCTGGTCGATCTCGGCGACCGAGAGGACGTCCGGCAGGGCGCGCCAGCGTCGGGGGGCCTCCAACCGGTCGCTCGGGTCCGCCGCCACGACACCCTCCGAGAGGAGGAAGCGATACCACGTCCGGAGCGACGAGATCGCCCGACGCATACTGCTCGGCGCGAGCCCGCTGTCCTTGAGGTGATAGACGAATTCCCGGAGATGAGCCGCGGAGAGGTCGGGCGGCGTCCGGACATCGTGCCGCAGGGCCCAGTCGGCGAGCCGCGCCATATCCGTGCGGTACGCGGCAATCGTCCGCGGGCTCGCCCCCTGCTCCAGCAGGAGGAACTCCTCGAAGCGTTCGAGGAGGAAGGCGCGGGCCGGATCCGCGCCCGCGTCGGTCATGCCCGCCGCCGCCGGCGCCAGCGCCACAAGGCGATGCCAAGCAGCAGGAAGACGATGCCGGCGACGCCACCGACGTCGCGCAGGACCAGCTCCAACCGAGCCCGTACCGTCGCCCAGTCGTTCCCGACCCGGAACGCCACCCACACGATCAGGCCGTACCAGATCGATGAGGCCGCGGTGAACAGGAGCGCCACCTCCCAAAACGGGATGCGGAGCGCTCCTGCGGCGGCCGGCGCGACGGCCCGGATCCCCGGCACGAGCCGGCTCGCGAACAGCGCGGTCCACCCGAACCGACGATACGCCGCCTCGACACGCGCCTCCGCCGCTTCCATCCCGCTGCCGGTGCGATGGAACCCGAGGCGATCGACTCGAGCCGCGAGCCAGGCCGCCCCATACCGGCGGCCGAGCCACCACATTATCAAGGCCCCCGAGACGCTGCCGAGAGTCACCAGAGACGCGGTCAGGGCGAGGTGCCCCCCCGACCTCGCGGCGATGAAGGCGAGGAGCGCGGCGACGATGTCCCCTGGCACGAGCGGGATGAGCCCTTCCGCCACCGCGGTGAGGAGAATCAGCAGATAGACGACGCCCAGCGGGATCCCGGAGACCCAGGCGAGGAGCGCCTCCACTAGCCCTCGGACCGCACGACGGTGGCCACGGCGATGACGGCGATCCCCTCGCCGCGCCCCACCCACCCCATCCGCTCGTTCGTCTTTCCCTTCACCATGACCTCGGTCGGGGCGACGCCGATCGTCTCCGCGAGTCGTTCCCGGATGGCGGGGCGATGCGGGCCGATCTTGGGCGTCTCGGCGATCACGGTCAGGTCGGCCTGCGCGGGCGCCCAGCCCGCTTCGCGAATCCGTGCCACCGCCAAGCGCAGCATCTCGAGGCTGTCGCGGTCCTTATTCTCGGCGGCCGTGTCCGGGAACATCTCACCGATGTCCCCGAGCCCGGCGGCTCCGAGAAGGGCGTCGGTGAGCGCGTGACAGACGGCATCGGCATCGCTGTGGCCCGTGCAGCGGACTGCGGCGGGGATGAGCACCCCGCCGAGCAGCACGCCGTGCCCCTCGACGAAGCGGTGCGAGTCGTATCCGATGCCGACGCGGACCGCGAGGTTCACGCGGCCGCCGGCGCGGGGGCGAGCGGGATGAGCGAGTAGTCCTGGCGGCGGCGGCGCGGGGAGAAGCCGGCTTCCGTGATCAGACGCTCCATCTCGTCGATCGTCGTCCGATACGTCGTGTTCGCGGCCGACACGACGTTCTCCTCCAACATCAGCGAGCCGAAGTCATTGCATCCGTAATGCAGCGCGGTCTGGCCGACCTTCATCCCCATCGTCACCCAGCTCGCCTGGATGTTCGGGATGTTGTCGACGACGGTGCGGGCGAAGGCTGTCGTGCGGAGGTACTCCACCGCATCGGTCTTCGGCATGTGGCTCATCTCCGGCGTGTTCTCCGGCTGGAGCGGCCAGCAGATGAAGGCGGTGAAGCCCTGAGTACGCGCCTGCAGCGACTTGAGCCGAAGCAGGTGCTCGACGCGCTCGGCCATCGTCTCGCCGATGCCGTACATCATCGTGCAGGAGGTCCGGAGTCCCTCCTGATGCGCGATCTCCATCACCTCGAGCCAGCGGTCGGCCCCGGCCTTCTTCTTCGCGACGTTGTCGCGCACCCGCTGCACGAGGATCTCTCCGCCCCCGCCGGGGATGGAGTCGAGCCCCGCCTTCACGAGCTCCTGGATCACCGTCCGCGCATCCATCCGGTAGAGCGTGGCCCAGAAGTCGACCTCACTTGGGGAAAAGCCGTGCACATGGATCGGATGGTGCCGCTTGATGTAGCGCAGCAGTTCCAGGTACCACTCGAACGGGATGTACGGATTGTGCCCGCCCTGGATCAGGATCTGCACGCCCCCGAGCGCCTTCACCTCGTCAATCTTGGCGCCGATCTGCTCATAGCTCAGCGTCCACCCCTCGCCGTCCTTCGGCCGGCGGTAAAAGGCGCAGAAGCCGCAGTCCGCCACGCAGACATTGGTGTAATTGATGTTCCGATCGACGATATACGTGACCACCGGATCCGGATGGAGGCGGCGGCGGACAGCATCGGCGGCGGCGCCGAGTTCGAGGAGCGGGGCGCGGGTGTAGAAGTCGAGGAGATCCGATTCGAGCGACATGGGAGGGACGGGTCGGAGGAGTCGGTCAGGTGCCCGTGCGAGCGGCGGGCAGGAAGGCGAGGGTGCCGCGGGGGACGCGTCCCGCGAGCGCGAGACGTCGGAAGAATTCACTCAGCCCTTCGAGATCTCGCAGCGAGAGGCGCCAGTCGAGGCCGTCGAAGTACCGACGGCAATCGCGGAGCGGGACGCCGGTGGACGTCGCGGCCTGCGCCGCGAGCGCGTCGAGGTGCGCGAGCCCCCAGTCGCGCGACTGGATCAACGAGGCGTGGACCGCGAGGGCCTGGTGGACGGGCGTGGTGCGCTGGGCAACCCAGACGGCGAAGACGAAGGGCAGGCCGGTCCAGTCACGCCACACCTCACCGAGGTCGTACACGTGTGGGTACGCGCGTCCGTGCGCCTCCGCGACCGGATGCCCTGGGGCCTGCAGCATCAGCGCCGCGTCGCCGATCACGAGGCGCGCGTCACATGCCGCCCCGCCATCCCGCGCGAGCGCATCCGCCTCGGCGTCCCCCGGCACGAAGACCGGGTGGGCCCGCCAGACGTGCTCGAAGAGCAGCTCGAGGAGGTGCACCGAGGTCATCGAGCTCCGGCTCACCAGGACCCGGGCCCCGTCGAGCTCGGACGCCGGGCGGCTCGAGAAGAGCATCACCGAGCGGACCGGCCCATCAGAGGAGATCGCGAGCTCGGGCAGGAGCAGATAGCGCTCGGCGTCCCGCGCGTACTCCACGGCGGAGACCACCGACACATCGAGTTGCCCCCGCGCCATCCGGGCGTTCAGTGCCGTCGGCACGCCGTCGACGAGCTCGGCCGCGAGGGGGACGATGCCACGGTCGATCGCCCCGTAGACCGGAAAGGTGTTGATGTACGGGATCCGACCGACGCGCATTAGGCGGCCTCCACGGCGTCATCGAAGGTGCGGATGACGTTGTAGAAGCTGTCGCGTTCCGCCGGGATCTTCCCCGCCCCGCGGATCAGGCCGAGGAGCTCCGGGAGCGACATCGCCTGCTGCGTCTTCGCCCCGACCGCGTGGTAGATCTTCTCGCGGACGACCGTTCCCTCCAGGTCGTTCACGCCGTAGTGCAGCGCGATCTGGGAGAGCGCCGTCCCCACCATGATCCAGTGGCTCTTCACGTGCGCGAAGTTGTCGAGGAAGAGCCGCCCGACGGCGAGCATCTTGAGATCCTCGACCCCGGACGTGGCCGTGCCGCGCCGCCCGAGCCGCGCGCCAAGCTCGTTGTCGTCGGGGTGATACGCGAGCGGGATGAAGGCCAGGAATCCCCCGGTCTCATCCTGCAGGTCGCGGAGCATCTGCAGGTGCTCCACGCGATCCTGAATCGTCTCGACGTGGCCGTAGAGCATCGTGCAGTTGGACCGGATGCCAAGGCCGTGCGCGGTTCGATGCACACCGATGTAGTCCGCGGCGCCGAGCTTCTTGTTCGCGATCTCCTCGCGGACGGCGGCACTGAAGGTCTCTGCCCCGCCCCCCGGCATCGTGTCGAGGCCCGCCGCCTTCAGCGCGGTGAGCACCTCCGCCCACGACCGCTTCTCGATGCGGGCGATGTGCGCGATCTCGACCGCGGTGAGCGCCTTGATGTGCACGTGCGGGAGTTCGGTTTTCAGGGCGCGGAACATCGTCGTGTAGTACTCGAGCCCCGCCTTCATATCGAGCCCGCCGACGATGTGGAACTCCTTCGTCAGCCCCTGATTGCCCGTCCGCGCCTCCTCGAGAACCTGCTCGAGGGTGTAGCGGTAGGCGCCCGCCTCCTTCGGCAGGCGCGCATACCCGCAGAACACGCACGTGGTGCGGAGCGTGCAGATGTTCGTCGGGTTGATGTGCTGGTTGGACGCGAAGGTGACGATATCACCGTGCCGAGCCCGATTGACGGCGTCGGCAAGAAGCCCGAGTCCGGTGAGGTCGGCGGTGCGATAGAGCGACGCCGCATCGCGGCCCTCGAGCCGGCGCCCCTCCGCGATGCGTTCGGCGATGCCACGCACCGCGGGGTCGGCGATGCGCTCGAACGGGATCGTCAGCGCGGCCGCCGTCGTCATCGACTCAGCCGACCAGGCGTCGTAACGCGAGACTGGCGTTGTGACCGCCGAATCCCGAGGAGTTGCTGAGGACCGCGTGTACCTCGCGACGGACCGCGGTATTGGCGGTACAATCGAGGTCGCACTCCGGATCCGGCGTGGTCAGGTTGATCGTCGGCGGAATGATGCCGTGCCGGATCACGAGCGCCGAGACGATCGCTTCGATCGCCCCCGCCGCCCCGAGCATATGCCCCGTGCAGGACTTCGTCGAGCTCACGTTCAACCCAGTGGCCGACGGCCCGAAGACCTTCCGGATCGCACGAATCTCGTTGGGGTCGTTCAGCGGCGTGGAGGTGCCGTGCGCGTTGATGTACTGCACGTCCGCCGGCGTCAGCCCGCCGTCCTCGAGGGCGCGCCGCATCGCGCGCTGGAGTCCCTCGTGGTCCTCCGGTTGCCCCGTCAGGTGGTACGCGTCGCCGGAGGCGCCATAGCCGACGATCTCGCAGTAGATCGACGCGCCCCGGGCCCGGGCGTGCTCGAGTTCTTCGAGGACCACGCACGCGGAGCCCTCGCCCAGTACGAATCCGTCGCGCGTCTGGTCGAACGGCCGCGAGGCCGTCTCCGGGGAGTCGTTCCGCGTCGACAGGGCCTGCATGTTGCCGAACCCGCCGATCGCCATCGGCGTCACCGCCGCCTCGGCCCCGCCCGCAATCATCACGTCGGCATCCCCGTACGCGATAATCCGGAAGGCGTCACCGATGGCGTGCGCGCTCGACGCACAGGCCGACTGGGTGGCGTAGTTCGGCCCCTTGGCCTGGAACCGCATCGAGACGGTGCCCGCCGCGATGTCCCCGATGAACATCGGGATGAAGAACGGCGAGATGCGCCCCGGACCACTCGCCAGCATCGTTCGGTGCTGTTCCTCGAACGTCCCGATGCCGCCGATGCCGGAGCCGACGATCACGCCCGTGCGCTCCGGCACGTACCCCGTCCCCTCACCGAACCCGGCGTCCTGCATCGCCTGCACCGCGGCGGCCATCGCATACTGCGTGTAGAGATCCGCGCGCTTGGCTTCCTTGCGATCCATATACAGCCCGACATCGAACCCCTTCACCTCGTGGGCGAAGCGGACCTTGAAGGCCGAGGCGTCGAACCGGGTGATCGGCGCGCCGCCCGACCGCCCGTCGAGGAGGGACTGCCAGGTGGTCGCCACGTCGTTGCCGACCGACGATACGCACCCGGCGCCCGTGATGACGACTCGGCGCTTCAGGGAGGCCATCGCGGATCAGCCGCCGATCTTGGCGTTCAGATAGCTGATCGCGTCGCCGACCGTGCGAAGCTTCTCGGAATCCTCGTCCGGGATGTCGACGTTGAACTCCTTCTCGAACTCCATCACGAGCTCGACGATGTCCAGCGAGTCGGCGCCGAGGTCCTCGATGAAGCTGGCACCGTCGGTCAGCTTGTCGCGCTCGACACCCAGCTCCTTCTCGATGATGTCCTTGATCTTCGCGGAATGGTCGGCCATACGTAGGGCTCCAGGTGGGTGGGACTGCGGGGGCCGGGGCGGGCGTCCGCGCCAGCCCAAGTAATATATAAAACGCGCGCGCGCGAAGAGGGGTCACGCCGCCCCCTCCGGCGCCTCACATCACCAGGCCGCCGTCGACGGGGAGGACCTGCCCGGTGATGTAGGCCGCCCGGTCGGAGGCCAGGAAAGTGACCACCCCCGCGATGTCCGCGGGGTCCCCCAGCCGCTCCAGCGGGATGGCGGCGGACAACGCCTCGACGGCGGCCGGCGCCATCGCCTCGGTCATATCCGTCCGGATGAAACCGGGGGCCACGACATTGCAAAGGATGTTCCGGCTCGCGAGCTCCTTCGCGACCGACTTCGACAGGCCGATGAGCCCCGCTTTGCTGGCGGCATAATTCGCCTGCCCCTTGTTCCCCATCAGCCCGACCACCGAGGCGATGTTGATGATGCGGCCCCACCGGCGCTTCATCATCCCCCGCTGCACCGCGCGGATCGCGACGAACGCCGCCTTGAGGTTCGTGTCGAGCACGGCATCCCAATCCTCGTCCTTCATCCGGAGCATCAGGTTGTCCTTCGTGATGCCCGCGTTGTTGACGAGGATGTCACAGCTGCCGAACGCCCCCTCCACCGCCTCCACCAATGCGGTCACGGCCGCTGGGTCGCTGATGTCGCACCCGAACCCTTTGGCCTCGCCACCGATCTCCGCGGCGACGGCCTCGGCCTTCGCGGCCTCCCGACCGACGATGGCAACCTTCGCCCCGGCCGCGGTGAGCGCCTCGGCGATGGCCCGCCCGATGCCACGGGTGGAGCCGGTGACGAGGGCGACGCGTCCGGTGAGGTCGATGGCGAACATAGCGGGCGTTGCGAGAGGTGAGCTAGCTGGCGAGGAGCGCCTCGACCTCGGCGACGGTGCCGCAGGTCCGAGTCGTGCAGTCCGGGGCGAGGCGCTTTACGAGTCCCGAGAGCACCGCACCGGGGCCCATTTCGACGAAGCACGTCCCCGGGTGCCGCGCGGCGACGGCGCGGATGAGCTCCACCCAGCGGACGGGTGCCGTCAGCTGCGCAAGCAGAAGGCGTCGCGCCTCAGTGGCGGTGGTCACCGGATCGGTCGTCACGTTGCTCCAGACCGGGACCGCGGGATCCGACCACGCGGCAGCGTCGAGGGCGGCGGCGAGGCCAGCGACCGCCGGCTCCATCAGCGGACTGTGGAAGGCCCCGCTGACGGGCAAGCGAAGGGCACGCTTCGCGCCGGCGGCCTTGGCCAGCTCCATCGCCGCCTCGACCGCCGCCACCTCGCCAGAAATCACCACCTGCTCCGTGGCATTGAAATTCGCGGGGACGCAGACGCCGTGACCTGAGGCCTCGGCGCAGATCTCGCCGATCGGCCGGGCGAGTTCGCCGAGGATCGCCGCCATCGCGCCGGGGACGTGGATCCCCGTCTCATACATCAACTCGCCGCGCCGTCGGACGAGCTGGACGGCGTCCTCGAGCGACAGAGCGCCCGCGGCGTGATACGCGGTGAACTCGCCGAGCGAGTGGCCGGCCGCGCCCTGGACCTTCCCCGCGAGATGGGCCCCGACGACCGCCCACACCGCGGCGCCGTGCGACAGGAGAGCGGGCTGTGCGTTCCGCGTCTCCGTCAGGCGTTCGGCCGGCCCCTCCGCGCAGAGCGCGCCGAGCGGGAAGCCCAGCGCCGCATCCGCGCGCTGCAACACGTCAGCGGCCGCGGGGAATGCTGCGACGAGGTCTTGCGCCATCCCCGGCTTCTGCGAGCCCTGGCCCGGGAAAAGGAGGAAATACATCGCCGTCAGAACCGGACGACCATCGAACCCCAGGTGAACCCCGCGCCGAAGGCGGCGAAGAGCACCGTTGAGCCCTCGACAATCCGTCCCTGTTGACGCGCCTCGTCCAACGCGATCGGGATCGAGGCCGCCGAGGTATTCCCAAAGCGGTCGACGTTCACGAAGACCTTCTCCATCGGGATGTTCGCGTGCTTCGCGGTCGCTTCGATGATGCGGATGTTCGCCTGGTGCGGGATCATCAGGTCGACGTCGGTGCCCGAGAGCTTGGCGCCGTCGAGCGCCCGGTCGGCGGCATCCGCCATCGAGCGGACCGCGTGCTTGAAGACCTCGCGACCGCTCATTTGGATATAGTGCGATCCCTCGGCCAACACCTCATCGTTCATCGGGAAGCAGCCGCCCCCCTTCGGTCGATGCAGGAGGTCGGCGAGATTGCCGTCGGACCGCATGTAGGCGGAGAGGATCCCGCGGCCCTTGGTGCTCCGCCGGACGATCGTCGCGCCCGCGCCGTCGCCGAAGAGGACGCAGGTGTTCCGATCCTTCCAGTTGACGATGCGGGAAAGGACCTCGCCTCCGATGACGAGGATCGTCTCGTACTGCCCGGTGGCGAGGAGGCCCTCGGCAACCTGCGCCGAGTAAAGCCAGCCGGAGCAGGCGGCCCCGAGGTCGAAGGCGACCGCGCGGCTCGCCCCCAGCGCCGCCTGCACCTCGACTGCGGTCGCGGGCATGAGGCGATCGGGGCTCACCGTGCCGAGGATGATGGCGTCGAGCTCGCCGGCATGGACGCCGGCATCGGCCATCGCCTGCCGCGACGCCTCCGTGACGAGCGAGGTGAGCGTCTCGCCGTCCCCGGCGATGTAGCGCTGCCGAATCCCGGTGCGCTCGCGGATCCACTCGTCGGAGGTCTCGATCCCCATCGCTGCGAACTCATCGTTCGTCAGGGCGCGACGCGGGACCGCGTGGCCGGTGCCGGCGAACATCGCGTACGGTCGCTTCATGCGCCCAGCTGCTCCCCGATGTGATGACTCATGCGCGACTCGACGGCGCGCAGGCCGACGAGGATGCCGTTCTTGATGGCTTCCGGCGTGCTCTTGCCGTGGCAGATGATGCTGACGCCCTTCACGCCAAGCAGCGGCGCGCCGCCGTACTTCGCGTAGTCGAGGACGCCAAGGGCCTGCTTGAGCTGGTCCTTCGGGATGCCGGCGGCGGCGAGCAGCCCGAAGAGCATCGGCGCCACGCCTTCGTAGAGCTTGAGCAGGACGTTCCCGGTGAATCCGTCACAGACGACGACGTCGACGGGGCCGCGGTCGCATCGGCCCGCGGGGATGTCACGTCCTTCGACGTTGCCGATGAAGTTCAGGCCGGCGCCGAGGAGCTGCTGGTGCGCTTCTTTCACCGCGGCGTTCCCCTTCTCCGCCTCTTCGCCGATCGAGAGGAGTCCGACCGCGGGGTTGGCGCGCCCGAGGATGTCCCGAGCGTACACGTGCCCGAGTCGGGCGAATTGCACGAGCTCCGCCGCGGCGCAATCGACATTGGCGCCCGCGTCGAGCACGACGACGGGCAGACCTGCGGTGGGCAGGACGGTGCCGATGGCGGGCCGGGAGAGCCCCGGGTGGAGTCGGAGGATGAAGGTCGACGCGGCCATCTGCGCACCGGTGTTCCCGGCGGAGACAAAGGCATCGGAGGCGCCATCGGCTTGGAGCCGGAGCCCGACCGCCATCGACGAATTGGGCTTCCCGCGCACCGCGACGGAGGGCTTGTCGGTCATTTCGACCACCTCGTCGGCGTCGATCAGGACCAGACGGTCGGCGGCCTCACGGATGAGCCGCGAGGCATCGACGAGCTGGCGGTCGAGAACGGCCCGCACCTCGGCGGACCGTCCGACCAGCTGCAGTTGGTGGGCCGGATCGAGTTCCTGGAGGGCGAGCAGGGCCGCCGCGACCGGGGCCTCAGGGGCGTGGTCGCCCCCCATCGCGTCCAGGGCGATCCGCGCCATGATCAGGCGCTGCGGGCCGCGACTCGCTGCGCGCCAGCGTAGAACCCGCACTCCGCACAGACGTGATGCGGACGCTTCATGGCGCCGCACTTTGTGCAGGCCTGGATGTTGATCGCCGGGGCGACCTTGTGCGTGTTGCGCGCGCGCTTCTTGCGCTTCGAGGTACGGCGCTTCGGGACGGCCATCGGAGAACCTGCTCGCGGTGAAAGGTCAGACGGAAGGAGAAGAACAGCCGCAGGGGCCTCGGTTGCGGTCGGCCCCGCAGGTGATGCACAACCCGAGGCACTCGGGCTGGCACAGCGGGAGCGACGACGCCTCCAACAGCCACTGCTCTCGGACCGAAGGCCGCAGGTCGATCGTGGTCCCCCCCTCACCCAGCGGGTAGACGTCCGGTTCGTCCGCGTTCTCGTCGTCGGCATCGGCGAAGAGCACGTGCAGGTCCCCCTGCACCACGCTCTGTACCGGTGTCAGACACCGGCGGCACTCCCCTGCGGCTGTCCCTTCGAACGCGCCGCTGAAATAGTACCGCCCGGTCCCCGCCCCACTCAGCCGCCCGGTGACCCGGACCGCCTCCGTGGGACGAACGTCGCCGTCCTCCCAAACCGCGTCATCAGG
>JARIFA010000064.1 GCA_031127075.1 Gemmatimonadota bacterium | reverse complement strand
GGGGCTGATGGTCCGGCGGAGCTCGCCTACCTCGGCGGGCACGGCTTCAGCGAGCTGCTCCGCGCCGAATGCCGAGCGACGGCCGGCGCGCTGGCGACGATGGGGCGCCCCACGATGACCCTGCAGGTGACGCGGGCCGATGCCTGGCATCTCGGCGGGCTCTTCGTGTTCTTCGAGCTCGCGACCATCTACGGCGGGCAGCTCTACGGGGTCGATCCCCTCGACCAGCCGGGCGTGGAGCTCGGCAAGCAGCTCACGTATTTCCAGTTCGGACACCCCGGGTGGACGCAGATGCGCGCCACGTGGGAGGCGTTACCGGCCGCTGACCCCGACTGGGTGCTCTGACGCGTTGCCCCCGCTCGGGGGCTCCGGCAGATTGCCTTCATCAGCTCCGCGCGAGGCGCCTCGCCTCCCCTTGCCGACCCACCTTCTCGCCATCCGCGGTATGTCGTCACTCCCTGCCTCCGTCCGCCACGCCGCCGAGCCGGCGTTCCATGTCTCCGACGATGCTGTCACCCTCCGGGAGGAGGGGGCGATCCCGACGTCCATTGACGCGCTGGTGCGCCTCGCGGTCTTTGGTGACGAGGCCGAGCGGGAGTGGGCGCGTTGGGTCATCTGGGAGGGAGCGCGTACGGCCGGGATCTTCTCGGCGTCGATCCACGACGTGTATATGGCGCGCGGGCGTGGCGAGATCCCGCCCGTGACGGTGCCGGCGATGAACATCCGCGGCCCGTCGTACGACACGATGCGATCGATCTTCCGCACCGCGCGTGCGATGGATGCCGGTGCCTTCATCTTGGAGATCGCGCGCTCGGAGATCGCCTACACCGAGCAGCGGCCCGCCGAGTACGTGGCGGTGGCGCTCGCGGCGGCGTTGCGCGAAGGGTACCACGGCCCGCTCTTCATCCAGGGCGACCACTTCCAGGTGAACGCGAAGAAGTACAAGGTCGACCCGGCGGCCGAGGTGCTGGCGGTGAAGCAGCTCGCCACCGAAGCGATCGCGGCGGGGTTCTACAACATCGACCTCGATACATCGACCCTCGTCGACCTGGCGCATCCGACGCTCGAGGCGCAGCAGCAACTCAATTTCGAGGTCGGGGTCGAGCTCACGCGCCACGTCCGCGGGCTCGAGCCGGCGGGCGTCACCATCTCACTCGGTGGCGAGATAGGCGAAGTCGGGACGGAGAACTCCACGGTGCCGGAGCTCGAGGCGTTCATGGACGGCTATGTGCGGACGCTCCGTGCACAGGCGCCCGGGATGGTCGGGCTCTCGAAGATCTCGGTGCAGTCAGGGACGTCGCACGGCGGGGTCGTGCTGCCCGATGGCTCGGTCGCGGACGTCGCACTCGACTTCAAGACGCTCGAAGACCTGTCGCGCGTGTCGCGTGCGAAGTACGGGCTCTCCGGCGCGGTGCAGCACGGAGCGTCGACGCTACCCGATGGTGCGTTCCATCACTTCCCGGCGACCGAGACGGCGGAGATCCATCTCGCCACGGGCTTCCAGAATATGCTCTTCGACCTCCTCCCCGGTGCGCTGCGTGAGGAGATCTACGCGTGGCTCCGCGTCAACGCCGCCGAGGAACGGAAGGCGGGGGACTCCGACGAGCAGTTCATCTACAAGACGCGGAAGAAGGCGTTCGGGCCGTTCAAGCGTGCGCTGTGGGATCTCCCGGCCGAGGTGAAGTCCCGTATCGCGGCGGCGTACGATGCCAAGTTCGGCTTCCTCTTCGAGCAGCTGGCCGTGCGCGGGACGGGGCCGGCGGTGCGGCGCTTGGTGACGGGGCCGACGGTCCCGCGGCTCGCGCCGGGCCGCGCCGCGGCGATCGAGGCGGCCCCCGACGACGCCGACGCGGGCGAGTAAGGCGCGTGCTCCAGCGCCAGCGGCGGTTCGTCTGGGAGGTCTGGCGCCGCATCGAGGCGGATGATGCGACGTTCCTCGCGGGCGGCGTGGCGTTCGCGGTGCTGCTCGCCGGCGTGCCCTTCGTGATGCTCCTCGCCGCCGGGCTCGGTGCCCTGTTGCAGCAGTCGCCGGAACGGATTGCGCCGGTCGTCCAGGGGGCGCTCGCCGGCATCTTCCCCTCCGTGGGCGGCGGGAGCGGGTCGATCCTCGATCCCGTGCTGAACGAGGTCGCACGCACCAGCACCGTGGTGGGGGTCGGCGCGGCACTCTCCTTCGTCTGGTTCTCGATGCGGCTCTTCGCGACGCTGCGCGCGGTGATGGCCTTCGTCTTCATGCACGGCAAGGAACGCACTTTCGTCCAGGGGAAGCTTTTCGACCTCGTGCTCCTCGGGGTCGCCCTGCTCCTGCTCTCGGCATGGGTGCTCGTGAATGGGTGGATCGCGGTCTCCACCGGACGGCTCGGCGCCGCGTTGCAGGGGATGGGCGTGCTCTCGGAGGTGACGAGCGGCATCTCGTACGCGGTCAATCGCACGCTCTCGCTCGCCATCGTGGTGGGGGCGTTCACCGCGCTGTATCGGTGGATCCCGGCGCGTCGGGTCCCGTGGACGCCCGTCCTCGCCGGCGCGCTCGCGGCCGCGGCGCTCTTCGAGGTCGCGCGGGCCGTCTTTTCGTATCTCACCGTCGCGCACCCCCCGGAGTCGCTCTACACGGGGACGCTGGGCGCGGTCTTCACGGTGATCTTCTGGACGTACTATGCGGCGCTCGTCTTCATCGTCGGCGCGGAGGTGGCGTACGTCGCCGAGGTCCGGCTGATCCAGGGCGGGGCGCTGCCGATGCGGCCGCGGTTGCAGGTGGACCGCGCGACGACGCTTGAAATGAACCTCACCGGTCTCGTGAAGCGCGTCACCCGCGCGATCGTGATGCCGCGTGACCTGCCACCCGAGGATAAGGGGCCGCATCAATGATCGATCTCCGGAGCGATACCGTCACGAAGCCCACGCCGGCGATGCGGCGCGCGATGGCCGAGGCCGAGGTGGGCGATGACGTCCTCGACGGCGACCCGACGGTCCGTCGGCTCGAGGCGTCCGTCGCGGACCGGCTCGGCAAGCCGGCGGCGCTCTATTTCCCAACGGGGACGATGGCGAACCAGGCGGCGCTCTGGCTCCTCGGGGAGCCGGGGACCGAGGTCTTCTGCCACGACGACTCGCACATCGTGAATTGGGAGATCGCCGGCACCGCCGCGCTGGCCGGGCTGCAGGTGCGCGCCGTACGTGGCGGGCCCGTGCTCACCGCGGAGGCCTTGCGCGCCACGATCCGCCCCGCATCGGTCCACGCGCCGCGCGCGAGCCTCGTCTGTGCGGAGAACACCCACAATGGCGCGGGGGGGATGGTGACCCCGCTCGCCGAGTTGCAGGCCATTCGGGCGGTCGCGGACGAGCTCGGCATCCCTCTCCACCTCGATGGCGCCCGGCTCTGGAACGCGTCGGTCGCGACCGGCACCTCGCTCGCCGACTTCGCGGCGTGTGCCGCGACCGTGATGGTCTCCTTCTCCAAGGGGCTCGGGGCGCCCGTCGGGGCCTGTCTCGTCGGTGACGCCGGTCCGATGCGGTGCGCGTGGGAGGTGCGGAAGCGGTTCGGCGGCGGGATGCGGCAGTCGGGGATCCTCGCGGCGGCGGCCTTGCACGGGCTCGAGCACCATCTGCCGAGGCTGCACGAGGACCACACCCGGGCCCGGCATCTCGCCGCCCGGTTGGCGGAGGTCCCCGGGGTCGAGGTCGTCCCCCCCGACACGAACATCGTGATGCTCGACCTCGTCGGCGGGCAGACGGCGATGGCGGTGGTGGAGCGCGCGCGGGCGCTCGGCGTGCTCTGCACGCCGTGGCACGCCACGAGGGTCCGGTGCGTCCTTCATCTCGACGTGGATGATGTGGCGGTGGCGCGGGCGGGCGAGGTGCTGGCGGAAGCGCTCCGCGTCTGAGGCGCTCGCCCCCGCGCCGTGGGACAGGGCGCCGGGTGGGTGGGCCGACGGGGGTATCCGGATTGTCCCGCAGCGGCGGGCCCGTTACTCTCCACGTGTCCCAGGTCCCGGAGGGCGTCAGCCCGCCAACTCCGCCAGGGCCGAAAGGCAGCAACGGTACGTGGTGTCCGCCGTCGCTCCGTCAGGCCTGGGGCACTCTCGCGCGGGAGGATCGCCGGTCACCGGCGGTCCCCCGCGCGAGTCGTTCCGGCCCCCGGTGGGGGCGGCTATCTTCCAGCATGTCCCTCGCGCTCGCCCGGAAGTATCGACCCCGCCGGTTCGCCGAGGTGGCGGTGCAGTCGCACGTGGCGACGACGCTGCGCAACGCGATCGCCGCCGACCGACTCGGGCAGGCGTATCTGTTCTGCGGGCCGCGCGGCACGGGGAAGACGACCCTCGCCCGGGTGCTCGCGATGGCCCTCAACTGCGAGGCGCCGTCCGCCGATCACGAGCCGTGCGGAACGTGCGCGTCCTGTGAGCGGATCTGGGGTGGGAGCACCTCGCTCGACGTCGTCGAGATGGATGCGGCGTCGAATCGCGGCGTCGACGACGCGCGTGAGCTGCGCGAGCGCGTGATGTATGCGCCCTCGGCGGCGGGCCGATACAAGGTCTACATCATCGACGAGGCCCACATGCTCACGCGTGAGGCCTGGAACACGCTCCTCAAGGTGCTCGAGGAGCCGCCGCCGCGCGTGGTCTTCGTCTTCGCGACGACGGAGCCGCAGAAGATCCAGCAGGCGGCGGCGCCGGTGCTCTCGCGCGTCCAGCGCTTCGACCTGCGGCGCATCGGTCCCGCGGACGTGCGGAGTCGGCTCGCGACCGTGCTCGAGGCGGAGGGGGTCACCGCCGAAGCGGAGGCGCTCGCGATGCTCGCGCGGGCGGCGGATGGATCGATGCGTGACGCCCTCTCGCTGACCGACCAGGCGCTCTCGCTCGGCGGGCGCGCGCTCACGGCGGACCGCGTCCGCGACGCCTTGGGGCTCGTCCACGAGGACGAGCACCTCGCGCTGCTGGCGCTGGTGGCCGAGCGTCGTGCGGCGGATGTCTTCGGGGCGGTGGGACGGCTCGCCGATCACGGTGTGGACTTCGCGGTGCTGCTGGTGGATTTCGCGGAGCTCCTGCGCGCGCAGCTCGCGGTCGTGCTTGGCGGGGCGCTCCCCGACCTGTCCGATCGCGTCCGCGAGGCGCTGGCCGAACAGGCGGCGCGCTTCCACGCCGGCGATCTCCTCCGGATGCTGCATCTCGCCGCCGAGGTGGAGCCGCAGGTGCGTCGCAGTGGCCAGCCGCAGCTCCTGTTCGAGACGCTGCTCGTGCGCTTCGCGCTGATGGATCGCACCCTCGACCTCGAGACGGTCCTGCGCGGCGTCGGTGATGGTGCCGGATCGGCGACCGCGATGCCGTCGGCGACCACCGCGTCGGCCCCGGCCCCGGCGCCGACGCGACGGGCGGCCCCGCCCGAGATGTCTGCCGCCCCGGTGCCGCGTGTCGCGCCGACGCCGGCGGCTCGCCCGTCGGCTGCGTCGCGGGCCCCGGTGGCGGAGGTCGCGGATGCGGCACCGCCGCGCGAGGCCGGCGCCGTTCCGCTCGATATCAACCGGCTCGCCGAACATTGGGACGCGGTCGTGGATCGGGTGCAGAGCGCCCACGGCGCGCTCCTCCTCTCCAGCACCCTCGCGCACGCCACGCCGAGTGCGGTCACCGCGCAGGGCCTCGTGACGCTCACCGTCGGGTCCGACGCGCACGCCGACGTCCTCCGGCGCGGCGAGGCGGTGGTGCTCGCGGCGCTCCAGCATCGCTTCCCCGACGCGCGGTCGCTCGCCGTGTCCCTCGTCGCGGCGGAAGGCGACCGCGCCCCGCGCCGCCTCAGCGAGGAGGCGGTGAAGGCGGATCGGATGGCGATGCTGCGCCGGCAGTCGCCGCTCCTCGATGCCGCGGTGGATGCGCTCGACCTCGAGCTCCTGGACTGACGCCGATGGATTTCCTGAAGATGATGCAGGCCGCCCAGCAGGTCTCGGGCAAGATGCGGGAGCTGCAGGAGTCGTTGCAGCGGATCAGCGTCACCGGGTCGGCCGGCGGAGGGCTCGTCACCGTCACGGTGGATGGCCGCGGGACGATGCAGTCGGTGCGCCTCGACCCGGCCACCGTGCAGACGGGCGATGTGGAGATGCTCGAGGATCTCGTCGCGGTGGCGACGCAGGATGCGCAGCGGAAGGCTCGCGAGCAGGCGGAGGCCGAGATGCAGCGGCTCGCCGGCGGCCTCGGCCTCGGCAACCTGCCGTTCCCGCTCCCGTTCTGACGCCGATGTCCGCGATCGACGCCTTGGTCACCGAACTCTCCCGCCTGCCGACGATCGGGCGCAAGTCGGCCGTGCGCCTCACCTATCACCTCCTCAAGCAGCCGGCGGAGCAGAGTCGGCGGCTCGCCGAGGCGTTGGTCGCGCTCACCGAGCGGGTGCGCCCGTGTGCGGAGTGCTTCAATCTCACGGAGGGGGAGCGCTGTGCGATCTGCGCCGATCCGCGTCGCGATGCGAGCCTGCTCTGCGTGATCGAGGAGGCCTCCGACCTCCCGGCAATCGAACGCACCGGGGAGTTCCGCGGGCGGTATCACGTGCTCGGCGGTCGGCTCGCGCCGCTCGACGGCATCGGCCCCTCGGATCTCACCGTCGGGGCGCTCGTCCGTCGCCTCGAGGGTGGTGCGGTCCGCGAGGTCATCGTCGCCACGAACGCGACGCTCGAAGGGGAGGCGACCGCGCTCTTCGTACAGGAGCAGGTGCGGTCGAGCGGCGTCACCGTGAGTCGGCTCGCCCGCGGCCTCCCGATGGGCGGGGACCTCGAGTACGCCGATGGCGGGACGATCGCCCAGGCCTTCTCGGCGCGGAGGGTGATGTGAGCCGCCGTCCGTCGTGCCCGCACCATATCACGCTGGAGGGTGCCCGATGCCGATGATCAACTACTCGGCCCGTGAGATCAACTGCAAGGTGGTCTACTACGGGCCGGCGCTCTGCGGAAAGACGACGAACCTCGAGGTCATCCACCGGCGCGTGGCGCCCGAGTCGCGCGGGACGCTGATGTCACTGGCGACCGAGACGGACCGCACGCTCTTCTTCGACTTTCTGCCAGTCGACCTAGGCTCGGTGCGTGGATTCACGACGCGCTTTCACCTCTACACCGTGCCGGGGCAGGTGCAGTACGACGCATCGCGACGGCTGATCCTGAAGGGGGTCGACGGCGTCGTCTTCGTCGCCGACTCCGCCCCCGACCGGCTCGAGGCGAACGTGGCATCGCTGCGGAACCTCGAGGAGAACCTCCGGTCGTACGACATCGATCCCCAGTCGGTGCCGCTGGTGCTGCAGTACAACAAGCGGGATCTGGCCGATGCCGTGCCGACCGAGACGCTCGACGCCGCGTTGCGGACCGGGTGGACCGAGGCGGCGCCGACGCACGAGGCGGTCGCGCGGGATGGGACGGGCGTCTTCGAGACGCTGCGGGACGTGAGCACTCGCGTGATCGCGAGCCTGCCCTGATCGGCGCGTGAACCTCCCGAACACCATCTCCGCGGCGCGGATCGTCGCCGCGCCGTTGCTGGCGCTGCTGCCCTTCATTCCCTCCGTCCGGGTGCGCTTCGCCGCGTTCGCGCTCTATCTCGTCACGGCGATCTCGGACCATTGGGACGGGAAGATCGCGCGCGAGCGCGGGCTCATCACGGATCTCGGCAAGGTGCTCGATCCGCTCGCCGACAAGCTGCTGCTCATCGGGACGTTCATCCCGATGTTCCTCCTGCAGGCGCGTCCCGGCGACCCGCTGCTCGCGTGGCTGCCGGCCGTCGCCGAACGGAGCGCGTACGCGTTCACCACGTGGGGCATCGAGGCCATCTGGTTCCCGTGGTGGGTGCTCGTGCTCATCGTCGGGCGCGAGGCCTTCATGACCTGGTTCCGGGCCTTCGCGCAGGCGCGCGGCGTCGTCGTCGCGGCGCAGCGGCTCGGGAAGTGGAAGGCGGGCTTCCAGTACACCTGGCTCGGTGCGGCTTACTGCTGGTTCTGGGCGAAGCTCGCCTTCGACCGGAACGTCTGGCACGGGCCCGTCGCGACCTTCCTCGGGAACCTGCTCGGGCTCATCGGTCTCGTGACGATCAGCGTCGCCTTCGTGCTGACCCTCGTCTCGCTCGTCGACTATCTGCGGCGGCACCGCGACCTCTTCCGCCGACCGCGCGTCGGCTGAGGCGCTGACGAATGGACGTCGAACTCGTCTCGATCGGCGACGAACTACTGCTCGGCTTCACCATCGACACCAATGCGGCCGCGTTCGCCCGGCGCGCGGCGGCTGAGGGGATCCGCGTCGTCCGGCGCGCGACGGTGGGTGACGGGGCGGCGGAGATCGCCGCCGCCGTGCGTGAGGCGCTCGACCGCACCGGCGCGGTGATCACGAGCGGCGGGCTCGGCCCCACCGCGGATGACCTCACGAAACCGAGCATCGCCGCGCTCTTCGGGCGGGCGATGCGGCTCGACGACGCGATCCTGGCCTCGCTCGAGGCGCGGTGGGCCGCGCGCGGCTGGCCCGGTCCACTCCCCGAGACGAACCGCAATCAGGCGATGATCCCCGACGGGGCGACGATCCTCGAGAACCGGCACGGCTCCGCGCCGGGGATCTGGCTCGAGGACGACCGGGGACGCTGGGTGGCGATGCTCCCGGGCGTACCGCGCGAGTTCCGCGGGATGACCGAGGATGCGCTCCTCCCGAGGCTCCGCGCCGCGGGCGCCGGCGGCGTGGTGATCCGGTCGCACACGCTGCGGACCACGGGGATCGCGGAGTCCGCGCTCGCCGATGCCCTCGGTGACCTCGCGAAGGATCCACTCGGGGTCTCACTCGCCTTCCTACCGGGTTGGGAGGGGGTCGACCTGCGCCTCACCGTGCGCGGCGTGCCCGCGGGCGAGGCGGATGCGCGGCTCGGCGCGGCGGCATCGGCGCTGCACGATCGGATCGGTCGTTGGGTCTACGGCGAAGGCGATGCCGACCTCGCGGGGGCCTGCCTCGAGGCGCTGCGGGCGCGAGGCTGGCGCGTCGCGGTGGCGGAGAGCTGCACCGGCGGCGGGCTCGGGGCGCGGCTCACCGCGGTGCCCGGGGCGAGCGACGTGGTGCTGGGCGGCGTGATCGCCTACGACAACGCCGTGAAGGTCGCGGCACTGGGCGTCTCACCGGCGACGCTCGCGGCGGTCGGGGCCGTCAGCGAAGAGGTGGCCCGGGAGATGGCGGTGGGGGCGCGCACGCGGATCGGGGCCGAGGTCGGCGTCAGCATCACCGGCATCGCCGGTCCGGGCGGCGGCACGCCCGAGAAGCCGGTCGGGACCATCTGCGTCGCGGTGGATCTGGCCGGCGCGGTGACGAGCCGCCGGACCGTGACCATCGGCGACCGGGCGGAGATCCGGCAGCGGAGCGCCCAGCTGGCCCTCGCGCTCCTCCGACAGGCGCTTCGGGATGCCCCGATTGCCCCTCCGGCGCCCTCCCCGTGAGATTTCACGGATGACCGATCGGACCGATACCCAGAGCGACGCCGGGGAGAGCCCGTCCACCGCGTCGGCCGACCATCGCTCGGCGACCGGGGACGAAGGCAACGTCTCTGAGATGCTCCAGGCGAGCGACGAGGAGGCGGGGCTCGTGACGGCCGCGCTCGCCGCGCAGCTCGCGGAGCAGCAGGACAAGTATCTCCGTCTCTACGCGGAGTTCGACAACTTCCGGCGCCGCGCGGCCAAGGATCGGCAGGAGGCCGAGCAGCGGGGGATGAGCCACCTGCTGAAGGGGATCCTCGACACGATCGATGACATCGCGCGGTTCGCGCACGTCGATCCGGCGACGACCGATGCACGGACGCTCGTCGATGGCGTGGCACTCGTCGAGCGCAATCTCCTCAAGTCGCTCGCCGGGCACGGCCTCGAGGTCGTGAACCCGATGGGGCAGCCCTTCGACCCCGCGCGGCACGAGGCGCTCACGACGACGCCCGCCGAGCGGGCCGAAGACGATGGCACGGTCGCGCAGGTGTACCAGGTCGGGTACGTCCTCGCGGGGGCGTTGCTGCGTCCCGCGCGCGTCGTCGTGCGGCAGTGGAACGGCTGAGCGAGGCGCACGCTCGCCGATGGCCCAACCAGACTTCTATGCCGTCCTCGGGGTGAGTCCGACCGCGACCGCCGATGAGATCAAGAAGACCTATCGGCGGCTCGCGAAGCAGTTCCATCCCGACACGAACCCGGGCGACACGAAGGCGGCGGAGCGCTTCAAGGCGATCTCCGAGGCCTACACGACGCTCGGCGAGGCGAAGAAGCGGGCCGAGTACGACGAACTGCGTCGCCTCGGCGCGTTCGAGGGGTTCGCCCGCCCGCGCGGTGGCGGCGGCCGTCGCGGTCCGGCGCCCGGAGCCCCCGGGATGCCACTCGATATGGGCGAGTTCGATCTCGGTGGACTCGGCGGGCTCGGCGAGATCTTCGGCTCGATGTTCGGTGGAGGCGCGCCGCGCCAACCGGGGCCGCAGAAGGGGCGGGGCGTCGAGACGACCATCGACGTGCCTTTCCGCACCGCGGCCCGCGGCGGGAAGGTCCCCCTTGAGTTCGAGCTCGACGGCGCGCATCGGAAGATCCTCGTCACCATCCCACCGGCGAGTGAATCAGGGTCGCGCATCAAGCTGCGCGGGCAGGGGGCGGCGGGGCAGCGCGGCGGACCTGCCGGCGACCTCGTCGTTACGCTCCAGGTGCAGCCGGATCTCGTCTTCACCCGCGAAGGCCTCGACGTCATCCGGCCCGTCCCGATCAACGTGGCCCAGGCGACACTCGGCACGAAGCTCACCATCGCGACGCTCGACGACCGACAGGTCTCGCTCACGCTCCCGGCCGGGACGTCGAGCGGCAAGCGCTTCCGCATCCGGGGGCAGGGGATCACTTCGGGCGAGAAGACCGGCGATCTGCTCATCGAGGCGAAGATCGTCGCGCCGGAGCGGCTGACCGAGGAACAGGCGGCGCTGATGCGCCGGTTCGCAGAGGCGGCAGACCTCGAGGTGTGATGCCGTGATGCGCGGGGTGCCGACGCGCCCGCCCGTGCTGGCCGGCGTCAGCGAGCGCGAAGGCTGATCAGGCGGCGCGTACGGGGAGGGTTCGTCGCCCCGCCGCGATGACCCCGCCGCCGAGCACGATCTCCCCGTCGTAGAACACGGCTGACTGTCCCGGTGCGATGGCGTGCACCGGTGCCTCGAGGACGATCTCCACCGCCTCGCCGTCGATTGCGAGCAGGGTCCCCGGCACCGGCGTCGCACGGTGCCGAACGCGCACCTGCAGCGCCGCACCGACGCTCGGCGCCGGATCCACGAGCCAGCGCACCGTCGTCGCCCGCAGCCCGCGGCCCAGCAGGGCCTCGCGCGGTCCGACGACGACGGCCCGGTCCTCGGGCCGCAGTGCGACGACGTAGAGCGGCTCGGCGCGACCACCCGGGAGGCCGCGACGCTGACCGATGGTGTAGCGCGCGAAGCCGTCGTGCGTGCCGAGCACCGTGCCGTCGAGCGCCACGATGGGACCGGGGGAGAGTGCGGGGGCGTCGGCGGGGAGTTCGCGCTCGAGGACCTTCACGTAATCGCCATCGGGGACGAAGCAGATCTCCTGGCTCTCGGGCTTCTCGGCGGTCAGCAGACCGAGTTCGCGCGCCACCGCGCGCGTCTCCGCCTTGGTGAGGTCACCGACCGGGAGGATCAGGCGGTCGAGGACGCCGCGGTCGATCCCCCAGAGGAAGTAGGTCTGATCCTTGGCGTCGTCGCGGCCGCGGCGGAGGCGACCGTCCGTGAGGCGCGCATAGTGCCCCGTCGCGATCCAGCGCGCCTCGATGGCGTCGGCCTTCGCGAGGAGGTCGCGGAACTTAGTGAAGGTGTTGCAACGCACGCAGGGGATCGGCGTCCGTCCCGCGGCATACTCGGCGACGAAGTCGGCGACGACGTCATGCCCGAACTGGTCCTGCAGATTGAGCACGTAGTGCGGGATGCCGAGCGACTCGGCGACGCGCCGCGCGTCATTGACGCTGTCGAGCGAGCAGCAGGGACGGTCTGGGATCTCGCCCCCGTCGTGGAAGAGCTTCATCGTGACGCCGACGGCGTCATAGCCCTGCCGCACGAGGAGCGCGGCGGCGACCGACGAGTCGACGCCGCCCGACATCGCGACGAGGACGCGGCCGCGACTCACGCGACGCCGGCGAGCCC
>JARIFA010000063.1 GCA_031127075.1 Gemmatimonadota bacterium | reverse complement strand
CCTCGCGATGCTCGTGAACGAGGCGGTCGACGCGGTGCACTTCGGGATCGCCAGCCCGGCGGATGTGGAGCTCTCGATGACGAAGGGGGTGAATTACCCCCGCGGTCTCCTCGCCTGGGGCGACACGCTCGGCCCCGCGACCATCTTGGCCATCCTCGAGGGGCTGCAGGCGGAATACGGCGAGGACCGGTATCGCCCGAGCGCACGGCTGCGGCGGGTCGTGCGCGAGGGCGGGAGACTCCTGACGTGAGTGGCCCGACCGTGGCAGGCGCCGACGCCGATGCACTCGCTCGCGAGACGGTCGAGCGGATGCTCACCCGTGACGCCTTCTCGCGCTGGCTGGGCGTCGAGCTCGTCGAGGTCCAGGCGGGCCGCGCGGTCCTCCGGATGACGGTGCGCCCCGAGATGGTGAACGGCTTCGGGACGGCGCACGGCGGCATCGTCTTCGCCTTCGCCGACAGCGCGCTCGCCTTCTGCACCAACGCCGACGGCACGATCAGCGTCGCGCTCGATTGCACGGTCAGCTATCCCGCGGCGGTGCTCCCGGGCGATGTCCTGACCGCCACCGGCATCCGCCAGACGACGACGAACAAGATCGCCTTCGCCGAGGTGACCGTCCGGAATCAGGCGGACGTGGTCGTCGGGCACTTCCGCGGCACCGTCTACCGCACCCACAAGCCCCTCCCGCTATGACGCAGGCCTTCCTCGTCGACGGCGTCCGGACCCCGATCGGCAACCTTGGCGGCTCGCTGAGCGCCGTCCGCGCGGATGACCTCGCGGCACACGCCATCCGCGCGCTCCTCGCGCGGCACGCGGCGCTCGACCCGGCCGCCATCGCGGACGTGATCCTCGGGTGCGCGAATCAGGCGGGGGAGGACAACCGCAACGTGGCTCGGATGGCGCTCCTCCTCGCCGGGTTGCCCATCACGGTTCCGGGAGAGACGGTGAATCGCCTCTGCGCCTCGGGGCTCAGCGCGGTGGCGAACGCCGCGCGGGCGATCCGGAGCGGCGAGGGCGACGTGTACGTGGCGGGCGGTGTCGAGAGCATGACGCGTGCGCCGTACGTGCTCTCCAAAGGCGCGACCCCGTTCGCACGCGACATGCAGCTCTTCGACACGAGCCTCGGGTGGCGCTTCGTGAATCCGGCGATGAAGACGGCGCACGGCACCGATTCGATGGGGGAGACGGCGGAGCACGTCGCCTCGCGGTATGGGGTGACGCGCACCGATCAGGACGCCTTCGCCCTCCGCTCGCAGCAGAAGGCCGCCGCGGCGCGGGCGGCGGGTCGGCACGCGGAGGAGATCGCGCCGGTCGAGGTGCCGCAGAAGAAGGGGGCGGTGGTGGCGGTGCGAGAGGATGAGTTCCTCCGGCCCGACACGACGCTCGAGACGCTCGCGAGGCTGAAACCCGCGTTCCGCACGGATGGGCAGGGGAGCGTGACCGCGGGGAACGCGTCGGGCTTGAACGACGGGGCCGCGGCGCTGCTCATCGCGTCGGAGGGGGCGCTGTCCGCGCACGGATTCACCCCGCTCGCGCGGATCGTCGCGAGCGCGGCGGCCGGGGTCGAGCCGCGGGTCATGGGGATGGGGCCGGTGCCGGCGACGCGGCTCGTGCTGCAGCGTGCGGGGCGCTCGCTCGAGCAGATGGACGTGATCGAGGTGAATGAGGCGTTCGCGGCACAGGGGCTCGCCTGCCTCCGGGAACTCGGCCTCGCTGATGACGACGCCCGGGTGAACCCCAACGGCGGTGCGATCGCGCTGGGGCATCCGCTCGGGATGAGCGGTGCGCGCCTCGCGCTCACCGCCGCACGGGAGCTCCAGCGCCGCGGGGGGCGCTACGCGCTCTGCACGATGTGCATCGGCGTCGGGCAGGGGTACGCGATGGTCCTCGAGCGGGCCTGACCGCGTGCTGTACGCCTTCGAGGGATTCGTCCCGGTGGTGCACGAGAGTGCGTTCGTGCATCCGCAGGCCGCGGTGACGGGGAACGTCATCATCGGGCGTGATGTCTATGTGGGGCCCGGCGCGGCGATCCGCGGCGACTGGGGCGGCATCGTCATCGAGGAGGGCTGCAACGTCCAGGAGAACTGCACGCTGCACATGTTTCCCGGCGTGACGATGGTGCTCGAGGCCGGGGCGCACATCGGCCACGGCGCCGTGGTCCACGGGGCCCGGATCGGTGCCAACGCGCTCATCGGGATGAACGCCGTCATCATGGACGAGGCGGAGGTGGGCGCCGGGAGCATCGTCGGCGCCCTGACCTTCGTCCCCGCGAAGATGGTGATTCCGGCACGCCGCGTCGCCGTAGGGAATCCGGCGCGCATCGTGAAGGAGGTCTCCGACGAGATGCTCGCCTGGAAGACGGAGGGGACCGGCCTCTATCAGCGCCTCCCCGCGGCGATGCGCGCAGGGTGGGAGCCGACGGAGCCGCTCCGCGACGTGCCCGCCGACCGACCGGCGCAGCCCGCCATCCTGCGCGCCTGGCACGAGACGAAGGCATCGACACGTCCGGCGACTTCGCCGGCCGTCGACGGTCCGGGCGCCCACGCCAGCACCGATGCCGCCGCCGAGAGGAGTTCGCCGTGAACATCGCCCGTCTGCAGAACTTCGCCCTCGGTGAATGGATCGCCGGGACCGGGAGCCAGGCCACGCTGCTGCACGCCGTCACCGGTGAGCCGATCGCCGAGACGTCGAGCGGTGGCCTCGATTTCCAGGCGATGGTGCGGTATGCCCGCACGGTCGGTGGCCCGGCGCTCCGCGCGCTGACGTTCCACCAGCGCGCGGCGATGCTGAAGGCGGTCGCGAAGCACCTGATGGAGCGGAAGGAGGCCTTCTACGCCCTCTCCGCCGCCACCGGCGCGACGCGGTCGGATAGTTGGGTCGATATCGAGGGGGGCATCGGGACCTTCTTCGCCTTCGCGAGCCGCGGGCGACGCGAGTTCCCCAACGAGACCTTCCACGTCGAGGGGCCGCAGGAGCTGCTCGGCAAGGCGGGGACCTTCGCGGGGCGGCACATCTGCGTGCCGCTCGAGGGGGTCGCGATCCACATCAACGCCTTCAACTTCCCCTGCTGGGGGATGCTCGAGAAGCTCGCGCCCGCGCTGCTCGCGGGGGTGCCGTGCATCGTGAAGCCGGCGACGGCGACGAGCTACCTGACGGAACTGATGTTCCGTGAGATCATCGCGGCGGACGTCTTCCCGAAGGGGGCGCTCCAGCTCATCTGTGGGAGCGCGGGGGACCTGCTCAGTCACGTCGAGGAGCAGGACGCCGTGGCGTTCACCGGAAGCGCCGCCACGGGCCAGTCGTTGAAGGAGAGCCCCGCGGTGATGCGGCATGCCGTGCGGTTCAACATGGAAGCCGATTCGCTCAACTGCTGTATCCTCGGCCCCGACGCGACCCCGGGGACGCCGGAGTTCGACCTCTTCATCAAGGAGGTCGTGCGCGAGATGACCACGAAGGCGGGGCAGAAGTGCACCGCCGTGCGCCGCACCCTCGTGCCCTCGGGGCTGGAGGAGGCCGTCGTGGCCGCCCTCACGGCGCGCCTCGCCAAGACGACCGTCGGCGACCCGGCGGTCGAGGGGGTCCGGATGGGGCCGCTCGCCAGCCGCGGGCAGGTGCGGGACGTGGGCGCCGCCGCCGCGCGGATCCGCGCGGCAGGACAGGTGGTCTTCGGCGCTGACGAGGTGCCGGTGGTCGGCGCGGATCGGGAGCGGGGGGCCTTCTTCACCCCCCTGTTGATGGTGTGCGACCGCCCGCTCGCGCAGGACGCCCCGCACGACATCGAGGCCTTCGGCCCCGTGAACACGGTGATGCCCTACGGGTCACTCGACGAGGCGATCACGCTCGCGAAGCGCGGTCGCGGGTCACTCTGCGGCTCGGTCGTGACCGCCGATGCGTCGATCGCGCGCCAGGTGGTCCTCGGCGTCGCGCCGTATCACGGCCGTCTGCTCGTGCTCGACCGGACGAGCGCCGGCGAGAGCACTGGCCACGGCTCCCCGCTCCCGAATCTCGTCCATGGTGGCCCCGGGCGCGCCGGCGGCGGCGAGGAGATGGGTGGCGCGCGCGGCGTGCTGCACTACCTCCAGCGGACCGCGGTGCAGGGAAGCCCGACGATGCTCACCGCGATCACCCGCGAGTGGAGCGCCGGGGCCGCCCAGCGCACGGAGGGACCGCATCCCTTCCGCCGCACCTTCGATGAACTCGAGATCGGCGACACGCTCGTCACCAGGACGCGGACCATCACGCTCGAGGACATCGAGACCTTCGCGCGGCTGAGCGGGGACACCTTCTACGCGCATATGGATGACGCGGAGGCGCGCGCGCACGGGGTCTTCACCGGCCGTGTGGCACACGGGTACTTCATCGTCTCGGCGGCGGCGGGGTTGTTCGTCGATCCTGCCCTCGGCCCGGTGCTCGCGAACTACGGGCTCGAGCGACTCCGCTTCACGAAGCCCGTCTATCCGGGCGACACCATCCGCGTCCGACTCACAGTGAAGCAGAAGACGGCGAAGGACACCCCGCCCGATGGGGTGCCGCAGGGCGTCGTGGAGTGGGATGTCGACGTACGGAACCAGCACGACGAGTCGGTGGCGCTCTACTCGATCCTCACGCTGGTGCGGCGCTGAGCGTCAGCGCCGCGCGACCCAGTAGCCCGCGGCGCTGACGCAGGCGGTGAGCACCGTCCCCCAGGTGAGGTCTACGAGGACGGCCTTCATCGGGAAGTCCTTCAGCAGCGCGAGACTCGTGAGGTCGAAGGCCGCGTATGCCGCGAGGCCGAAGACGGCACCGAGCGCGAGCGCACGCCCCATCGATTGCTTCTCCGCCGCCGGCAGCACGCAGAGAATGACGATCGCCCCCACGTAGATCAGGTAGAAGAGGAGCGCCGCGGGCCACTGCACATCGGGCCGCATCAGGTGTCCGAGTTGCGCCTGATAGAATCCCTTCGCGACGACGCCGAGCCAGAGGAGGTCGAGGGCGAAGAAGGCGCCGAGGCTGGCGAGGTAGATCGTGAGGTAGGTCATCGGGTCACCGTCCCTGTTGTTGGAGTCGGGCGCTCACCTGCTGCACCTCGTCGAGGACCCGGAGCAGGTTCCCGCCCCAGATCTTCGCGATCTGCGCCTCGGTGTAGCCGCGGCGGACGAGTTCGAGGGTCACGTTGAAGGTCTCGCCGGCGTTGCGCCATCCGTCCACGCCGCCGCCGCCGTCAAAATCTGAGCTGATACCCACGTGGTCGATGCCGATGAGCTTCACGGCGTAGTCGATGTGATCGACGAAGTCCTGGACGGTCGCGACGGGGCGGGCCCCGTCGGACGTCGGCGGGCACTTCACATAGCTGTTGAAGGCGACGAGCTGGACCACGCCGCCGTTACGCCCCATCGCGCGGAGTTGCTCGTCATCGAGGTTCCGGCTGTGATTGCAGAGTGCGCGGACGCCGGAGTGCGACGCGATGATCGGCGCGCGGGTCAGCGCGATGGTCTGCAGCATGCTCGCCTTGCTCGGGTGCGAGATGTCGATCATCACACCCTGCCGGTTGAGCTCGACGACCGCCTCGCGGCCGAGCGGGCTGAGGCCGTCGTGCAGCCAGACGCCGTCCCGCTCCCCGGTGTTGGAGTCCGAGAGCTGACTGTGCCCGTTGTGCGCGAGGGAGAGGTAGCGCCCGCCGAGGTCGGCGAACTGCTTGATGCGGCCGAGGTCGGTGCCGATGGGAAAGCCGTTCTCGATTCCGATGAAGATCACCTTCCGGCCGCTCGCGGCAATCGCGCGCGCCTCGGCCGCGGTGCGGGCGAGCCCCACGCGTGTTGGGGCAAGGGTGTCGGTCAGGCGATGGATCGCGGCGAACTTCTCCATCGCCGCGTCGTACGCCGCCACCATCGTCGTCGCGTCAATCGTCCGGGCCTGGCCGACGTAGACGATGAGGAAGGCGACGTCGAGGCCGCCGGCCTCCATCTTCGGCAGGTCGACCTGGTTCCGGGCGACGCCGGTGACATAGTTGACCGTGTCGCGCCGGAAGAACGCCGGGTTGATGTCGACGTGGGTGTCGAGCGTGAGCACACGGTCGTGGATCCCCCGGGCGCGCGCGACGAGCGCGGGGTCGTCCTGCGCGGCCAGCGCCGGCGGGGCGCTCGCGGCGGCGAGGAGCCACGCGCCGAGCAGGGGGAGGCGGGAGCGAACGGGCATGGAACCTTCCGCGGTGGTGGAGGGGTTTCACGGAGGATAACGTTTCCGGAAGCTCGCGGCGATCCGTCCGAGCGTCCCTTCCCGCGCCGGAGTCGCCGTATGGATGTCGTCACGCTCGCGTTGCTGGCCTCCCACGCGCTCGCTCCCGTGCCGGATCCCGCGCTCCCCGCCGGCCCGGTGCTGACCTCGCGGTTCACGATGCCGGCCGCGCCGGCGTTGCCGGCGGATCGGTCCGATCTGGGCGTCGGGCGGTTCCCCGCGCCGGCCGACTCGGCCTTCGAGTACAGCGCGGCGTACTACACTCGGCTCGACATCCATCGGTGGGGGAGCTACGCGATGCTCCCGCTCTTCGCGTTCCAGTACCTCGCCGGTCGGGAGCTCTTCGAGAAGAGCGCCGCGGCGCCCGAGTGGGCGCGGGACGGGCACGGCGTCGCCGCGGGCGCCGTCGCGGGGCTCTTTGCCGTCAACACCGTGACCGGCGTTTGGAACCTGTGGGAGGGCCGCAACGACCCGCAGGACCGAGGGCGGAAGGTCTTCCACGCGGTGCTCATGCTCGCGGCCGACGCGGGGTTCACCGCGACGGGCCTGCTCGCTGACGACGCTGAGGAGTCGCTCACGCGTCGGCAAACGCACCGGAGCGTCGCGCTCGCCTCTATCGGCATGGCCACCATCGGTTATGCGTCCATGCTCGACATCTTCCGCTGAGGTTGTTCATGCCAGACTGCACGTCCTCCTGCTCGTTGCACGCGCGCGGCGTCGACTCCGAGCGCCGCCGCTTCCTCTCCACGGCCCTCACGGCGTCGGTGCTCGGTGTGCTCGCCGCTTGCAGCGATGGAAACATCGGCGGGCTCGATGACGATGATTCCCCGGGCGGCGGCGGTGGCGGCGGTGGGGGCGGCGGTGGGGGCGGCGGACCCCTCGTCATCACCGTGGCGAACTTCGTCCCGCTTCGGACAGATGGTGGCATCGCGCGGGTGGACAGCGGCTCCGGGACCCCGACGGCGGTCCTGCGCGTCAGCGCATCCACCTACCGGGCGTTCAGCCTCGTCTGTCCGCATCAAGGCACGACGGTTAACGTCGAGGCCAACGGGTTCCGCTGTCCAAACCATGGCGCGACCTTCGCGTCCACCGGTGGCGTCACGGGCGGACCGGCACCGACGGGACTTTCGGAGCTGACCACGTCGTTCAACGCAACCGCCGGAACACTCACCATCGGTTGAGGGGGGTCACGCCCCCGCGTGTGACGGGTGTGGCCCGTCCACGCGGGGGCGTCGGCCCCTCAGGGCACCCGCGCTTCGAGCTCCGTCTCGATCGCGTCCGGAAGCAGGCGGAGCAGATCGCGCCCGCTCAGGGCCTCCACCGCGTCGATCGTCGTGCGGTAGGACTGCCAGGTGGTGGTGCGGATCCCGGCGTCGTTCGGCATCACGACCGCCACGACCTGCACATCGGCGGCGCTCGTGATGGTCGAGAGACCCGCGTCCCGTGGGAGGATGACCGCGACCTTCCAGACGGTGGAGGGGATCGTGATGCGTCCCTCGCTCTTCACGGTGCCCTTCGAGCCAGACGCGCCGGCGATGATGTACACCTCTTTCCCGCTCAGGATCGCGAGATCGGAGAGGTAGGTCTCGAGTGCGGCCCACGGACCTTGGTTGTTATCGGCCGCCTGCGGGATGATGTTCGAGAAATAGAAGGTGCGCGCATTGTCGAGGGCACCGCCGGTCCGGTCCGCGGAGCGGGCGAGATGTCCGCGGTCGATGCCATACCCCGCGGCGGTGCCGGCCCCCGTGTAGTCCGCCGTCGTGTAGCGGCCCGCCGTCGGGAGCTCTGGATCATACGTGTAGCAATCACACCGGTCCTCCGCCCCGAGGTGCGAGAGCTCCAGGGCATAGCTCACCCAGTTCGGGATGCCGCGAGCGACATCGAATGACGTCGTATACTCGGCCCGGCGGATGATGATCTCGTCGGTCGCGTCGCCGTCCGACGGATCGCCGAACTCGGTGTTGCCCGCGTAGGCGGGGGTCGTGCCGGTCGTCGCGACACGCGTCCGCACGGGGTACGTGCTCGTCGTCCCGTCGGTGGCGGTCGCGCGGATGATAGCCGTGCCCGCCGCGATGGCTCTGACGACGCCGCGACTGTCCACCGAGGCCAGGGTCGGCGTGTCAGCGCTCCACGTGAAGGTCGTCGTGACGACCTCGCCGGTGGTCCCCGATCGCAGCGTGGCGAACAGCTGGTCCTCGAACCCCGCGGGGAGCGCTGGATCGGTGTTGGTCCGCCCGGAGAAGCTCACGATGTTCTGCGTCGGCGGCGTGACGCCATAGCAGTAGCCGATGTTCGCGGGTCGGAGACTCCAGGTGCCGCTCGCGTCGCGGTGGAGGCTCTGACCGATCGCCGGCGCGGGCTCCTGCCCGACGGGAACCGCCGCCGGTATCACGCCCTGCGCCACCCCCACGGTCGCCGTGAACGTGCCCTCATACGTCAGGAACTCCACGACGGAGTCGCGCGCATTCACCAGCGCCATCCCATCCGGCGCACCGTTCTGCAGGCCGAGGGCCCACGTCCAGGCGGTCCCGCGACCCGCGCACTGGTTGGTCAGGATGCCGGCCAACTCGAGGGTGTCGTACGGGGCGCCCCCGTTGCCGTTGTAGAGCACGATGGACCAGCCCGTGAGATCGGTGCCGGCGGGCCCCTCCACCTCGATGGCCTCGTTGACGTCGGTGCCCACGTTGTCGTAGTGGAACTCGGTGATCCGCACCGACGGCAGCGGGGGCGGCGGCGTCACGACGACGACGCCAGCGGTATCGGCAGCGCCGGTGGCAGTCGCCGCGATGATGGCGCTTCCTCCGGCGGTGAGACCGCGCACGCGTCCCGTCGCGCTGACCGTCGCGACGGCGGGATTGGTCGAGCGCCAGGTGATCGCCGTCCCGGCGGTGGAGGAGCCGTCACTCGCGGTCACCGTCGCGGTGAAGAGGGTGCTGTCGCCCACGTCGATCGTGTCGAGGACGGGGGTGAGGGACACGCTGAATGTCGGCGCCGGCGCCGCCCCGCCATCCCCCGAACACCCGGTGGCGGGGAGGAGGAGGGCGGCGGCGATCGAGGCCGCGAGAACGGAGGTCATCGTCGAGCGGCGTCGCGCCGGCTGGGAGCCGTGCGCTCCGAGGGCGCGTGACGGGCGAGCGGTCGTGGTGAAAGGCATGGTAGGGAGCGTAACGGGCCTGTTCCGGCGCGCCAAGCGCCCTCGACGCCCCCTGACGAAGACGTTACCATCACGGCCACGACCCTCTACCCGGGATCCCGATGTCGCTCCGCGTCTCCTTCCGTCAGCGCGCCCGTCGGGCGCTCGCCCTGTTCGTCGTCGCGGCGCCACTCGCCGCGCAGGATCCCCAATTCATCGGCGTCCGCGTCGATGCCGACCGCAACAAGGTGTTGCTCGAGGTGCCGGCCGAGCGCCTCGGCCAGACCTTCATGCACCAGATCGTGCTCGCGACCGGCGGCGGCGTCCCCGCGCTGGGCCTCGACCGCGGGCAGGTGGGCGACGGCACCCTCGTGCGTCTCGAGCGGCGTGGCAAGCGGCTCCTGATGATCACCGACAATTGGAATGTCCGGGCGCCGGGGGCGAGCGAGGCGTCGCAGCGCGCGGCGGCCGAAGCCTTCCCGGTCTCGGTGCTCGCGTCCTTTCCCATCGAAGCAGAGGCGAACGGGGCGGTCACCGCCGATGCGACGAGCTTCTTCCTCAGCGATGCCTACGGGATCGCCGAGGGGCTTCGACGGGGGCAGGGTGGGAACGGTCGGGTCGACGCGACTCGCAGCTGGATCGAGCCCTCCCGCACCAAGGCCTTTCCACGGAACACCGAGATCCACGCCGTCCTGACCTTCGCCGTCGACAACCCCGGGATGGCGCTGCGCCGCGCCGCGCCGGAGCCCGCATCGCCGACCTTCGAGGTCCATCACTCGCTCGTCGCGCTCCCGTCCGTGGAGGGGTTCCGCGGCCGGGCGTACGATCCGCGCTCGGGGCTCTTCGGCACGAGCTTCGCCGACCTCGCGCAGGGCTTCGACGGCACCTATCGCGACGGCTTCACCGACCGGTGGCGGCTCGTCCCGAAGGATCCCGCGGCCTATCAGCGTGGCGAGCTCGTCGAACCCGTCACGCCGATCGTCTACTACCTCGACCCCGGCATCCCCGAGCCGTACCGCAGCGCCTTCAAGATCGGGGCGGGCTGGTGGACGACGGTCTTTGAATCCGCCGGCTTCAAGAACGCCTTCCAGGTCCGCGACCTCCCCGCCGGTGCCGACCCGATGGATGCGCGCTACAACCTGATCTATTGGATCCATCGGAGCGGGCCGGGCCCGTCGGTGGGTCCGTCGATCACCGATCCCCGCACGGGCGAGATCGTGCGCACCGTCGTCCGGATGGACGCGTGGCGCTCGCTGATCGACTACAACATCTACGCGGGGCTCCTCCCGGCGGCCGGTGCGTCGGGGCTGAACGTCCCGGCGCAGGAGTTCACGATGGCGCGGCGACGCCAGCACGTCGCGCACGAGATCGGGCACACCCTGGGCCTCTCGCACAATTACATCGCGCACGCGCAGGGCCGCTCGTCGGTGATGGATTATCCCTTCCCGCTGATCTCAGTGACGCCGGCGGGGACGCTCGACCTGACGAAGGCGTACGCGCCGTTCGCCGGCGCGTGGGATTCGCTCGCCATCCGCTACGGGTACACCTGGTACCCGGACGCCGCGGCGGAGCGTGCGGGGCTCGCGAAGATCATCGGGGAGGGGCTGACGCGCGGGCTGCGGTTCGTCGCCGACCAGCACGCCGGCGCGGAGGGGTCGATCCCGCAGGTGACGCGGTGGGTCGAGGGCGCGACGATGTTCGACGCGGTGGAGCGCACGAGTGCGGTGCGCGCCCTCGCGATGCGGCACTTCGACGAACGGGCGATCCAGCCCGGCGAGCCGATGTATCTGCTGAACATGCGGTTCACGCACGTCTATCTGCACCATCGCTACTCGCTCGAGGGACTCGTGAAATACGTGGGCGGGATGGACTTCCGCTACGCGATGCGCGGGGACGGCCAGACGCCCACGACGGTCATCGCTGCCGCGGAGCAGCGGAAGGCGCTCGGGATGGCGCTCGATGCGCTCGAGCCCGCGGCGCTCGCGGTCCCGGAGCGGGTGCAGCGACTGATCCCACCGATGCCGCCGGGCGGCGATCCGCAGATGGTCTGGATGGGCACGGCGGGGGGCACGGCGTTCGACGAGATCACGCTCGCCGGCGGGCTCGCGACGGAGGTGATCGAGGGGCTGCTGCACCGCGAGCGCCTCGCGCGGGTCGTCCTCTTCCGCGCCCGCGATGCGCAGCTCCCCACCCTCGATGAGGTGCTCACCACGATCGTCGACCGCACCTGGGGGGCGGCGCCGACCAAGGACTTCCACGTGCAGTCGCTCCGTCGCACGGTGCAGCGCGTGGTGCTCAACACGCTCCTCGACCGCGCCGGCGACAAGGCCGCGCTGCCGGACGTGCGCGCGGTCACCGAACTGCAGCTGAAGCGGCTCGATGCGAAGCTCGCGGCGACGACGGGCGGGCTCGTGCCCGACCGCGCCCTCCGGGAGCAGGCGCGTCGGGAGATCGCTGCGTACTTCGACGGCGACGATACGCCCGCCGCGCGGTCGCGCTTTCCCGTGATCCCCTTCCCGTGGCCCTGATGCGTCGTCGTCGCTTCGTCACCGATCTCGCGCGGACCGCCGCGCTCTGTGCCGCGCTCCCGAACGAGTGGCGCCTCACCTGGCGTCCCTCGTTCGCGGACGATCCCTTCACGCTCGGGGTCGCCGCCGGCGATCCCACCGCGACCGGCGCCGTCATCTGGACCCGTCTCGCCCCACGACCCTTCGAGCCCGAGGGGGGGATGCCGGGGACCCGCCCGATCGTCGATTGGGAGGTCGCGGAGGACGAGGGCTTCACCAAGGTCGCGGCCCGCGGTCGCTACACCGCCGCGCCGGAGCTCGCCTACAGCGTCCACGTCGACGTCCAGGGGCTCGGAGCC
>JARIFA010000062.1 GCA_031127075.1 Gemmatimonadota bacterium | reverse complement strand
CGCGTTCACCGCCGTCCCGCGGGGGGTGTTCGGGCACTGGTCCTGCGCGTCGACCACGCCATCGCCATCGGCGTCGAGCGGGCAACCCGTCGCGTTCACCGCCGTCCCGCGGGGGGTGTTCGGGCACTGGTCCTGCGCGTCGACCACGCCATCGCCATCGGCGTCGAGCGGGCAACCCGTCGCGTTCACCGCAGTCCCGCGCGGCGTGTTCGGGCAGCGGTCTTGCGCATCGATCACACCGTCGCCATCGGAGTCGAGCGGGCACCCCTCAGCGCTGACCGGTGTGCCGGTCGGCGTGTTCGGGCACCGATCCTCGGCGTCGACCACCCCGTCGCCGTCGGCGTCCGCGGCAGTCAGCGGGAAGACGATCCCGACGCTGAACCCAACGCGGTGCTCGTCATCGAAGCGATCCTCGAAGACGCGCAGGCCGAGCCAGGGGCGGATGGACGCCGCGAGACCGGTCCGGAACGCCATCCCACTCTCGGAGGTCGACGACAGCCCCACCGGAGACGACGTGCGCGATTCATAGCTCGCGACGCCGAACGCCGAGAGCGGGAAGCCGAGGAGGGCCGGGAGCTTGATCGAGGCAGCCCCGAAGAGCGCCTCCGAGGAGGTCGGCGTCCCACCGGCCATCTCGTCCCGGGCGATCGTACCACCGAGGCACGACGCGAGCGGGCCGAACGGCCGGCTGACGCCGGCCGTCACGCCGAGGCCGTTTCCGCCAAGGGCGGACTGGCCGTTGGCAACGTCAGCGCCCGTCTGGATCCCGGCGAAGAGGGCACCCGCGGTGACGCTCACCCCGATGGTCGAGGGACCGGTGATCCCGTCACGATGGAAGTTGCTGACCACCTCGGCGGTCGGCACGGACCGCGACTCGTGCAAGCCGAGGCAGGCCTGGGCGGAAGCGGTGACCGGCGCGACCGACAGAGCGAGCGCCGGGAGGAGCAGGCGGCGGAACCGCAGAGGATTGGGAGTCATAGGGCTCGCTTAGGGATTGAGGATCACGACGCCAGCCGTCGATGCCGCATCGACCTGCGACGTGCCGATGTTGTAGACCGGGGCGGGACCGCTGAAGATGCGATCCTTCGAGAAGATGATCATCGTGACCGCCTGCCCCCCCTGACCCGCCTGGCCGACGACCGAGAGGCCGGCCGGCGTCACGTAGCTGTTCGAGCCGATGTCCTGCACCGCGTACGCGAACATCATCGAGCCATTGGAAATCGCGGTTGCCGACGGGATGTCGATGCCGGCCGTCGGTGTGATCGTCGAGGCGGCGTTCGCCGCCGCGATCGGCGTCGCGTTCGGGTCGTTGATTGCGGCGATGATATACGTCATTCGGACCTTCGGCGCCGCCCCACCCGTGCCGGTTGAAAAGGTGACCGACACGTCACCGGAGGTGGTCGCGACCTTGGAGAAGATGTACGTCTTCAATTGCCGCGGCGTCGCCGCCGCGCCGATGCTGTCGATTCGGACCAGCGTCCAGCCAGCCGGCGTGGCGAAGGTCGGCATATCGTACGGATTACCGGTTGGGCTGTGTGAGAAGACCATCATCAACAGCTGCCCGGCGGTCGCGGTACATGGGTTCGTGCCCGCGTCGATCGTCGGAGAGAGGGCGGCACTGTTCGAGTTCCCTGTGGTCGCCTTGCAGACGATACCGGAGAGTCGCTGGGCCTGAAGAACCGCGGCGGTGATGCCAAGATTCGCCGTGCCTGTCGTCACGGCATCTCCAGCGGTCTGCGTCGCGGTGAGCGCATCGGTCAGCCCGACCCGGACCGCACTCGGCTGCTTGTAGTACACCACGAAGGAGTCCACCCCCGCCGCGATGCTGGCGCTGGTGACGACCGCGGTCCCGTTGGGGTCGGCGTAGAAGGTGCCGCCGCCCGACGACGCGAGTACGAAGCTCGTCAGCTGCCCGACCGTGTCACGAACCGCGCCGCTCTTCACGTAGAACACCACACGCTCCGTCACCTCATTCACGGCGACGGAGGACTGAATCGACGGCGAGAGGTAGAGCCCGGCCCCAGCAATCGTCACCGAGAGCGGCCCACCGGTGACGGACGTGCCGCCGATCCGCGCGTCAATCGCCGCCGTCCCCGTCGCCGACCCGACATACTGCGCCGTACACACCCCGTTCACGCAGGCGAAGCTCCGGAGCGAGCCGATATCAGCGCTCGGGGTGAAGCTCGCCGGCGTCGCATTGATCACCGGGTTCCCGTAGGCATCCTTGAGCGTCACGGTCACCATCGTGGAGTCATTCTGCGCGATCCCGGAGGACGCCACCGAGATGGTGGAGGCCGAGGCACTCGCCGCGGCCGCGAAGACCCGCACGCTCAGTCGATCCACCCCCGTCGCCGAGAGCGTGCCGTCCGTCGTCGCGAGCACCGCCGTCTCCACCTTGAACAGCGTCGTAGCCACGAGCGTCGCCACACCGTTCGTGAAGGTCACATTCACCGACGTCCCGATATTGCTCCCACCGATGGTCGGGACCGTGCCGAGTGGAGCGTTGTTGGCGCCGCTGAAGGTCAGCGACTTCGCGCCGGTGTAACTCACGTCAACGTTCCCACTGGCATCGACCGCCCGAATCGTGATGTTCTGCGTGGTACCGGCGGCCTGCGTGCTGTCGCCAGTGATCACGAGGCGCGTCGCCTCGACAACATTCGTGACCGTCACCGTGATCGTCTGCGTCGAGACGTTCCCATTCGCGTCCCGCGCCTGCACCACCACCACGTAGGTGTTGTTGCCGGCCGTCGCGCCCAGGTCCGTCGCATTCTCAAAGTCCGGCGCCGCCACGAACGTCAACGCCCCCGTCACCGAGTCGACCGCGAACTTCAGCGCGTCCGCCCCGCCCGAGATGCTCCACGTCACGGGCTCGTTGGCCTGCATCGTGTGCACCGCCGTCGTGTTCTCGGCCACCGACTTCGCCGCCGTCGCGTCGCCCGCCGCCCCGCTCGGGCCCGTGATGACGGGCGGCGTGGTGTCAGGGACCCGGACGGTCTTCGGGCTACCGCCGACCGCGGTGGCTCCGATGGTCGCCGAGATCGTGTGCGTCGCCACCGTCGCCGGTGCCACATACGTCGCCGTGCAGACCCCGTTCGTGCAGCTGAACGTCCGCAGCGTCCCCGCCGAGGCGGTCGGCGTGAAGTCCGCCGCGGTCCCGTCGAGCACCGGATTCCCGTAGGCATCCTTGAGCGTCACGGTCACCGTGGTGGAGTCCCCGCCGGACCGGACCGAGTCCGCCACGGCGAGCGTGCTCTGCGCCGCATCCGCCGAGGCGTTGAAGACGCGCACCGACAGGCGGTCGGCCCCGGCCGCGGAGATCGTGCCATCCGTCGTCGCGAGCACCGCGACTTCGACCTTGTACAGCACCGACGCGACGAGGGTCGCCACGCCGTTCGTAAAGGTGACGTTCACCGCCGTGCCGACGTTCGCCGCGGCGATGGTCGGGACGGTGCCCGTCGCCGCATTGCTCGCGCCATCGAACGTGAGCGACTTCGCACCCGCATACGACGTCGCCACGTTGCCGAGCGCGTCATGCGCCGTGATCGTCAGGTTCTTCGAGCTCCCCGCCGCCTGCGTGCTGTCACCGGTGATGACGAGCTTGGCCGCGGCGCCGGCCACGACCGTGACCGTCTGCGGCCCGCCCGGAATCTGCGTGGCCCCGATCGTGGCGCCGATGGTCGGCGCGCCCGGCGTGTTCGGGGCGGTGTACGACGCCGTGCACACCCCGTTCCCGCAGTTGAACGCCCCCAGCGTCCCGCCCGAGGCGCTCGGCGAGAAGCTCGCCGGCGTCGCGGTCAGGACCGGGTTGCCGTACTGATCCTTCAACGTGACGGTGACCGTCGTCGTCTGACCCACCGTGCGGATCGTGTCCGCCACGACGATGGTGCTCTGCGCCGCCGAGGGCGCGCCCGCCACGACCGCCGTGGTCGCGGTGTCGCGCGTGGTGAGCGTGGGGCTCGAGGCGATGAGCCGGTAGCCGGTCCCCGCCTTCTGGATGCTCATCCCCGCGAACGTCGCCACACCCGCCGCCGGGCGCGCGCGCAGCGTGCCGAGGAGCGTCGCCCCCGCCGCACCGGCCGTCGGGTCGAGCGCGATCACGATGCTGTCCGTCGCCGTCGTGATGAGCCGCCCGCGGGCGTCCTTGATCGCGACCTGCACATTGCCGAGGGGCGTCCCCGCGGTCACGCTCGCCGTGGGCAGCGTGGTGTAGTCGAGGAGCGCCGAGGCGACTGTGAGCGTGCGCGAGACCTCGACCGCCACATCACCGCCGGGCCGACGCGTCGGACCGGAGATGGTGAGGCTACTGCCGACGCCCTGCCCGCGGAGCGTGTAGCTCGCCCGCAGCTGCGCCGGACCCGTCCCGGTGAACGCGACGTCGACGGAGTCATCGGCGCCGCCGATGTCCGTGACGCTCGCCCCGCCGCTCACGACGGTCCACGTCACCGACCCGGGCACGAGGGCGTACCCTGCCGGGGCGCCGACGCGCGCCTGAACCACGGCGCCGCGGGTGAAGACGGAATCGGAGAGGACGATCGACCCGTTCGGCGCGCTCTGCGCAGGCCCGGTCGGAGAATCGTTGCAGGAAATGGTGAGCGCAGCGAGCGCGGTCAGCCAGGTCAGAGGTGAACGCGGGAAGAAACGGCGCATGTGCCGGGGCTCTGCTGAGGCGGTGAGTGGAGTCGATGGTTGGACACACTGATGTCCAATAAAACACTCGACTGTCTAGAAACTTTACACCACTCACAAAAAAACGCCAGCTTCTGTCTAAAATGTTGTCAGAATTCGCCCTCAGGCCGTCCAAGATCGGCGGTCATCCGGCGGCACGAAATTCGTCAGGAAGAGCCGCTCCTGAGCCGTCAGGCTCCCCATCCCCTCCGCCGAGATCTTGTCCAAAATCCGGTCGACCTCGGCGCGCGTGAGCGAGTGCACCCCATCCAACTGCAGGCGGTCGAGACTCGCCCGGACCGCCCGATCCGCCGCCGCGGGCACCTGGCGCACCTGCCGCTGAAAGCGCCGGCCCGCCGACAACCGCTCGCGCAGCGACAGATAGGCCCACGCCCCGAGGTAGCCCCCGAGGTGCGCGAAATGCGCGACGCCGCTCCCACTCCCGCCGAACCCCGAGAAGACGGAGAGGCCCGTGTTGATCGCGACGAGGAGCCACGCCTCGACCGGCAGGACCCCCCAGATGTAGATCCGCTCCCGAGGCCAGAACATCGCGAAGGCGAGCGAGACGCCGAAGACGCCCCCGGAGGCGCCGATGATCGCGGCCCGCGGGGCGAGCACGAGGGAGAGCAACGCCCCTGCCACCCCACTGACGAAGTAGAGACGCGCGAAGTCGCGGCCGCCAAGGCGGTGCTCCACCCGCCCCCCGAAGAAGAAGAGTCCCAACATGTTAAAGAACAGGTGGCTGAAGCCCCCGTGCAGGAACATGTAGCTGAGGATCGTCCACGGTCGCGTGAGGACCTCGCTCGGCACGAAGACGAGGAACCCCGCCACCCCGGGGACGAGCACCTGCAGACCGAAGACGGCGATGTTCGCGATGATGAGGCGCTGGACCCAAGGCGTCATCTCTGGAATCTAGCCGCATAACTTGTCGGCGATGCCCACCGCGCTCCGCGAGCTCGCCCCCCTCTTCCTCCGGCTCGGCCTCACCGCCTTCGGCGGCCCCGTGGCGCATACCGCCACGATGGAGGCGGAGGTGGTCCGCCGACGCGGCTGGCTCACCCCGACCGCCTTCCTCGACCTCGTCAGCGCGACGCAGCTCGTGCCCGGCCCGAACTCCACGGAGCTCGCGATGCACATCGGGTATGCTCGGGCCCGGTGGGCGGGACTCGTCGTGGCAGGCACCGCGTTCATCGTCCCGGCGGCGTGCGTCACCCTCGGCGTCGCCTGGGCCTACACGCGCTACGGGATCCTACCGCGCGGGCAGGCCATCCTCGCCGGCGTCGCGCCGGTGGTGCTGGCGGTGGTCGCGCACGCGCTCTGGGGACTGGGGAAAACCGCGGTGCACTCCGCGCTCACCCTTGCGATCGCCGTCGCCGCGGCCGCCGCCGTCGCGCTCGGCGTTCACGAGCTCCTCGTCCTCGCCGTCGCCGGCAGCATCGCCGCGCTCGACCGGCGCGTGACCGCGGGGGGCGATCCGCTCGCCCCCGCGGTCGATCCCGTGGCGTTGACCACGCTCTTCGGCGTCTTCGCGAAAGCGGGTGGTCTCCTCTTCGGCAGCGGGTACGTGTTGATCGCCTACCTGCGCGCGGATCTCGTGGCACGGCTCGGGTGGTTCACCGAGGCGCAGCTCGTCGATGCCATCGCCGTCGGTCAGGCGACGCCAGGGCCGGTGTTCACGACGGCGACGTTCGTGGGGTACCAGCTCGCGGGGCTCGCCGGCGCCGCGATTGCGACCCTCGGGATCTTCCTTCCCGCCTTCGGGTTCGTCGCACTCACGGCACCGGTCCTCCCACGCCTGCGCGCGCATCGCGACCTCGCGGCCGCCATCGACGGGCTCAACGCCGCGTCGGTGGGATTGATGCTGGCGGTGCTCGCGCCGATCGCCGCGGGCGCGACGACGCGACCGCTGCTGCTCGCCGGCGTCGGCCTCCCGTCACTCGCGCTCTTGGTGACGGGTCGCGCCGGGCCGATGGCCCTGCTGGCGGGTGGCGCGGGGATCGGCCTGCTCCTCGGCTGAACGGGGCGCCCCAGCAGCGTGACGACCGCATCGATAAGTTCTCGTCATCCCCTCACGCGGAGCTCCCTGTGCGATCCGGCAATCCGACCCTGACCGCCAAGACCTTCACCGGCCACAGCGCCATCGGCGAGCGGATGACGCTCCGTGGCGCGGTGAACAAGACCTTCCTGATGCTCGTCGTCGTCGTGCTCGGTGCGACGATCGCCTGGAACGAGTTCGCCGCCACGGGGGCACCGCCGGCGTGGGCGTGGTGGGGGAGCCTCGCCGGGTTCGTGCTGGGGTTGATCATCACCTTCCGTCCGACCGCCGCCCCGACGCTCGCGCCGTTCTACGCGCTGGCGCAGGGTGTCGCGCTCGGCGCAATCTCCGCGCTCTTCGAGCAGCGGTACCCGGGGATCGTGCTGCAGGCCGTGGGCCTCACCTTCGGCACCCTCTTCGCCCTGCTGATCGCGTACAAGTCCGGGCTCATCCGCGCGACGGAGAACTTCCGGCTCGGCCTCTTCGCCGCGACGGGCGCGATCGCCCTGCTCTACCTCGTCTCCTTCGTGATGGGATTCTTCGGGAAGAGCATCCCCGTGATCCACTCGAGTGGCCCCTGGGGGATCGTCTTCAGCGTCATCGTCGTGCTCATCGCCGCGTTCAACCTCGTCCTCGATTTCGACTTCATCGAGGAGGGGGAGCGGGTGGGCGCACCGAAGTTCATGGAGTGGTACGCGGCGTTCGGGCTGATGGTCACCCTGATCTGGCTCTACCTCGAGATCCTGCGCCTGCTCGCGAAGTCGCGGTCGCGGCGGTAGATCGCGACGAACGAGGCCCCCGACACCATGACGGCGCTGGGGGCCTCGGTTTCAGAGCGGGCGATGGGACTCGAACCCACGACGTCCAGCTTGGGAAGCTGGCATTCTACCAACTGAATTACGCCCGCAGACTATAGGAGAAGCTATGCGGGGTCGCCGAAGGGTGGCAACCCCCACCGCCCCCCCCCGCGTCAGCGCCACCCGGGAGGTCGTGCATTCGGACCCGTCGCCGCTTGCGCCTCCGGGGCCGGGACGGGAGAATAGCCTAGGCACAGTTGCCGCCTTCCGTGACATCCTTGCGCGACCGGGCCCTGCCGAATGACCGACGAAACAACCCCCATCCCGCGCACGCCCCCGTCGCCCGAGGCGCCAGTGGTTGTACCGAGCACCTCCGGCAGCACCGACGCGGTCATGGTCCGCCTCGCCGAGGTGACAGCCGGACAGTACCGCGTCGATCGCGAGCTCGGGCGCGGTGGGATGGCCGCCGTCTATCTCGGCCACGATCTCTCCCTCGATCGGCAGGTCGCGATCAAGGTGATGTCGCCTGAGCTCTTCGATTCGGGGAAGGAGATGGTCGACCGGTTCCTGCGCGAGGCACGGACCGGCGCGCGACTGAACCATCCGCACATCATCCCCGTCTACGCGGTGCGTGAGGAGCGGGACCTCATCTTCTTCGTGATGAAGTTCATCGACGGCAAGGCGCTCGATGCCGTCGTGAAGAAGGCGGGCCCGCTCCCGATCCCCGTCGTCGGGCGCATCATGTCGCAGGCTGCCGACGCGCTCGCCTATGCGCACCGCAGCGGCATCATCCACCGCGACATCAAGCCCAGCAACCTCATGCTGGACAAGGAAGGGTGGATCGTCGTCACCGACCTCGGCATCGCGAAGGTGCAGGACTCGCAGGCGTTGACCGCGACCGGCTCCGCGATGGGCACGCCGACCTACATGAGCCCCGAACAGAGCATGGGCTCGCGGACGACCACCGCCGCCTCCGATCAGTACTCGCTCGGCTGCGTCGCCTATGAACTGTTGACGGGGAAGCCGCCCTTCCAGGGCGATTCCGTGGTCTCGCTGATCTTCCAGCATCACGCGGATCCACCGCCGCCGATTCACCCGCTGCGGCCCGATGTCCCCGCGGAGATGGCGAGCACCGTGATGCGGATGCTCGAGAAGACGCCCGAGGACCGGTTCACGGACCTCGACGAGGTCGCACGGATCTTCCGTGCCTTCGGCGAGGCGGATGAGGAGTGGATGCGTCTCGTGCTCCGCGGCTACGCCACCGGCGCGTCGACCGGCGTGGGCCCGGCACCCGTGCGAACGACGCCGATGAGCGCCGGCGCGCGGGCTGCGACGATGCGGATGGCGCGTCCGGGCGCCGCGACTCCGGGCTCGACGCCGATTCCCGCAGACCTCCAGTACCGCCCGCCGACGCCCGCGCGTGGGGTCCCGACGGGGATGGGAACGGTCAACATCCCGGCCGCTCCGGCCCCCCAGCTTCCCTGGTGGAAGCGCGTCCTCACCCGCGATGAGGGCCGCGGGGCGCGCCTCCGGCTCCCGAAGCTGCGGTATGTCGCGCTCAGCGGCTTCCTCCTCTGGGTGGGGTGTTTCCCCCGACCGGCTGGACTCGAAACAACCACCCCTTCGGTGACCGCGTTGATGCGGATGCGCGAGGATGCGGCCGAGGCCGCCGTGCGGCGCAATCAGGTGCGCGGCCGAGGCCCGTGCGATGGGATCCGGAAGGATCTCGCCAGCTGCCGGACGTACACACCGGTCCCGCTCGCCGAGATCTCGCCGGCGATGCTCGAGGCGACGCGCCTCGCGCAGGACCCGACCTTCCGCGACCGCCGCGGTCTCGATTGGGTCGGGATGCGTCGCGCCCTCGGCTATCCGCGGGATGGGTTCGACGTCGGCAACTCGGTGGACCGGTCCGACCTCTTTGCCGTGCTTCCGCGCCTCCGGCAGCGGATGGACGTCGTCGGGCGCAGTGGCTCGCTGTATCAGCTCCTTGCCCAGCAGCTCTGGCTTCCCGCGGATGAGGGGATGCTCCGCAAGGTGCGCGAGCTCTTCGCGGCACGTCGGCTCGCGGGCGCCCTCACCGCGGACCGGGCCCTCGAGCTCTACCTGAACACCGCCGAGTATGGGACGGGACTCTTTGGCATCGAGGCGGCCGCGCAGGCGTACTTCGGCGTCCCGGCGAAGTCGCTGAGTGCGGCGCAGGCCGCCGAGCTCGCCGCGACCCTCGCCACCCCGCGCGCGTCGACGCCGACGGACAGCCCGGCGGAGATGAAGGCGCGGGCTGCCCTGCTGCTGCGTGCGATGGATGGGGATTCGGTCGCGGTGCCGCGGCCGTACGAGCGGATCGCCCCCGAGGGGCGCTAGGGCGTCGCGTCCGCCAGCGTGACCACGCGGCGCACGTCACGGAGGCGGAGGGCCCGGTAGTTGATCACCGGCACCTCGATCACGCGGCGCTGGGCGGACGAGGCGTGAATCATCTTGCCCTCGCCGACATAGATCCCGACGTGCGAGATGCGCTGGCTCCGACCCTGACTGAAGACCATCAGGTCGCCGGGGCGCATCGCCGTCGTGTCATTCGGGACGGAGGTCCCGAGGGTCGCGAGCTGCGCTGCGCTGTGCGGCAAGGTCAACCCGAGGCGTCCGAAGACGTACTGCACGAGCCCGCTACAATCGAGGCCGCGCTCTGGGGTGGCCCCCGCCCAGACATACCGAATCCCGAGCAGGGAGCGGGAGTGCGCGACGAGCGAGTCCGCGTGGACCTCGACGGAATCGATGGTCCGGGCGAAGGGGCCGCGCGGGTTCGGCTTGCGGGCCGCCACGGAGGCCACGGGTCGTCGCGCCGCCGGCCGCGAGGTCCGCGCGCGCTGCTGCGCCGCCGCCGGGGCGGCGAGGACGAGACAGAGGAGGGCGAGGACGGGAACGCGGCGCATCGGAGAAAAGTTAACGGAGGATGAACCCGGTCGACACCCTGTTCGTGATCGTCGCCACGGCGCTCGTGCTGCTGATGACGCCGGCGCTCGCGCTCTTCTACGGCGGGCTCGTCCGCGCGAAGAGCATCCTCAATACGATGATGATGTCGCTCGTGGCGCTCGGACTGATCGGGCTGCTCTGGGCCGCGGTCGGGTATTCCCTTGCCTTCGCGCCGGGGAGTGAGGTGATCGGGGGGCTTGGCCACGCGCTGCTGCAGGGCGTGGACCTCGAGCTTCGGAGCGGGAAGACGATCCCGCATCTCCTGTACTTCGCGTATCAGGGGACCTTCGCGATCATCACCGCGGCGCTCATCTCCGGCGCCGTCGTCGAGCGGATGCGCTTCACGGCGTACCTGCTCTTCCTCGCGGGCTGGAGCCTGCTGGTGTACGCACCGGTCGCCCATTGGGCGTGGGGCGGCGGGTGGATGGAACGGCTCGGTATCCTCGACTTCGCCGGCGGCACGGTGGTGCACATCACCGCCGGCACCGCGGCCTGGGTCGCGGCGACGATGGTGGGGCCCCGGCACGATCACGGGCGACAGGCCTTCCTGCCGCACAACGTCCCGATGATGCTCACCGGCGCCGCGCTGCTCTGGTTCGGCTGGGTCGGCTTCAACGGCGGGAGTGCCCTCGCGGTGAACGGGACCGCGGTGCAGGCCACGGTGAACACGATCCTCGCGCCGATCGCGGCGGTCGTGACCTGGATGGTGCTCGAGTATCGGCGCTTCGGTCGCGCGACCGCGGTCGGGGCGGGGACCGCGATCGTCGTGGGGCTCGTCGCCATCACCCCGGGGTGCGGCTTCGTGAGCCCGCTCGCCGCGCTCGCGATCGGCGCGCTCACCGCGATCCCCTGCCAGCTCGTCATCCATTGGCGCGTACGGACGGCGCTGGATGATTCGCTCGATGTCGTGGGGGCGCACGGCACCGGTGGGATCGTCGGCGCCCTGCTGACCGGCGTCTTCACCTCCACCGCGTGGGGCGGCCCCGCCGGGCTCCTCGAGGGAGCCACCCGTCCGCTCCTGCTGCAGGCCCTCGGCGTCACCGCGACGATTGCGTGGACCGCCGTTGTGACCTGGCTGATCCTCACCGCCGTACGCGCCCTCACGCCGCTCCGCATCACCGCGCGTGACGAGGCGGCGGGGATCGATGTGGGACAGCACGGCGAGGAGGGCTATTCTGACGGCGAAGGGGCGATCCTCGTCCTCGATCCGACCACCCCCCGCGGGAGCCGCGCATGAAGCTCGTCGTTGCGATCATCCGGCCCGAGCGCCTCACGGCGGTGCTCGAGTCGCTCTACCGGGCCGACGTGCGCGGTCTGACCGTGAGCAAGGTGCAGGGCCACGGCGGTGAGACGGAGCACGTCGAGACCTACCGCGGCACCACGGTGAAGATGGACCTGCAGGCGAAGGTGCGGCTCGAGATCGGCGTGTCGGAGTCCTTCGTGCAGCCGACCATCGATGCGATCGCCGATGCGGCGCGCACCGGGGAGGTAGGTGACGGGAAGATCTTCGTGCTCCCCGTGGAGCGCGTGGTGCGGATCCGGACGGGGGAAGAGGATGGGGCGGCGGTGACGCCGGTGGGGCAATGACGCTGAAGGCTGAAGGCTGGAGGCTGAACGCGAACAGCGTCCTGCTTGCGGCGCTCCTGCTTCTGCCCGCCTGCACCAACGTGATGCTCTCCGGCGCGACCGTCATCGAGAACGGCGATGCGCCGCGGGTCGAGGTCGCGTACGGCCCGGGGCCGCGGAACCGGGCCGACGTGTATCGGCCACAGGCATCCGCCATCCGCGGCGCCCCCGCCCCAGTGGTCGTCTTCATCCACGGCGGGAGCTGGGAGAGCGGGACCAAGGGGCTCTATCGCTGGATGGGACAGGGGCTCGCCGCACAGGGGTATGTCGCGATCCTCCCGAACTACGGCCTGATGCCGGCGACCGGCTTCCCCGACTTCGTGCACGATGCGGCGGCGG
>JARIFA010000010.1 GCA_031127075.1 Gemmatimonadota bacterium | reverse complement strand
GACGAGATGTCGCATTAGGAGGGGCGGGCGGGGTTCGGAACGCGAGGGGTGGGATCCCGCCGACCGGGGCGGTGGCCTCCGGCGCGCGCGTGACGTGTCGGAGGCGGACCCGTCAGGCGGAGGCGGGCGTCGCCGGCGCGGTGCCGTCGAGCAGATGCAGCTCGCTCCGTCGCCGCGCCTCGCGCAGCAACATCGCCACCGCCACAATCGCGTGCATCGTCGTCGCGAAGACCGAGATGTACCAGAGTCGCTGGAGCGTGAATCCGGGGCGGTGCGAGGCCCAGAGGGCCGGCGGGACGAAGCAGAGGAGACGGACACCGCTCGCCACGACAGTCGGGAGCGTGTTGCCGAGGGCCTGAAACATCCCCGAGCAGGTGAAGACGATCCCCGAGGCGACGTAGTTCATCGAGATCGTCGCGAGGAACGTCGCGGCGACCGCGAGCACCTCCGGCTCATCGGAGAACCAGTGCACCAGCCACTCGGGCCGGAAATGGCAGAGGATGCTCAGCGTGAGCATCACGGCCGAACCGAGGGCGATGGACGCCACGAAGGTCTGTCGCGCGCGGTCGGGTCGGTTGGCGCCGATGTTCTGGCCGGCGACCGGCGCCGCCGCGAAGGCGATCGCCATCCCCGGGAGGAGCACCCCCTGCAGCACGCGCGAGCCGATCCCGTAGCCGGCCTGCGCGGCGGGCCCGAAGTCGCGGATAATCCAGTAGACCACCGCCATCGAGATGAACATCAGCCCGAACTCGAGTCCGGAGGGGATCCCGATGCCGAGGAGGCGCTTCCAGGTGCGCAGATGCGGCCGGAGCTGCGTGGCGTCGAAGCGGACGAAGTGCTCGAGGCGCTTGAAGTAGTAGAGCGCGAGCCCGATCGCGGCGACGAGGGCGATGTCGCTCGCGATGGCGGCACCCGCCACACCGAGCGGACGGCCGGTGCCCCATCCGGCGATCAGGATCGGGGCGAGAATGGCGTTCAGGACGACGGTCGCGACCTGGATGACCATCGTCGGCTGCGCGATACCGGTGGCACGCAACGTGGACATCATCGCTCCGAGCGGGAACTGCAGGGCGAGGGCGGGGAGGAACCACGCGAGATATTCGATGCCGAGCGCCGCGGTACGTGCATCGGCGGCGATGCCGCGGACCCAGGCGAACCCCGCGGTGTAGCCGAGGAGGAGTGTCAGCACGCCGGCGATGGCGGAGAGGACGAGCGACTGGTTGTAGGTCAGCGTCCCGGCGGCGCCGTCTTTGCGGCCCGCGGCGTGCGAGATGATCACCATCGTGCCGACGGAGAGCACCTGGCTCACCGCCATCACCATGAACTGCAGGTTCCCCGCCGTGCCGACACCGGCGATGGCGGCGTCGCCGAGGCGGCCGACGAAGTAGAGGTCGACGAAGAAATAGGCCGTTTGGAAGAGCATCCCCACGGCCATCGGGGCCGCCATGCGGATGATGTGGCCGGGGATGGAGCCCTGCGTGAGATCGCGCATCCGTGGTCAGCGTCGAAAGGGTGGGATATGTTCCCGCGGTACCCTTCCTCAACGCGCGATGCGTCCTCCGTGCTGACCGACGACCTGACGACGATCCTCGGCCGTGACCTGCGCGCTCTGACGCGGGAGATCGGTGCCTACCCGACCGACGCGGACCTCTGGCGCGAGGTGCCGGGGCTCCCGAATCCGGCGGGCGTCCTCGCGCGCCATCTCGCCGGCAACATCCGGCACTACATCGGCACCGCGCTCGGCGGCGGCTCGTACGTGCGCGATCGCGACGACGAATTCGCGGGGCGGGGGGCTCCCCGAGAGCGAATCCGCGCGGAGGTGGCGGCGGCGCTCGCCGACGTCGAGCGCGTCCTCCCCACGCTCACCCCGGCACAGCTCGACGCCGATCTCCCGGTGCCCGTCGGCGGACACCGGGTGGGCACGCGGCGCTTTCTGCTGCATCTCAGCGCGCATCTCGCGTATCACCTCGGTCAGGTCGACTACCACCGGCGCGTCGTGGCGCCGGGAAGTGGGTCGGTCGATGCGATGGCGGTCGACGTCCTCCGCTGAGCGTGCGGACGCCCCCGGTCGGCCCGATCAGGGCGCGGCCGGGGGCGTCTTCGCGCGCGAGATCGACCAGACGTAGGCCGCCACGGCCTGCACCTGGGCGTCGTCGAGGTTCATGGGGCCGCCGCGCGGTCCCATCGGGAAGCGCCGCGACGCGTCCTTCACCTTATCCCGCGGGATGCCGTTCGTGATCGTCGCGACGATGTCGTCGAAGCTCCCGGCGTGCTGCACCCAGGCGCCGCTCACGAGGCTGGGGCCGTTCGTCGCACCGACGCCCTTCTGGCCGTGGCAGCGCTGGCAGCCACCGCTGTGGTAGATGGAATCCCCCAGCGCGATGGCGGCATCGGTGACGGCGGCGGGCCGGGCCGGGGCGGCGGCCCCCTGCGCGTGGGCGGCGATCGGGAGGAGGAGGGCGAGCAGCAGGAGAGGCATCGGTGGAGCTCGGTGGGAGTGGGGAGGTGACCGCCGGAAGATGCTCGGCGTCTTCCCTACGTGCCACCACATTCGTCTCGACGCCTCGGTCCCCGATGACCGCCCGCGATACCACCATCGACCTCGCACACCTCGGCCGTCCGCGGTCCGTTGCCTGTCGCCTCCTTGAGACCACGGCGGGGCCGGTGCTCGTCGATCCCGGACCAGGCTCGACGCTCGCGACGCTGACCGCCGCCCTCGATGGTCTCGGGGTCGCCCTCACGGACCTCGCGGCGGTCCTGCTCACGCATATCCATTTCGATCACGCGGGCGTCACCGGTACCCTCGTGGCCGCCCACCCCGGGCTCCCGGTGTACGTGCATGCCGTCGGGGCCCGGCATCTCGCCGATCCGTCGCGCCTCATCGCGAGCGCCACGCGTATCTACGGCGATCGGATGGACGCGCTCTGGGGTCCGATCCTCGCGGTCCCAGTAGCCCGCCTGCATCCGCTGGTGGGCGGCGAGACAGTGCGCATCGGCGAGCGGGCGTTCGTCGTGCGCGACACGCCGGGGCACGCGGTGCATCATGTGACGTACCTCGACGAGACCGACGGGACCGCCTACGTCGGTGATGTCGCAGGGCTGCGGTTCTCCCCCGTCGACGTCGTGCTCCCCGTGACGCCGCCCCCCGACTTCGACCATACGATCTGGCTCGCGAGTCTCGACGTGGTCGAGGCGTTGGCGCCGGCACGGCTCTTCGTCACGCATTTCGGGATGTCGGACGATCCCGTCGCGCACCTGGCGCAGCTGCGCGTTGGGCTTGAGGCGTGGTCGGCCACGGCGCGATTGCTCCTCGTCGAGCCGGGGACGGACGCCGAGCGTGCGGACCGGTTCCACGCGTTGGTGCTCGCGTCGATCGCGGATCGGCTGACGCCGGTGCAGCGGGAGTCCGTGGCGACGTTCTCGGACTTCCGGGCGAGTTTCCACGGGCTCGCCCGGCACTGGCGGACGATGACGCCGGGGTGAGCGCCCTTGCCGGGCCGTCGCGAGGCGACGAGCGTTCCGCCATGTCGTCCCCCACCACGCCGGCCGACCCGACCCTCGCCGCGGACCTCGCGGCGGCGATCCAGACCGTCCCTGACTTCCCGTCGCCGGGAGTCGCGTTCAAGGATATCACCCCGGTGTTGGCCGATCCGGGACTCTTCCAGCGCACCACCATCGCCCTCGCGGCCCCGTGGCGCGCCGCGGGCATCACGCACGTGCTGGCGATCGAGAGTCGCGGCTTCCTCTTCGGCGCCCCGGTCGCGCAGCAGTTGGGCGTCCCCCTCGTGCCGGTGCGGAAGCCGGGCAAACTGCCCCGCGCACGCGTGCGCGAGACCTATGCGCTCGAGTACGGCACCGATGCGCTGGAGTTGCACGCGGACGCGATCGGCCCGGGCGCATCCGTGCTCATCGTCGATGATGTGCTCGCGACGGGCGGTACCGCCGCCGCGGTGGTTCGCCTGACCGAGCGGTGTGGGGCGAGTGTCGGCGGGCTCGCGGCGGTGATTGAACTCTCGTTCCTGCCCTGGCGCACCGCGCTGACCGGCGTCCGGGCGGAGACGCTCGTGCGCTACTAATCGTCGCGCCCGCCCAACGCGGCGGGCGCCGGACGTCAGCGGTACGGATAGACCAGATAAAAGAGCAGCGAGAGCGCGGCGAGCACCCAAAGGGCGGCCGGCACCTCGCGTCGGCGCCCCGTCGCCACCTTGAGCAGCGGATGGAGCAGGAGCCCCGCCGTCATCCCGACGCCGATGTTGTAGGTGAAGCTCATCAGCACGATGGTGAAGAGGGCGGGGATCCACTCAGTGGCGTCCGCCGTGTCGAGCGCGGCGAGCGGCTTGAGCATCAGCACGCCGATGGCCACGAGGGCGACACCCGAGGCGTGCAGCGGGACCGCAGTCAGGATGGGAGCGGCCCACAGGGCCAGCAGGAAGAGGACGGCGACCACCACCGCGGTGAGTCCCGTCCGTCCACCCTCCTCGATCCCCACGGCGGACTCGATGTACGCCCCCGTCGTGGTGGTGCCGACGATCGGTGCAAAGAGGTTCGAGAGCGCATCGGCGAGCATCGGCCGCTCCACGTCGGGGAGATTGCCGTCGGCGTCGAGGAGTCCCGCGTGCGCGGAGAGGCCGAAGAGGGTCCCGATGGTGTCGACGAACGCCATCACAAAGACGATCACGACCACGGGGAGCGCCTCGAGCGTGAGTGCGCCGGCGACGTCGAGCTGTCCGAGGGTGGGTGCGAGGCTGGGGGGCGCGCTCAGTAGCGCCGTCGGCGTCGGCGTGATGCCGGCGAGCATCGAGCCGGCGAAGGCGAGAAGGATGCCGATGGTGAGGGCGCCGGTGACGCGGCGTGCCATCAGGACGAGGGTCACGCCCAGGGCGCCGAGGGCGATGAGCGTCGGGGGGGCCCGGAGCGCGCCGAGGGCGACCGGGGCTCCCGGTGCACCGAGCGCCACCACGCCGATGTCGTTGAGCCCGATGAAGGTGACGAAGAGCCCGATGCCGACGGCGAAGGCGTGCTTGAGCGAGCGCGGGAGCGCCGCGGCGAGCCAGCCGCGGATGCGGAACACCGTGAGCAGTGTGAACGCGATGCCGGCGAGGAAGATCGCGCCGAGGGCGGTCTGCCACGGGAACCCCATCCCCTTCACGACGGTGAAGGCGATGAAGGCGTTCTCGCCCATGTACGGCGCGATGGCGAAGGGGCGGTTGGCGTACACGCCCATCAGGAGCGTGCCGAAGACGGCCGAGAGGATCGTCGCCGTGACGGACGCCTCACGCGGGATCCCCGCCGCCTCGAGGATGGCAGGGTTCACGACGACGATGTAGGCCATCGTGATGAACGTCGCGACGCCGGCCCGTACTTCGGTGGCGAGCGTCGTCTCGCCCGCGGCGAGGGCACGCCGGAGCGCCCCGATCATCGCGGGGCCCCCGTCGCCGCATCGGGGCGCGGGTAGGCGCGCAGGAACTCGATCACGACCGCGGCGGAGTTCGCGGCCGCGAGACGACCAAAGGTGCGGGCCACGTTCGGGCCCGCCTCCCCGCCGGCGAGGTCGGAGAGAGAGCGGAACGCGACGTACGGGACGTGATTCTCGTGCGCGACCACCGCGACGGCGGCGGTCTCCATATCGAGCGCATCCGCCCGGAACGTCCGCCAGCTCCACTCCCGATAGGCGGCGTTGTCGACAAAGGTCGGACCGCTTACGCCGTTGCCACCGACCACCACACGAGGCTGGTGCGGCAGGCAGCTCCCGTCCGTCGTGCAGCGGGCGAGCGGGACGCGCGCCGCGACCGCTCGGGCGACCCGGAGCGCGAGCGTGTCGATGGGGAACCAGAAGCGGCGCGCCAGCGAGTCGGCCGGGGCCCCGGGCACGGTGACCGACGTCCCCTGTGTGAACATCATCCCGAAGCCGGCGAAGTCGGTCGTCACGCGCGAGGGGACGAATCCATTCGGCGTCTCGCGGGCGAAGACATTCTCCTGATAGTTGCCCCACTGCGCGGGGACGGTGACGTCGCCGACGTCGAGACCCGGGTTCACGCCGCCGGCGATGCCGGAGAAGACGATCGCGCGGATGGGGATCCGATCGAGCAGCGCCTGCGTGGTCATCGCGGCGTTCACCATGCTGAAGCCGCTCAGCAGCAGCACGACGTCGTGCCCGCCGAGGGTGCCGAGGAACCAAGTGCGCCCGTTCACCACGCGCGTCTCGGTGATCGTGGCGGCGGCGCGGAGGGCGACGAGTTCGGTGTCGAACGCGGACATCACGGCGATGCGCGGCCGGGCATCGGCGGGGGCCTGCGCCGTGAGGGACGGCGGGAAGGCCGGCGTCAGGATGACCGCCAGGAGGGTCGCGCGGAGGAGGGCGAGCGAGGGTCGCATGCCGCTGAAGATACCCTGTAGCCCCTTGCCCGCATCCGACACGGACGCGAACGTCTCGCGTATGGCCATCGAACAACTCACCGACGAGCAGATCGCCACCTGGTCGCGCCGGCAGAAGGACCAGTGGTGGCTCACCCGCGTCTATCGCGGCGATATGGCGCAGTTGACCCTCCGCGCCGCGATCACCGGGTTCCTCCTCGGCGGGGTCCTCTCCGCGACCGCGCTCTACATCGCGGGAAAGACGGGGATCACCATCGGGGTCGGCGTCACCTCGGTGATCCTTGCCTTCGCGATGTTCCGAGGGTTGGCGGCGGCGGGGCTCGCGCCCGACTACACCATCCTCGAGAACAACGCGACGCAGTCGATCGCCACGGCCGCCGGGTATATGGTGACGCCGCTCGTCTCCGGGCTCGCCGCGTATATGCTCGTGACCGGCCGGGTCGTGCCGTGGTGGCAGATGATGGCGTGGAACACCGTCATCTCAATCCTCGGTGTGCTCCTCGCCTTCCCGATGAAGCGTCGGTTCATCAATGAAGATCAACTGCCGTTCCCCGAGGGGCGGGCGGCGGGGGTGGTGCTCGACGCCCTGTACACCGGGCAGGAGGCGGCCGGGCTCTTCAAGGCGCGGCTCCTCGCCGCCGCGGCGGCGATCTCCGGCGGCTGGCAGCTGCTCGTCAGCGACGGCTGGATGCGGCTCCTTCAGTTCAAGCTCTTGCGGATGGATCGCTGGACGCGCCTGACGGAGCCGTTCCACCTGCAGGAGCGGCTCGACACGTACTTCTACGACCTCGCCGCTCGCTATCACCTCTGGACACCGAAGATCCTCGGTACCGACATCCGGCAACTCGGCCTGCGCCTGACGCTCGATATGGCGATGCTCGGCGTGGGTGGGCTGATGGGGATCCGCGTCGCGACGAGTGTGCTCCTCGGGGCGGTCGTGAACTTCGCCGTCCTCGCGCCAATCATGATCCAGCGTGGCGACATCGCGCCGTATACGGCGCCGGACGGCAGTGTGGTCGCCATCTCACGAGGCGAGATCGTGAACCAGTGGGCACTCTGGTGGGGCGTCACGATGATGGTCGTCGGCTCGCTCGTCAGCCTCGTCGCGAAGCCGGAGCTCCTCACCGGGCTCTTCCGCGCGAAGGGGGCGTCGGCCGACGCGGGGGAGGACCCACTGCGGGACATCGAGGTGCCGCTCTGGGTCTCCTATGTCGGGGTACCGATCTTCAGCCTCCTCGGCGGGTGGCTGACGCACGAGTTCTTCGGCGTCCCCTGGCTCCTCGCCTTCGTCTCGCTCCCGCTGATCTTCGTGCTCACCGTCATCTGCACGAACTCGATGGCGCTCACATCGTGGACGCCGACGGGGGCGCTCTCGAAGATCACGCAGTTCACGATGGGGGCGATCGATCGCGTGAATCCCGCGAGCAACCTCCTTCCCGCGACGATGACGGCGGAGATCTCCTCGAACGCCGCGAACCTCCTCAGCGACATCAAGCCCGGCTATATGCTCGGCGCGAAGCCGCGGCAGCAGGCGATCGGGCACGTCATCGGCATCCTCGCGGGGGCGGCGGCCTCCACACCACTCTTCTTCCTCCTCTTCCTTCCGAAGGGGGCCGACGGCACACGCTCACCAGCCACGTTGGTCAGCGAGCAGTTCGCGATGCCGTCGGCGCTGCAGTGGAAGGGGGTCGCGGACCTCATCACGAACGGCATCAGCCGGCTGCCGAGCTCGGCGATAGCTGCGATGCTCGTCGCCGCCGTGCTCGCGGTGGTGTTCGAGACGGTGCGCATCCGGACCAAGGGACGCTTCCCGCTCAGCGCTGTCTCCATCGGGCTCGGCGTGGTGTTGCCGCCGGAGTCGTGTTTCGCGATGTGGGCGGGCGCGATGCTCTTCTGGTGGCAGGGGTCGCGGAATCCGGCGGCCGGCTCGCGTGCGCACGCCATCTGGGTGGAGGGCGCCGAGTCCGTCTGCGCGGGGTTGATCTCCGGCGCGGCGTTGGTGGGGATCGGCAACGCGATCCTCAATGCGCTTATGTGACGGGGAGGCGCAGTCGCTCGAGTGACCCCGTGAGCGTCTCGCCGGCGACATCGACGAAGAGCTGATCGTCGGTCCGGGTGAGCGACCAGCGGACGCGGCGGTCGAGATGGGCGGCCAAGGCCTTGAGGAGCGCGCGGTCCATCGCGATGACCTCGATCTGCGTCGCCCGGTGGATGGTCTGGCCCTCGTAGCCGCGGAAGAGGATGCGAGGCTCCTTGTGCGTGTAGAGCGCGACGCGCGGGCTCGCCTTGCTGGCCTTGTGCAGACGCGCGGCATCCGGCGCGCCGACCTCGATCCAGCTGCGCCAGGCACCGGTGAGATCCTTCACGAGGAGCGGCGGGTCCTCCGGGTCGGAGATCCCCCCCTTGGAGAAACTGATCCCCTCGGTGTACTCGAGGCAGTACGCCAGCACGCGGGTGAGGAGGTAGTCCTCGCTCTCGGACGGATGGCGCGCGGCCTTGATCGCGAGCGTCTCGTAGACGCCGCGGTCGACATCGTTGACGGCGACGTCAAAGGTGTAGACGGTGGCGGTGAGGGCCATCGAAGTAAGGTATCGACCGATCAGGGGTGGTGGGGGGATGGTCGCGCACTCACGATGGCGGCCGTTCCTGCTCCGCGACCTCGGCGCGGCTCGTGCGCTGGCCGGACGAGAGACGCCGCCGTACGATTCCGCGATGCGACGCTTCCGATCCCTCCTCGTGCTCTGCCTCGCCACGCCGACCCTCGGCGCACAGCAGGCCAACCTCCTCGAGCTGACCATCCCCGAGGCGCGTGCGGCGATGGAGTCGGGCCGGCTCTCCTGCCGCCAGCTCGTGCAGGGGTACCTCGACCGGATCGCGGCGTACGACAGCGCGGGCCCCGGGCTCAACGCCATCCAGACGGTGAACCCCCGTGCCCTGCTCGAGGCCGATTCGCTTGATGCGGTCCGACGCGCCCGCGGGCCGATGGGCGTACTCCACTGCGTCCCGGTGCTGCTGAAGGACCAGGTCGAGACGCGCGACATGCCGACCACCTATGGCTCCGCGCTCTTCAAGGACTTTGTGCCACGTCGCGATGCGACGGTCGTGCAGAAGCTCGAAGCGGCGGGCGCGATCATCCTCGCCAAGACCACGATGGGCGAGTTCGCTTCGCGCTACCTGAGCTCGGCCGCGGGGATCATCCGCAACGCGTATGATCCGACGCGCAACCCGAGTGGTTCGTCCGGCGGCACCGGGTCCGGCGTGGCCGCCAACTTCGGTCTCGTCGGGATCGGCGAGGACACCAGCGGGTCGATCCGCGGGCCCGCAGCCGTCAGCAGCCTGGTCGGGCTCCGGCCCACCGTGCCGCTTGTGAGCCGCTTCGGCATGCTCCCGGCGAACCCGACGCAGGACACGATGGGCCCGATGACGCGCACCGTCGCCGACGCCGCGCGTGTGCTCGACGTGATCGCCGGCTACGACCCGAACGATCCGGTCACCGCGGCCACGGTCGGTAACATGCCCGCCAGTTACTCCGGCGGTCTCGCGCCCACGGCGTTGCGCGGGGCGCGCATCGGCGTGCTGCGGATGCGCCGCGATTCGAGCGTGTCGCCACGTCCCGCGGCCGCCGGCACGGCCACCGGCACCGCGGCCGCGCGTCGAGAGGCGGAGGCACGCCTCACGGAGGTGGAGTTCGCCAAGGTCCGGCCGCTCTTCGCACGCGCGATCGCCGACCTCCGCGCCCAGGGCGCGGTCGTCATCGACTCGGTCGAGATGCCGACCGTGCCGGGCCGCCGCGTGGGGAACGACTTCGAGACCGAGGAGGCGACCAATCGCTACTTCGCCCAGCATCCGAACGCGCCCTACCGGACGCTCCAAGAGATCCTGCTGGCCGGTGGCGTGACGCCATCGCGAGCCCGCGCCCTGATGACCTACGTCGGGCGCAGCACCTCCGACGCCGACTACGGCGCCGTGCTTCAGTACCGCGACGCGCAGCGCGTCGCGCTTCTCAAGGTGATGGCGGACCTGCAGCTCGACGCGCTGATTTACGCCACCTACGATGCGCCGCCGGCGGTGATCCCCGCCGATGCGCTCACGAACCCGCGAGCCGCCGACGGCTACGGCCGCGGCGACAACCGCGGGCTGAGTCCCTCACTCGGCTGGCCGGCGCTCACGGTGCCGATGGGCTTCTCGCCGGAGGGGCTCCCAGCGGGGCTGGAGTTCCTCGGGCGGCCGTGGAGCGAGGGGAAGCTGCTCAGCTTCGCGTACGCTTACGAGCAGGCGACGCACCACCGCCGGCCCCCGACGACCGTCCCCGCGCTCAGCCGCTGACGGCGCTCACGGCGCGCGGCGCGCGGTAGATCGTCACCGCCGTGTCGCCGAAGACGCGCGTCACCGCGCCGGGCGGGAGCGCGTGGGTGCGCGCGTGCTCCACCGCGAGCACTGGGGCGAAGGCCGTCGCCCGCCAGTGGTCAATCACGCGGTCCAGCATCCGCGACTCATAGGGCGGGTCCACGAACGCGAGGTCGTACGCACCCGGGCCCAACGCGGCGGCGAAGGGGAGCGCGTCGCGCTTGAAGGTCCGGGAGCGGTCCTTGAGCCGGAACCGGGTGACGTTCGACTTGAGGGCGGCGAGGCTCGCGGGACGTGTCTCGACGAAGTCGCAGCGCCGTGCGCCGCGGGAGATCGCCTCGATCCCGAGTGCCCCCGTCCCCGCGAACAGGTCGAGGACGCTCGCGTCCGCGAGGTCCGTCGCAAGGAGGTCGAGGAGCGCCGCGCGGACGGGCTCCGCCGTGGGGCGGACGCGGAAGTCGTTCGGGGAGGCGAGTGTGCGTCCGGCGAAGGCGCCGGCCACGACCCTCACAGGCGCCTCACGGCATCCTCACGGCGGCATCGCCGGGACCGCGGTGCAGACTCACGGGCGATACCCGGGGCCGCGGACGACCTGACCCGGCTTCGCCCCGGTATGCGCGCCATCGCGCAGCACCGCGACGCCGTTCACGAACATCTCGCGCACGCCCGTGGAGAGCTGGTGCGGTTTCTCGAACGTCGCGTGGTCGGTGATCGTCGCGGGGTCGAAGACGATCACGTCGGCCTTGAGCCCCACCTTGAGCACGCCGCGGTCGGTGAGCGAGAGGCGCGTCGCCACCGCGGACGACGCCTTCCGCACCGCGTCCTCGAGCGTCAGCACCTGTTGTTCGCGCACGTAGCGCGCGAAGATGCGCGGGAAATTGCCGTAGGCGCGTGGGTGGGTCATCCCGCGCGCGGTCGCCGGATCCTGCGAGCCGGCATCGGTCCCGAACTTCATCCAGGGCTGCCGGAGCTGCAGTCGCATATTCTCCTCGCTCATCAGGAAGAGGATCTCACCGAGCCCCAGCTCCTCTTGGATGTTGAGGTCGATAATCGTCTCCGCCCAGTCCTTGCCGAGGGCGGCGCTGATCTCGGACAGGCGCTTCCCCTCGAAGCGCAGGAGGTGCGGCTTCGTGAAGCCGGTCACCATCACGTTCGCCGGGGTGGCGATCTCGCACAGATTCTCGTAGCCCGCGTCCATCGCGTGCATCTCCGCGACCATCGTCGCGCGGAGCGCCGGGTTCCGCAGGTTCTCGAGGAGCCGTCCGCCGGCGGCGTACTTCGGCGGGATGCAGCTCGCGAAGGAGTTCCCGCCCGCCGGATAGAGGTACATGTTCGCCTGCACGTCCTGCCCGGCCGCGCGCGCCGAGTCGATCTTCGCGATGGCGAGCGGCATCTTGGGCCAGTTCCGCGGGCCGCTCGCCTTGAGATGGAAGATCTCGACGGGGACGCCCCCCTCGCGCCCGATGCGGAGCGCTTCGTCGATTGCCTCGAGGAACTTGTCGCCCTCGCTGCGCATGTGGGTGATGTAGACGCCGCCGTAGGGGGCCATCGCGCGCGCGGCGTCGGCGAGCTCCTCCGTGGTGGCGTACGTGTTCGGCGGGTAGATGAGCGCGCTCGCGAGGCCGAAGGCACCGTCCTCCATCGCGCGGGCCATCGCGGCGCGCGCGGTGTCGCGTTCCGCGCGGGAGAGCGGGCCGGCCTCCTGACCCTTGGCGTAGACGCGGAGCGTGCCGTCGCCGACGAACGACCCGACGTTCTGCGCGGTGCCGCGCCCCACCATGTACTCGAGCCAGGCGCCGAAGCCGTGCGGCCCACGGAACCCGGCGAGGATCCGCCGTGCCATCGTGTCGGATTCGGCCGCCAGGATGTGGTCGTTGACGGGGCCGAGCGAGGTGCCCTCACCGTGGATCGCGGTCGTGATGCCCTGGGTGACCATCGAGAGAGCGCGGCCGTCGCCGGCCATGTAGTGGGCGATGCTGTGCGCCTGGATGTCGATGAACCCCGGCGCGACGACGAGACCAGCCGCGTCGACGCGCTGGCGGACCGTCGCGCTCCGGAAGGCGCCGCGCGGGCCGATCGCCGCGATGCGGTCGCCGCGGATGGCGAGATCGCCGCGGTACCAGGCCGCGCCGGTGCCGTCGACGATGCGCCCGTTCTCGATGACGACGTCGTAGGGGGCGTCGGCGGTCGGGGCGGGGGCGACGCGCGCGCCGGGGGCGCAGGCCGCAGTGGCAAGCAGGGCGAACGAGGCGAGGTGGCGAGTCCGCATCGGGCGGTCCGTGTCGAGGTGAGGTGACGGGTCTGGCAGAACTTACCGCGCCGGCGTCGCGGTGGCGCGATGCGGGGCGGCAGCGCCCCCTCCCCGGACGACCAACGACGCGCGAGGACGGCACGTAGAGGCCGTTAGATTCCCGCGTGCCCATGCCGTTCCCCCACGTGCCTCTCCGCCTGCGTCTCGTCGCCCTCCTCGGCCTCGTCCCCATCGGGACGGCGGTCGCGCAGACGGTCGCCCCCGACACCTCCCGTCGGCTCGAAACAGTTGTGGTGACGGCGCATCGCGAACCGCGGAGCCTGACGCAGGTGCCGTTCGCCGTCAGTGTCGTCAGCGCCGACCGTTGGGCTGGGCGCTCGGGGTTCAGCCTGGACCAGGCGCTGGCGAGCGTCCCTGGTGTGGTCGCGCTGAGCCGCTACGGCACCCACGACATCCGCCTCACCATCCGCGGCTTCGGTGCCCGTGGAGCAGGGGACCGCTCGAACGCCGGGACCTCCCGCGGCATCCGCGTGCTCCTCGACGGCATCCCCGAGACCGAACCCGACGGCCGGACCGCGTTCGACCAGATCGATCTCGCCGCGATCGAACGGATCGAGGTGCTCCGCTCCAACGGCAGCGCCGCGTACGGGAACGCCGCCGGTGGCATCGTCAGCCTGAGCTCGATGCCGAGCTTCGATCGGCGCTTCAGTGAACTGACGACGCAGCGCGGCGGCTTCGGCTTGCAGCGTGCGGTCGTGCGCGGTGGCGTCGCGCTCGGCGAGGGCAAGGTCTGGGGCGCGGTCACCCGGACGACCTTCGGTGGATGGCGCGAGCATTCGGATGCTTCCCGCACGCAGATGATCGGTGGGGCGATCGCCCCGCTGCCGAGCGGGGGGCGCCTCGGCGTGCAGCTCGCCGCGGCGGGCAATCGCTTCCGGATCCCCGGACCGCTCACGCCGGCACAGACCGACGCTGATCCCGCGCAGGCGAACGCCATCTACGCCGCCCGCGATGAGCGCCGATTCAATCGGCTGATGCGCCTCGGGCTGACGCTCGACCAGCCGATCGGGGAGACGCAGGATCTGAGCGCGATGCTCTTTGTGAATCCGAAGGCGCTCCAGCGATCGGAGCGGAACACGTTCCGTGACTTCACGCGCTATCACACGGGCGGGAGCCTCTCGTGGGGCGGCCGGATCGCGCGCGGTGGCCTCACCCATCGCCTGCGCATCGGCGGTGACTTCGCCTTCCAGGACGGCGCGATCCAGTTCTACACGCTCGGGCCCGGGTCGACGCGTGGCACCACGCTCCTGACGAACAAGGGTGAGGGGGCGCAGAACGCGGGGCTCTTCGTCCAGGATGAGATCCGGGTGGGCGAACGCGTCACGGTCCTCCTCGGGGCCCGATATGACGACATCGGGTACTTCTATCGGGATTTCATCGCGCCGGCCCTCGACGACCGCCGTCGCTTCACGCAGGTGACGCCGCGGGCGGGCCTCTCGTGGCGCGTCGGTGGGGGCACTCTGTATGCGAGCTACGGGCGTGGCATCGAGGCGCCGGCGGGGAACGAGACCGATCCCCCCGAGCTCGGGCTGCCGACGCCGCTCACGGCGTTGAATCCCCTGCTCGACCCGATCCGGTCGCGCACGGTGGAGGCGGGGATGCGCCGCACGCTCGCGCTCGGCGAGGGGGCGGTGCGCGGGATCAGTGTCGATGCGGCGCTCTACCACACGCAGGTCCGTGGGGAGCCCGTGCCGTACAACGGCGGTCGCTTCTACCTCACCGCCGGTCAGGTCACCCGACGTGGGATCGAGCTCTCGATCCTCGCTGACCTCGCGGCGGGGGTGTTGGCGCAGGTCTCCGGCACCTTCTCGCGTAACACCTACGATCGCTACCGGGTCGATTCGACGTATCTCGGCGCGCCCGGGGCGAGCCTCGTCCTCGACGGCAACCGCGTGGCGGGGCTGCCGGGGCGCGTGGTCAACGCCTCGCTCGCGTGGCGGCCGCCCGCGGCGGAGTGGCTCGGCGTGGAACTCGGCGCCCAGCATCTCGGATCGCACGTCGCCGATGACCGCAACCTGGTACCGGTCCCCGGGTTTACGGTGCTGCGGGCCGCCATCTCGGGCGAGCGCGTCGTCTCCCGTGGGGTGTCGGCGCGCGCGACGCTGGCCGTGGAGAATCTCGCCGACCGTCGGTTCATCGGGAGCGCGTTCATCAATCCCGACTACGCCGGCGGCGTGCCGCTGGTCTACGAGCCAGGGCTCCCGCGGCAGGTCGTCCTCGGGCTGACGCTCCGCCGGGCGCGTTGAACGCGGCGCGGCCCGCCGCTGGCGGGCCGGTCGGTCACCGATAGCTTTCCCCACCAATGGATTCCGTCACCCCACCCGCCCCGATGGACGATGCTGAGGAGCTGAAGCGCCGCGAGAAGGATCGGCGCAAGCTCGAGGCGGAGCGTGGACTGCTCGAGCCGTCACAGCGGTACCGCGTGATGAACGATTCCATCCGACAGGCGCAGGACCTGATCGAGCTCGCCGACAAGAAGGTCCGCTTCGCCCTCGTGATCATCAGCGTCCTGAACGGAGTCCTGCTCTTCGTCGCGGTGCAGGCCGGCCCGGGCGTCCTGCCACGATTCGGCCTCTGGGGTCGCCTCGTGCAGGTGGAGCTCGCCGCGTATGTGGTCCTGACGTTCTACCATCTCTGGCATGCCATCTCGGTGCTGCGGCCGCGCCTCGCGCCGCCCCCGGCCCCGGAGAGCCTCCCAGTCGCGGTGACGCCCGGCGCCTCGGCACGCGTGCTCTTCTACGGCGACGTCGCGCCGCGGGATGCCGCAACGATGCGTCGCCTCTGGGACGAGATGCGGCAGGACAGCATCAATTCGGAGCTGGCGGACCAGCTCCTCATCCTCGGTCGCATCAATCAGGCCAAGTTCGCCGACGTCGCGAAGCTCTACGCGGGTATCCGCCTCCTCGTGATCATTCTGGGCGCGCTCGTCCTGACGATGGTGGCCGACGCGCTCCTATGACCGTGGCGGCACCGCGCTGGGCCGCGGCGCTCCATCGCATCACGCGGCACTGCTCCGAGGATCTGTTCGGCGGCCCTCGCCCGTGGCGACTTTCGACGGTCATCAATCTCCAGAAGGGAGGGACGCTTCCTGTCCTCGCTCTGTTGATGTGGCACTATGGCGCGCCGACACCGGCCGCTTGGACCTATCTGGCCCTGCACGGTGGCTACGGGCTTGTCTGGCTCCTGAAAGACGTCGCCTTCCCCGATCCACGTTGGCGCGTCCCCGTCACGATCGGCGGGGGACTCGCCGCATTCGCATGCGTGCTCGGGCCGTATTGGGTGGCGGGATGGCTGGTGATCTCGCACCGCGTGGTGCCCAGCTACCCGCTCCCGACCTCCGCGTGGCTCGCCGGCTGTGCGCTGCTCTGCCTCCTCGGCAGCGTCGTGATGGTCGTCGCGGACGCCCAGAAGTACTTCACGCTGCGGGTCCGACCGGGCCTTATCACCGACGGTGTCTACCGATACATCCGACACCCGAACTACCTTGGCGAGATGATGCTCTACGCCAGCTTCGCCCTTCTCGCGTGGCACTGGATCCCCGCGGTCGTCCTGCTCTGGGTCTGGGGTGCGGTCTTCTCGGTCAACATGGTGATGAAGGAGGCGTCGCTCGCTCGGCATGCCGGGTGGGCTGAATATCGCGCTCGGACGTGGTGGCTCATCCCCGGGGTGTTCTGATGCGCCGCCTGCTGACGCTCGCGATCCCGGTCCTGCTCGCGGCGTGCGACGCGCTGACCTCGCCGGCCTCGGATGCGCCGACGGTCGACGCCATCACGATTGACACCACCGTCGCGAACGCGCTCGCGCGCGTCGTGACGGTCCGGCTCTCTCGGCCGGCACCGGCACGCGTCACCTGGGGCGCCGAGGGGACGAAGGTGCTCACGCTGGCGAGCGACAGTGTGCTCGCCGAGCATCGCTTCCTCGTCCCACGGCTGCGGCAGCGTCGAACGTACACGCTGGAGGCGGTCGCCGAGGGCGACGCGTCGGCCCGAGTGCGGCGCACGACCTTCACGATGCCGGCGATGCCGTCGGCACTCTTCGCCGCGACGTTCACCGCGACGGGGACGCCGAGCGCGCCGGTGCAGCTCATCGAGATCGTCGGTGCGAACGGCGGCCTCGGTGGGCTTCTGATGGTCGAGGACGGCGAGATCGTCGGGCACCTCCCCGTGATGGGCTCGCTCTTCGGCGCGACGCGCCGTGCGTCGGGCACGTACGTCCTGCTCGATCCGCTGAAGGGACTGGTGGAGATGCGGATCGACGGGAGCATCGTCCGGACGCTGCCGCATCCTGCGACCGGCGCCCCGACGCCGTACGGGCGTATCCACCACGACGTCATCGCGACGCCGCAGCAGACGCTCCTCTTCATCGCGAATGAGACGCGCCTCGTCGGCGCCGATTCGGTCGTCGGGGAGGCACTCTGGGAGTGGGTCCCGGAGACCGGGGCGGTGACGAAGCGGTGGAGCGCATTCACTGAGCTCGACTGGAACACGTTGCGCGGGTCACGATCAGTGCCCGGGAACTGGCTCCACGGCAACGCGATCAGCTACGGCCCCCGTGGCAACGTGCTCATGTCGCTTCGGAATGCGGACCATGTGATCTCGATCGCCCCCGACTTCTCGCGTATCGAGTGGCGCCTCGGCGGTCCCACGGCGACCCTCGCGGTCGACTCGGCGGATGTCTTCCTCGGCCAGCACTATGTGACGGAGCCCACGCCCGGTCGGGTCCTGATCTTCGACAACGGGTGGGAACGGCCCGGGGGGCCATACTCCCGCGCGATCGAATTCTCGATCGATACAATCGCCCGGCGCGCGACACGCGTCTGGCAGCATCGGCCCGCGCCGGATCTCTATGCCGCGCTCGTCGGCTCGGCGCGCCGCACCGACGATGGTCGCACGCTCGTGCTCTTCGGGATGTTGCAGGGGCACAACGGCTCGACGGGGCCGATCACCGCGGTCGAGGTCTCGTCCACCGGGGCCGAGCGCTGGCGCCTGACCGCCGGCGGCACCCTCACCCGCCTCTACCGGATCACGCCGGTGGCGTCGGTGGCGGGGGAGGTTGAGGGGGCGTTTAAAGGGCGCTGAAGGCTGAATGCTGAAGGCTGAAAGCTCAAAGCGAACTGCGTTCAGCATCCTGCCTTCAGCATCCAGCTTCTATGCGATTGGCTTCGGCGCCGGCACGTACACCGCCGGGAGCCCACGCTCCCGCAGCTGCCCATTCAGCCGCTCGAGGCCGTCTCCCTCCACCTGACGCAGTCGCTCGAGCTGGCGCTCGAACTGCCCGTTCAGCGTGTCGTAGATCTCGCCGTGCTGCCGCGTCGGCGCGTACGCCCCCGACTGCACCTGCATGTTCAGCGTGATGAGCTTGTTGTAGAGCTTCGTCGGCATATCGAGCGTGCACTGGTCGACGTGGCATCCGACCTCGTACAGCTCGTCCCGCACCGCCTCGAAGCGCGCCCGCACCGCCTTCGCCGAATCGACCGCCGGCCCGCCCGCGAGGCGTCCGATCCGGTCGTCGATCTGCCGTTGCAGGTCCTCGACGCGCTTCACGGCGTCGACCACCTCGTTCACCCGGTCGACGGCGCGCCGCGCGGCCTGGTACTGCGCGACGAGGTCGGCGGTGCTCGAGGTGACGCGCGGGTCCGCGACCACCTGGACGGTCCGGGCGAGTGTGTCGCGGCCGACGGTGAGCCGCACGGTGTAGGTGCCCGGCGGGACGACGGGGCCACGCGTCGTCCCGTAATCGATCACCGTGTTCGGCAGCTTCCGGATCCCCGGGAGGCGGAGATTCCAGACGAAGCGATTGCTTCCGCGGCGCGTCGGCACGATCGAATCCGCCGGCGCGTAGGCGAGCGCGTCATCGACCTCCGCGGAGTCGGCGGAGGTGAAGCGGCGTAGCCGTTCGCCCTGCGCGTCAAAGATCTCGAGTGTGACGGGGCCGGTCGGGACCTCGCGGAGCCAGAAATCGATGAGCGCGCCCGAGGGTGGGTTCTCTCCCGTGCCATCCCCACCGCGTGCGCCCTCCCAGAGGATCGCGCGCGTCGGCTGGAAGAGATGCGCCGCACGGCGTGTCACGCTGTCGGCGAGCTGCCGGAGCGGCGCAAGGTCGTCGAGCACCCAGAAGGCGCGACCGTGCGTCGCGGCGATGAGGTCGTTGCCGTGCACCTTGAGATCGCGGACGCTGACGCGCGGCAGGTTGAGTTGTAGTGGCTGCCAGGCGGCGCCGTCATCGAACGACACCCAGACGCCGAGCTCCGTGCCGGCGTAGAGCAGCCCGCGGCGCATCGGATCCTCACGCACCACGCGCGTATACGCATTGCGCGGGATGCCAGTTACGATCCGGGTCCAGGTGCGGCCGTAGTCGCTGCTTTTCCAGAGATACGGGGCGAAGTCGTCCTGCTGGTAGCGGTTCGCGGCGACATAGACGGTCGCCGGATCGAAGGGCGACGGGTCGATGTGCGCGGTGCGCGTGAACGCCCCGTATCCGGGGGGCGTGACCTCCTGCCACGTCGTCCCGCCATCGCGCGAGACGTGGATCCGCCCATCATCCGATCCAGCCCAGAGCACCTGCGGCGTCCGCGGCGACTCGGCGAAGGCATAGATCGTCGCGTACCACTCCGCGCCGGTCATCTCCCCGTGGATCGGGCCGCCGGTCCGCTCGAGCGTCATCGGGTCCGCCCGCGTGAGGTCGGGGCTGATCCGCTCCCAGCTCGCTCCCTCGGTGCGGGAGCGCCACACGTGCTGCGACGTCACGTAGAGCGTGCGCGGGTCGTGCCGCGAGACGAGCGCGGGGAAGGTCCACTGGAAGCGCTCGCGCACGTCCTTGGCCGCCCAGCCATCCCAGTTGATCTCGGTGACGGAGATGTCGCGCTCCTGTCGGCTGCGCCGGTCGTAGCGCGAGAATTGGCCCAGATAGCACCCGCCATACGTGACATTCGGGTCGCGCGGGTCGAAGGCGATGGTCGCGTTCTCGCACCCGGCCACCGAGAAGTAATCGCGGATCCCGATGCCCCCCTCCTCGCCCCGCGAGGCGATGGAGATCGCCGAGTTGTCCTGCTGCGCGCCGTAGATGCGGTACGGGAACTGGTCGTCGGCGTTCACGTGGTAGAACTGCGCTGTCGGCTGCGTGTGCTGGCTCGACCAGGTCGCGCCGCGATCGAAGGAGATCGTCGCACCGCCGTCGTTTCCGAGGATCATCCGCGTCGGGTCCGACGGGTCGATCCAGAGGAGGTGTTGGTCGCCGTGGGGCGAGTCGAGCTCGGTGAAGGTCTTCCCGCCGTCGATCGACTTGAGGACGCTCAGGTTCATCACGTAGACGGTGTTCTCGTCCGTCGGATCCGCGGTGACGGCCGAGTAGTACCAGCTGCGCACCCACATCCGCGGGTCGTCGTTCATCCGTGCCCAGGTGGCGCCGGCATCGTCGGAACGGAAGAAGCCGCCCGAGGAGTCGGGCGCCTCGATGTTCGCGTAGAGGCGATTCGGATTCGCGCGCGACACATCGAGGCCGATCTTCCCGAGCGGACGCTTCGGGATGCCGGGCATCCGGGTGAGTTCGGTCCAGGTGTCGCCGCCGTCGGTGGTCTTCCAGATCCCGCTGCGACCTCCGCCGGCGAGCATCGACCAGGGCGTGCGCTGGAACTTGTAGGTCGAGGCGTAGAGGACGCGCGGGTTCGACGGATCGATGGTGAGGTCGTTCACCCCCGTGGAATCGTCGACGAAGAGCACCTTCTGCCAGCTTCTGCCGCCATCGGCGGTGCGGAAGACGCCGCGCTCCGGGTTCGGGCCGAAGGCGTGTCCGATGGCGGCGACATAGACGCGGTCCGCGTCGCGCGGGTCGACGATGATGTCGGTGATCTGGTGCGTCTCGGCGAGCCCGAGCGACTGCCAGGTCGCCCCCGCATCGGTGGAGCGGTACATCCCCGTCCCGAAGGTGAGGTCCTCGCGGAGCTGAGACTCGCCGCTGCCGACGTAGATGACGTTCGGGTCGCTCGGGGCGACGGTGATCGCGCCCACCGAGGAGAGGTCGGACTTGCCGTCGGTGAGATTCTCCCAACTGATGCCGCCGTTCGTGGTCCGCCAGACGCCGCCGTTCACCGCGCCCATGTAGAACAGGAACGGCTTCTGCAGGTCGCCGACCACCGCATCGACGCGTCCGCCGCGGTACGGACCGACACTGCGCCACCGCAGGGACTTCAGCGCGCGGTCGGTCGCCGTCGGCGAGGTATACAGCGCGGGATCGTACGCCGGCAGCGTCGGGCCGGCGGCCGGCGTGGGGCGCCCGCGCTGCGCGCCGCCGACGGCGGGGAGGGCGAGGGCGAGGAGGGCGAGGCGATGCGCCAGGGAGCAAAGGGTCGGCATCCCGATAACTTATGGGCGTGAAGACGCCCTCGGGGATGGTCGGGCTGGCCCGCGCGCTCTCCAAGCTCGGTCACTGTTCTCGGGCCGAGGGGGACCGGCTCGTCCGTGCGGGCCGGGTCCGGGTCGGCGGGCAGGTGGTGACCGACCCCCTCCGCCGTGTCCACCCGGAGACGGCGGCGATCGTCGTCGACGGGGTGGCGGTCGACCGGGCCCCCAGCGTCTATCTCGTCCTGAACAAGCCCCGCGGCCTCGTCACCACTCGGGACGACCCGCACGCCCGAGCGACGGTCTACGACTGCCTCGACGATCCATCGCTCCCGTTCGTGGCGCCGGTCGGGCGGCTCGATAAGGCGAGCGAAGGACTCCTGCTCCTGACGAATGACACCCGGTGGGCCGCACGGCTCACCGACCCGGCTTCACATGTCGACAAGACCTATCACGTGCAGGTCACAGGGCTCCCCGACGAGGCGGTGCTCGCACGGCTGCGCGATGGCGTCGACGAGCTCGAGACCGGGGAGCGACTCACCGCCAAGCGCATCGACCTCCTGCGGGCGGGATCACGCAGCAGCCACTGGCTCGAGATCGTCCTCGACGAGGGGCGCAATCGGCAGATTCGCCGGCTGCTGGCGGTGGAAGGGCTCGAGGTGAAGCGCCTGATCCGCGTCGCCGTCGGTGCGTTGGCGCTCGGCGACCTCCCCAAGGGGGCATGGCGACACCTCACGTCGGAGGAGGTCCGCGCCCTCGGGTGAGGCGTCGCCCGTGGGTCAGCGGCTCCGGGCGTTCTCCGCGAAGCTCCGCAGCAACACGAGACCCGGCGGCGTACCATCGGCGGGCGTGGCCTCCGGCCCGCGCCGCGCCGCCGCCGCTCGCCAGTCGGCGGACTCGAGGGCGAGGAACTGCGAACGGGTGACCTGCAGGTGCCCCATCAGCCAGCGCGGGAATACCCGCGCCGGGAGCGCGGTATCCACCGCCACGACGATGCTCCGGTGGCGAGGATCTCGAGCGATCCGGCCGAAGGTCGCGCGCACCGCCGGCTCCGGTCCCTCGAGGTACTGGATGACATCCCCGTCGGCGTGCAGAAGCACGCCGGTGATCCCCGCCGCCGTGTTCCTCGTGCGGGAGTCGTGTACCAGTGCCTCGAGTTCCGGCTCCGTGAGCCGGGGCTGGAGCGCGCTGAGGTAGACGAGCATATGCAGGGGCGATTCACTCATCGCGTGAAAACTTAACAGGGGTCGGACCGGCGGGGTGCTGCGGGAGCGTCGGCTCAGCCGCCCGTGCGCGGTGGTTCCCTCCCGGTGCAGGTCGTAGGTTTCGGCGATGCGCACACGCCTCAATGGTCGGGTCATCCCCCACGTGCTCGTCGGCCTCTCCTTGCTGGCCGGCCTTCCGGGCCGGGCGGTCGGGCAGGAGCGCCAGATCCAAGTGAACGGCTACGGTCATCAGGAGTACTCCGTCCTCGACGGCGCCGAGCGGGATGCCTTCTTCTCCATCGGCGAGCACAGCCTCTTCGTCACCGGCAAGGCCAACGACCGGCTCTCCTTCCTCGGAGAGTACGTGATCCGGTTCACGGGGACCTCGTCGACCGGGTATCTCCCGAGCATCGAGCGGTCGCTGATCCGCTACAGCGTCACGCCGAATCACGCGGTGATCGCCGGCAAGGTGCATACGCCGGTCAATTACTGGAACGACGTGTACCATCACGGGCGGGTCTTCTTCCCCGTGATCGACCGGCCCTACGCCTTCAGTCATTTCGTGCCGCTCCACACGCTCGGCGTGCAGTGGCAGGGCCAGAACCTTGGCTCGGCCCGTGTCGGCTACGACGTGATGCTTGGCAACGGCATCGACGGCACGGACGTGAAGAAGGAGGGCGTCTCCCCCGCTGCGATGGTGGCGGTGCACGCGAAGCCGATCGATGGGATGCGCATCGGCGCGTCGTACTACCGCGACTATCTCGAGAAGAACGCGTACGGCGCGCACGCCGGCCACACCACCGCGCCCGAGATCCCCGTCTCGGAGCGCTACACCGGCGACCTCGACTTCACGTTATTCAGCGTCTCCCTCGCCTGGTTCGGCGAGCGCGTCGAGTTCCTCCACGAGCACACGTTCAACAACACGCGGACCGATTCGCTCGGGCTCGCGCGGAACCACGCGGACTTCACGTACCTCGGCGTGCGGCTTGGCAGCGTGGTGCCCTACGCGTTGAATGAGCATCTCCGGTCGGCCGACAACGACCTGCACGTCTACCCGCTCGCCAAGCTGAAGATGGCGGTCGGCGTGCGGCTCGAGGCGAGTCCTCTCGTGAACCTGAAGGTGCAGGTGGAGCGGCAGCGGGAGACGCACTGGCACGACGGGGCGGCGCACCGTTCCGGCGGCACCGCGCTGCGGATGCAGCTGGCGTACGGGTTCTGATGCCGGCCATCGGGCGGCGGATGGTCTCCCGCGGATGGGCGCTTCTGGCGTTCGCTGTGCTCGCCGTGTCGCCGCGCTCCGGGGGCGCGCAGGCACGGGGCTTCGAGGGGCTCGCGGTGCTCGCGAACGCCCCCGGGATAGAGACGCTCTCCCGCGTCGAGGTGATCCAGCTGATGCGCGGCGAGCGTGCGCTCTGGGGCGGCGGGATCGCGGTGACGGTGGTCCTCCCCTCGGCGCGGAGTCCGCTGATCGAGCGCGTGGCCCGTGATGTCTTCGGTCTCTCGAAGACGGGGTTGCAGCGATACTGGTTGAGCCTTGTCTTCCAGGGGCGCGCGACGCCGCCGGCGCAGTTCGAGTCGGCCGAGGAGATGGTGGCGTTCGTGCGTCGGACGCCCGGGGCGATCGCGGTGGTGCCCGCGCCGGTCCCCGAGGCGGCACAGTCGCTCGTCATCCGGGTCCGGTAGTGGCGGTTGGGGCCTGGCACCGCCGGATCGCCTTCCGGATCTGGCTCCCCTTCGCGGGTGCACTGACGACGGCCCTCGTGGTGCTCGGCATCTTCTATCCCACTCGGCAGTCGCGGGTCGTCCGCGAGGCGACCGCACAGCGGATGGAGGAACTCGCGCGCGCGACGGCGCTCAGCGTCGAGGCGGCGCTCGCCGAGGGCTCGTTGGATGCGCTGGCTCGTGCGATCGCGGTGACCACGACCGCGAGCGATTTCGCCTTCGTCGCCCTCATCAGCGAAGAGACGGGGGCGGCGCGCGTCCTCGCGGTGAATCCGTCGACCATCGCCTCGGCGACGGTCCTCCGGCCCCCTGCGGCGGCCTATCTCGTCGCGACGGCGCCGGTGCGGAGCGAGATCGTCACCGGCCGCGTGCTCGTCGCGGCCTCCCGGGCTCGGCTCGATGCGGATATCGCGGCGCTGAATCGCCCGGTCTATCAGTTCCTCGCGCTGCTCTTCCTCTTGTCGCTCGTGGCGCTCGGGTACGTCGCCCGTGCCGTCGCCGCCCCGATGGAGGTGCTGACCCGGGTCGCGGAGGGGCTACGAGACGAACGCTACGACATCATGGTGCCTGCGGGGTGGCACGCGGTGGAGCACGAGGCACTGGCCGCCGCGCTGCGTCGTCTGCGCGACACGCTCGCGGAGGCGAAGGTGCGGAACGCCGAGTATCAGGCGGGGCTCGTGCAGGCGAAACAGAGCGCGGAAGCCGCCGACCGGGCGAAGAGCGCCTTCGTGGCGAATATGAGTCACGAGGTCCGGACGCCGATCAATGCCGTGCTCGGGCTCGCGCACCTCAGCCTGAACACGCCGCTCTCCGCGGTGCAGCGCGACTACGTGACGAAGATCGAGCGGGCCACGCGCGGGTTGCTCGGGATCGTGAGCGACGTCCTCGACTTCTCGAAGCTCGAGGCGGGCGCGCTCCAACTCGAGGCGGAACCCGTGGTCCTCGCCGAGCTCGTCCAGCAGGTGGAGGTCGTCTGTGGGGACCAAGCCCGCGTGAAGGGGCTGCGATTCGTCCAGGAGATCGACCCGGCGCTGCCGGCGGTGATCGTCGGGGACGGGCTGCGGTTGCAGCAGGTGCTGGTGAACCTCGTCGGGAACGCGGTCAAGTTCACGTCGGAGGGCGAGGTGCGGTTGCAGCTGTCGGCGGGGGCCCTGGCGGCGAACGGGCTCGATCTCATCGTGTCGGTCACGGATTCCGGGATCGGCCTGACGGAGGAGCAGCAGGCCCGGCTCTTCCAGCCGTTCAGCCAGGCCGATTCATCGACGACGCGGCTGTACGGTGGCACGGGCCTCGGCCTCGTGATCTCACAGCGGCTCATCGCGGCGATGGGCGGGCGCATCACGGTCGAGAGCACGAGTGGGGTGGGGAGCCGATTCGGGTTCACGGTGCACGTGGGGCGTGCGGAGGTGTCCGAGGTGCGCGTCTCAGGCGCTCATCCGGCGCGCCAGCTGCTCGTGGGCCGACGCCTCCTCGTCGCCGAGGACAACGAGTTCAATCGGCAGGTCGTGCGTGAGCTGCTCGAGCGTGCGGGCGCGGAGGTCGTCCTCGCGCCGCACGGGGCTGCGGCGATCGATGCGGTCCGGGAGGTGGGGCCGTTCGACCTGATCCTGATGGATGTGCAGATGCCGGTGATGGATGGTCTCGAAGCGACCACTCGGTTGCGCGAGATGTCGGGGATCCCGCCGATCGTGGCGATGACGGCGAATGTCACGGCGGAGGACCGCGCGCGGTGCCGGACGGCGGGGATGGTGGGATTCCTGGCGAAGCCGGTCGATCCGAAACGGCTCGCGGAGTGGGTGGAAGCGTGGTGCATCGGTGCGGACGAGTCCTCCACCGACGTCACCGCACCGGCGCCTCCGGCCGTCAGCGCCGCCGTCCCCCGATCACCATCGACCCCGGTGTTCGATCCCGCGGTCCTCCAGGCGGTGACCGGGGACGATCCCGAGTTCTTGCAGGAGCTCGCGGAGGAGTTCGCCCGATCGGCGGCGCGCGCGCGCGCGGAACTGATGACGGCGATCGCGGCGCAGGACCTCAGCGCGGTGGCCGAGGTGGCGCATCGCTTCAAGTCGGCCGCGGGTCAGGTGGGCGCCCACGGTGCACAAGAGCTCTCCGCGGCGTTGGAGCGCCTCGGGCGGACCACGACCGGTGGGGGCGGCGATGACGCCTGGGTCGCGGTCCGCGCCCTGGCCGACGAACTCTTCCCGCTGTTGGAAGCCCTCGAGGCGGCGTTGATCCGGTTCGCGTCGGAGGTGGTGGCGCGGGGCGTCGCGGTCAGGGGACCGGACGAGGACGCGCCGGCTTCGTTCCGTTGAGCCGCGGTCGCGGCCCATTCCCCACATCCACCGTCAGGTCCTTCAGCATCGACGTGATCCGCGCGTAGTGCGGATAGTCGATGAACTCCGGCTCGTCGCTGCGCTGGTGGTAGTCGCCGTGGAGCCCGGTGAAGAAGAAAGCGATCGGCACGCCCTGTCGCGCGTAGTTGAAGTGATCGCTGCGCCCGTAGAGGTTGTTGTATCCGGCCCAGCTGATCGGATCGTCGAACTTGTAGTCGAGCGCGAGCGGGCGCGCCTGCTTCGCATTCGTCGTCCGGACCTGCTCACCGAGGTCGCGGGAGTCGAAGAAGGAGCCGATCACCCCGACGAAGTCGTCGCCGCCACCCGGAAGGTCCTCGGCGCGCCCGCGCCCGATCATATCGATGTTGATCTGCGCGACGACGGAGTCGAGCGGGACGGTCGGGTTACGCGTGAAGAACGCCGAGCCGACGAGCCCCCCTTCCTCGCCAGTATGCCAGATGAAGAGGGTCGAGCGCTTCGGCTTCACCGGCATCGCGGCGATCGCCTCCGCGATCTCGAGGACCGCCATCGACCCGGAGCCGTCATCGTCGGCGCCGTTGTTGATCGAGTCGAGCCGCGGGGTGGGGACGCGACGCCGGATGCTGTCCATATTCACGCGGAACTGCGCGAGCACCTCGATTGTGGGCTGCTTCATCCCGTTCTCGAGCATCCACCGCATCCGCAGGTCGTTGAAGGCCTTGAGCGAGTCCTTGTCGACGGGCGTGGTGAAGCCGACGTGGTCGTTATGTGCGCCGATGGCGACGTACTGCGTCGCGAGGGCGGGGTCGCTGCCGGGGATGATCCCCACGACGTTGCGGCCATAGGCGGAGGGCAGCTCGACGAAATCGAGTGCGGCGTTCACCGTCCCGCCGCTGGTGCCAGGAGTTACCCCTTCGAAGCTCGTGCGAGAGAAGAGCGCCGCGGCCGCGGCGCGGGTGATGCGGAGTTGCGCCTGCGGTTGCAGCTGCGCGACCTGCTGGCGGAGCAGGGCGAGCGAGTCGACCGGGGTGCCCGCCGGCGTCGGGGCGACCCGCGGCGTCGGTGTGATCGTCGCGACGGTCGGCTCGTTGAGGGCGACACGCTGCGCGGGGGTGAGGTCGTCGAGGTCGATGACGGCCACCGCCGCCGCGGCGTCGAAGCGGCCGGGTGCGGTCGGTCCCCCGCGTCCGCCGAACGCGACCCCGGCGGGTCCGGTCCGCCGACCCGGCGCGGGGAGGAGCACCACGAACTTCCCGGCCGCGGCGGCGGCGGGAATCTGCGCAGTGGTGTCCCCCTGCGTGCCGCCGAAGATGACGGTGGCATCCGCGATCGGCCGCGGCGCGCGCGCGCCCGGGACCGCGACGACCTCCGTGTTCCACGCCAACGGCGTGCCGTTCACGGTGACGCGCGAACTCGGCGTGAAGCGGCGCAGATGGTACGGCAGCACCTGGAAGTAGGTGCCGTCATCCCCCGCGGGGATGACACCGAGGCGCCGGAGCTCCGCGGCGATATAGTCGGTCCCCTTCTTGTTGCCGACGCGGCCGACCTGCCGCCCCTGCATCGAGTCGTCGGCGAACTGATAGAGCCGGATCTGCAGGTCGCGCACCGAGATCCCCGACGCGGTCGGTGCCGGACGCACCCGCGCCGGGTTGCCGTATCGGTTCGTCGCCTGCGCGGAGATGAGTCCAGGCTGCACGGCGAAGAGGACGAAGCCGATGGTGGCGAGGACGGCGCGACGGGCGTGGCGGGCGGAACGAGACATCAACGACTCCAGGCAGGAAGAGGTGACGCGAGATGTACGGCGATGCCGGTCGGGACGTTCAAGCAGCGACGTGACGGAGGGCGGGAGGTGACGACGGAGCGAGCGCGGGTCGGCCTCGCCATCGCGGGTGATCAGGCGTCGAACGCGTACTCCTCCGGGCGGACCCGTCCGAGCAGTCGGCGATACCGACCCACCCCGTAGGGCCACAGGGTGCTGTTCCGCCCCGTCCGGTCGAGGTACCAGCTCGCACAGCCGCCGGACTGCCAGACGGTGGTACGGTGCGCCGCGTCGAGCCACCGCACATAGCGCGCCTGCGCGGCCTCGGTCGGCGCGACACTCCGGGCGCCGCGTGCCCGACGCGCGGCGAGGACGCCGAGGATCTGTGCGAACTGCGCTTCGAACATCAGGAGCACCGACGAATGGCCGAGTCCCGTGTTGGGGCCGTTGAGCAGGAAGAGATTCGGGAAGCCGGCGACCGAGCAACCGAGATGGGCTCGAGGACTCCCGGCCCAGACCTCGGCGAGCGAACGCCCCGCGGCACCGACCACCGCCGGCGCGAGCGGGGGATCCGTCGGACGGAACCCCGTCGCGAGGAGGAGGACGTCGAGCCGGTGGTGCGTCCCATCCGCCATCTCGATGCCGTCGGGGAGGATTCGCCGGATGGCGGCCGTCTCCAGCGTGACGTTCGGGCGCGTCATCGCCGGATAGAAGTCATCCGAGAGGAGCAGACGCTTGCACCCGATGCCGTAGCGTGGCCGGAGGCGCGCGCGGAGGGCGGGATCCCGCACCTGCAGGCGCAGATGCAGGCCGATCACCGCCTCGGCGACCCGCCGCAGCGTTGCGTGGCGGAAAGGGAGGAAGAGCACCTCGTGCCGGAGGTACTGCGCGAGCCGCGCGAGCTGCTGCGTCCAGGGCCACCGCGCGAAGCGTTGGCGTGTCCGCTCGGGAATCGCTCGGTCCCAGCGCGGCATCACCCAGGGCGGCGTGCGCTGTGCCACCACCAGCTGTGCCACTTGCGGCTGGATCGCGGGAATCACCTGGATGGCCGAGGCGCCGGTCCCGATGATGCCGACGCGACGTCCGTCGAGCGATACGGTGGGATCCCACTCCGCGGTGTGGAACATCGGGCCGTCGAACGACTCGAGGCCGACGATGTCGGGGCGCATCGGATCACTCAGTGCCCCGGTCGCGAGGATGAGCGTCTCCGCGGTCCACGTGGCGGTCGACGTTCTCACCTCCCAGCGGGCGTGCGCGGCATCCCAGTGCGCGGACCGGACGTCCTCGCCGAAGCGGATCCGATCCGTGATCCGGTGCGTCGCCGCGAGGTGGATCAGGTGCGCCTCGATCTCCGGTTGCGTCGCGAAGGTGCGGGTCCACCCGGGGTTCGGCGCGAACGAGAACGAGTAGAGCACTGACTCCACATCGCAGGCACATCCCGGATAGCGGTTCGCTTGCCAGGTGCCGCCGAGCGAGGCGGCACGCTCGAGGATCACGACGTCCTCGACGCCGGCCTCTCGGAGGCGGATCGCCATCCCGATGCCGGCGAATCCGCTGCCGATGATGAGGACCTGGTGGTGGGTCATCGCGTGGCGTCCTCGGACAATCGCGGAGGGCACTCGCGGGCGCGCGCTAACGTGCGCGCGCCGGGCGCGTCGCCTGTCGCGCGACGAGTCCGAGTGGGATGCCGGCGGCGACGAGGGCGGCGCCCCAACCGAGCGCTTCACCGCCGGCGCCGATCAGCGCGAGCATCGCGAACACCGTGCCGCCGAGACAGGCCACGGTGAGCCCGACGGTGCGTGGGAGGCGGCCATCGACGAGGAATCGCGCGGCGGTGGCGAGGGCGAGCAGGTACAGCACGAGGTTCGTCGCGGTGGTGACGAGCGCGGCGAATCGGAACGCGGAGGTCGCGGTGTAGGCCGCGAGGATGAGCAGCGTCGTGACGCCGGCGCCGAGCCAGAGCGGGGCCGGCGCGACGCCGACCGCGTTGCGTCGGCCGAGCGCGGCGGGGAGGTCGCCATCGTCGGCCATCGCCGCGGTCAGCTCCGCACCGACGAGCAGATAGCCGTTCAGGCAGCCGAAGCAACTCACGATGGCGCAGAGAGCGACCAGCGGTCCGGCACTTGGGACCGACTGCCACGCGACGAAATCGGCGAGCGGCGCGTCGGAGGTGGCGGCGCCCGGCAGGAGGAGCGTCACGCCGCAGGTGACCAGCAGCCCGACGAGTCCGCTGAGGGCGGTGCCGAACATCGTCGCGCGCGGGACGACGCGTGGGGCGTCCTCGACGAGATCCGCCGGGATGGCGGCGCTTTCGATGCCGAGCATCGCGTAGAGGGTGAGGCTCATCGCCGGGAGGAGCGCGGCGGCCGCGAAGGGCGCGGGCGCGGTGGCGGCCACCGCGGCAGCACCCTCCTGACCGAGGAGCCGCGCGGCGAGGAGCAGCACGGCGACGAGCGGGAGGAGCTTCACGGCGGTCGAGACCAACTGCACATCCCCGCCGCGGCCACGGAGGTTCGCGAGGAGCAGCACGCCGAGCGCCCCGAGGGCGAGGGTCGGCCGGAGCCACGGGGTCGCGTGCGGGAGCGGCACGATGCGGGCGAGGTATTCGACGCCCGAGATCGCGAGCGTGGCGTTCGCGGCCCAGACGGAGACGAGGTACCCCCAGCTCCCGACGAAGGCCGCACGCGGCCCGACACCGAGGGTCAGGATGCCGTGCACCCCACCCGCCGTCGGGAAGGCGGCGAAGAGGCGGGCGAAGACCCATGCCACCCCGAGCGCGCCGATGACGGCGAGAAGCCACGCCCCGACGGCGGTCCAACCGGTGGGCGCGAGGTCGCGTGGGAGCATGAAGATGCCGGCCCCGATGATGTTCCCCACGACGAGGGCGGTGGCCTTCCAGACGCCGAAGCGGCGGGGCGCGATGGGCATCGTGTGGGGAATATGGGGTTAGACTGGAGGGGATGACCACCCCGTTCCTCGCCTTCACCCGAGATGTCGCGCCGTCCATGGTGGACTGCGAGCTCACGCATCTCGCGCGGACCCCGATCGACGTGACGCGTGCCCGCATCCAGCACGCCGGGTACGAGCGGCTCCTCGCCACCCTCGGCTGCACGGTGCGGCGCATCGCCCCGGCGCCGGCCTTCCCCGACTCGGTCTTCATCGAGGACACCGCCGTCGTCTTCGACGAGGTCGCCGTCGTCACGCGCCCCGGCGCCGACTCGCGGCGCGGGGAGGTCATGGCCGTCGAGGCCGCGCTCGCCGAGGTCCGTCCGGTCGTCCGCATCACCGCCCCCGCGACGCTTGATGGCGGGGATGTGCTGGTGGTCGGACGCCGTGTGTTCATCGGGCAGACCGCGCGGACCAACGCCGAGGGGATCGCACAGCTCGGCGCGCTCCTCGCGCCGCACGGCTACATGGTGGAGGGTGTGACGGTCACCGGATGCCTACATCTGAAGACGGCGGCCACCGCGGTCGACGACGCGACGGTGCTCTGTAATCCCGATTGGGTCGATCCCGCGGCGTTCACGCCGCTGCGGACGATCGCCGTCCATCCGGACGAGCCGATGGGCGCCAATGTCCTCCGGATCGGGAACCAGCTTCTGTACGACGAAGCGTACCCACGCACGCGTGCACGGCTCGAGGACCACGGGTACACGCCGCACCTCGTCGATGCGAGCGAGCTGGCAAAAGCGGAGGGCGCGGTGACCTGCTGTTCGCTGATCCTGCGGACCCTCGCGCCCCCAATTGGCCGCTAGGCGCTCCGCCGCTGCGGTGCCATCACCGCCTGTGTCGCGGCGAGATCGTCGTCGAGTCGCCCGCACATCAGCTCGCAGAGCCGCAGGACGTCCGCATCCGCGAGGGCATAGTCGACGAACATCCCCCGCCGGGATCGCGACACGAAGCCCGCCGCATGCAGCTGCTGCAGGTGCTTCGAGAGGTTGGCCTGACCCAATCCCGTGCGCTCCACGAGCGCCGTGACACTCAGCGGGCCGTGCTCCAGGGCGTGGAGGATGCCGAGGCGCGCGGGCTCACCCAGGGCGCGAAAGCGGCCGGCGACGAGTTCGAGGAGCGCTGGGGTGGGAGTGCGTCGCGCCGTCGTGGCGTGACGCACCGGTCGGCGAGTGCTCATCGCTTCGCGCCGACCTCGGTCGGGAGGAGCTTGATCACCACGAGGAAGACGGCCGAGACGACCACCGCGAGCACGAAGGGCGAGACGTGGGTCACGTCGGCGAGCGTGATCTTGCCGAGGTCCGCCACCTTCACGATCGGCGCGATCAGCGTCGTGTAGACGAGCGTGAAGACGAGCGCGCCGACGACGCCACCGAGCATCGCGACGATGGCGTCCTTCCGGCCCTCGCCGATGCCGACCACCGAAGTGCCGGGGCAGTACCCACCGATGCCGAACCCGACGCCGAAGACGAGGCCGCCGAGGAGCACCCCGAGGACGTAGGTCGGCTTCACGTCGAAGTGCATCGCCGACGGGATGACGAGGTTGAGGCCGTACACGAGCACCATCCCCACCGCCATCGTGAGCGCCATGAACTTGATGACGGAGAGGTTCTCGAGTCGGAGGTTGCGGACGATCATCCCGGGGCTGGAGGCGCGGACGCGCTGGATGAAGAAGCCCATCGCGACGCCGATGAGGAGGCCGTAGAAGGCGGTCATGGTCAGGCCTCCGCCGCGACATGGCGGCGCTTGAGGGTCTTGGCGGTGAGGATGCCGGTCGCGAAGACGCCGGCCGCGAAGATGAACCCGCTCACGGAGAGCTGCGTGATCCCGGAGATGATGTGCCCGCTGGTGCAGCCGCCGGCGATCCGCGCCCCGAAGACGATCAGGAAGCCGCCGATGAAGGCGTCGCGGTAGCGGCGCCCCGTCGTCTTCTCCGAGGGATGGATCATCTCACAGGCCGGCGCCTTCTCCTTGTTGAGTCGCGCGCCGAGGAAGCCGCCGAGGAGGAGCCCGATCACGAGATAGGTCTCCGTCTTGGCGAAGAGATGTCCCATCTTCTGCAGGTATGGGTTCCCGGCGGCGTAGTCAGGGACGACCAGCGTGAGCAGCTCGCCGATCACTCGCGGGTAGGTGCCGGAGACACCGATCGGCCCCCACGCGAGGATCGAGAGGGTGCCGAGGATCCCGAAGAGGACGCCGTAGAAGACCCATGGGGTCTTGCCGGTCGAGGAGTCGATGGTGGTGGTCATCTGCTGTGTCGGGTGGTGAGAGTCAGTCGCGGTCCTGGCTGCCCGCTTCGGCGGACCAGATGAATCGATCGGTGTACGGCATCTTCACGGCCGCGAGCGCCGCGGCGTCGAGGGTGGTCTCCTTCGGGATCACGCCGTCGGCGGCGAGGAGGTACGCGGTGAGCGCATAGACTTGATCGTCGGTCAGCGAGCCCGGCGCCGTCAGGGGCATCGCTCGACGGATGTAGTCGAAGAGCGTGGTCGCGTACGGCCAGTAGTTCCCGATGGTCTTCGGCAGCTTGTGGTCCGACGCGAAGGTGAAGTCCTCGGCCTTCGGATCACGGCCGAGGAGCCGCGGGAAGGCCGGGGGCATCCCGAGGCCTTCTGCGCCATGACACATCGCACACTGCGCGGCATAGAGCACCGCCCCTTCGGCGGCGGTGCCGCGGCCGGCGGGGAGCGCCGCGCCCGAGGGATCGATGTCGGTATCGAGGCGCGCAACGAACTGTGCGTCGGCGGGGCGGCCGAGGCCGTAGCGTGTGCCGGCGTCCGCCGTGTCGGACCCGCTCGGGCCATCACCGCCACGACAGGCGACGAGTGCGGCGAGGAGCGTGAGGGGAAAGAGACGACGCATCGCTCAGGTCTCCCCGTGGAAGGTAACGGCGCCGTCGCGCGCGACCTGCCACCCCACGATCTGGTTGAAGTGGTAGTCGGTGCCGATGCCACGCGTCGCGATGAGCGCGGTACGCGTAGGCTGCACCTCACCGGTCTCGTCGGTCGCGCGGGAGAGGAGCGTGGCCGCGTCACCGCGCCACTCCCACATGTGCTGGAAGCGCACCGGTGCCTTCGGGCGCACCTCGCCGAGGAGCTCCGCCTCGTGCCAGCGCCCACCGCCATCGACGCTCACCTCGACCTTCGTGATGCGGCCGCGTCCGGTCCAGGCGAGCCCGTGGACGGCGTGCCAGCCCGGCGACGCGATGCGTCCCGGATGTGAGGGGCTCGTGATGATCGACTTCGCCTGCTGCGCGAAGGTGAACATATCGGCCGTGTGGTCAGGACGCGGATCGGTGTACTTCGCCGTCTCCCATCGCGTCATCCACGGGGCGGCGCCGAGCTCGAGCCGGCGCAGCCACTTCACGTTGATGTTCCCCTCCCATCCCGGGAGGAGGAGACGGATCGGATATCCTTGGGCCGGCCTCAGCGGCTCGCCGTTCTGCGCCCAGACGACCATCGCGTCGTCCCACGCCTTCGCCATCGGCACGGACCGCGTCATCAGGCAGGCATCACCCCCCTCGGCGAGGAACCACTTCGCCTCGGGCTTCGCCCCGACCTCGCGGAAGAGGGTCGCGAGCGGCACCCCCGTCCACTCCGAGGTCGAGAGCATCCCCGAGACTTTCTGTGCCGTCATCTCGGGCTTCGGTTCCCGATAGGCCGCGCGTCCGTTGCCGGAGCACTCGATGAAGTAGGTGCGGACCGTCTGCGGAAACCGCTTGAGGTCATCGACGGAGAAGGTGAGCGGGCGTTCCACGAGGCCGTGGATCGTCAGCGTGTGCCGCTCGGGGTCGAGCGCCGGGATGCCGGCGTGGTGCCGCTCGAAGTGGAGGTCGGAGGGCGTGACGACGCCAGTGAGGTCTTGGAGCGGCGTCAGTGAGCTACCGACCGTCTCCCCGTATGGGGCGCGCGAGGCCGTGACGAACGGCGAGCGCTCACCGAGGGGCGAGGTCGCCGCGCCCTGTAGCTTGGTGGCGTCCTCCGGGACGATGGGGCGCGCGGGGGCGGCCTCTTGCCCATCGAGGACGCCGGGGAGTCCGGCGAGCACGGCGCCGCCCAGGGCGCCGGCGGTGCCGGTGAGGAGGGCGCGCCGGGAGAGGGCAGGACCGCCCTCGGTCGGACGCCGGCGACTCACTGCGCGCCTCGGCCGATCACCGGCGGATTCGGGACGACCGCGCCGCGCGGATTCGCACGCGGGAGCACGGCGGGCGGGTTGAACGCCGCGTGCCCCTTGGTCGCGTAGGGGACGTCGGTCGGCGCACCACCCATCGGCCAATCGTCTTCCTTGCCCGGGGAGTCCGGACGCGGATGCGAATTGATGTAGGCCGAGAGGTCGAAGGCCTCCTGCGGGGTGAGGGAGCCCGGGGCCGTCTGCGGCATGTTGTGCATGATGAAGCTCGCCGCGCGCTCGAGGCGGGCCATCGAGGCGCCGATCGAGTACGACGTCGGGCCCCAGAGGGCGGGGATCGGGCCGGCGCCGGCGCCGTTGGCGCCGTGACAGGTGACGCAGGTCTTCGCGGTGTAGAGCGCCTCGCCGCGGGCGATGTCGCCGACCAGGGTGTCGGGCATCGAGATCAGGCCGTCGTGGCCGGCGATCTTCGTGCCGACCGGGACGTCCTGCGAGATGAAGGCGAAGTAGGCGAGGATGTCGGTCATCTCGCGGCTGCCGACCGGGATCGCGTTGCCGGCGAGGGAGCGGGTGAAGCAGTAGTTCACGCGGTCGGCGAGGGCGATGACGGTGCCGGAGCGCGCCATGTACTTCGGGAAGCGGGCGTGCGAGCCCGTGAGGGGGGCCGCCTTGGGGTCGAGGCCATCATCCTGGTGGCAGCTCGTGCAGCGCAGGTTGGAGGTCGCGTAGGCGGGGAGGCTCTCCGGGGTGAAGCGGAGGAGGTAGAGCCCGCGCTTGATGGAGGCCCCCATCGAGTCGGCGGGGATGTCGGCCTCGCGCTTCGGCTGCCAGGCGGCCTCGGTGAAGACCACGGCGGATCCGGCGTGGGCGGCGGGGGCGGCCTCGTCGCGTCCGCCGCAGGCGGAGACGAGGAGGGCGAGGGCCGCGAGGGGGAGACGTCGCATCGGGAGGAGCGCTCCGGCGGGGTGGAGGGTGTTGAATAACCGTATGCCGATATGGTTATACCGCCAGATCGCGCAGGCCGCAAGCGCACGACGGGGCGGGCCCCGTTCGGGACCCGCCCCGTCCACCCCACCGGATTCCCTGACTTAGTGCTTCATCAGCCCCGAGACGCTGAACTCGACGTTGTGCGTCGCCCGGATCCCCCAGTTGCCGTCCGTGGTCGTCAGCTTATCCGCCGCCACGAACTGCGCACGCTCGAGCGTCCGCACCACCTGGCCATTCACCACGCAGCTCGCCTGCCCACCGCGCACGCGCCAGCCGACGGTGTTCACCGCCTGCCCCGTCGTGGCATCGGCCTTCTTGATCGCGGGGTGCGGCGTCGTGCCGACGATCGTCGAGACCGTCGCGCCGCGGAACGTCTTGATCGCGTAGCTCCCGGTCCCATAGACGATGCAGTACATCAGCGACTCGGTATCCGACTCGAGCCCCTGCCCGCCGATGAAGATGCCGTACGAGTGCGGATGCGCCGCGGCCATCTTGTGCTCGGTGAAGGTGCCCATCACCTCGTAGTCCCCGGCGACGGTGTTCGCCGGATTCCAGAAGATCCCCGCCGGCCCGACCGAGGCACGGAAGCCACGCCCCTCGGTGACGAAGCGCGAGTCGTTGATCGTCTTCCCCTGTGTGATCGCCCGCCGGTCGATCCGGCCCTTCCAGCCGGCGACCTTGATGCCGCCGTCGGCGACGGAACGGTCCGCGTCGTCCTGCGCATGCGCGGCGGTGGGGAGGGCGAGCGCGGCGACGAGCAGGCTCGCGAGGACGTAGGGACGCATCGGGGTCTCCTTATGGTGAGGGCGTTCCCGAACCATAATAGGCGGACCGATGTCCATCGACCGTCGCACCTTCGTCGCCGGCGGGCTCCTCGCCGCGCTGAGCGCCCGCCGCCTCCTCGCGGAGCCCGCCGCCCCTGGGCTCGTACGGGCCGGCGGCCGGCCGGCACCGCCGTCGCGGGCACCCCTCGCGGGTCGCCCCGTCCCCACCCCCGCGCAGCTCCGCTGGCAGCAGGACGAACTCGCGATGTTCATCCACTTTGGCGTGAACACCTTCACCGACCGCGAGTGGGGGGATGGGCGCGAATCGCCGGCGCTCTTCGCACCGACCGCCCTCGATGCCCGACAGTGGGCGCGCACCGCGCGCGCGGCGGGGTTCCGCGCGATGGTCCTCACCGCCAAACACCACGACGGCTTCTGTCTCTGGCCGACCGCCACCACCACGCACTCCGTGGCGTCGAGCCCGTGGCGCGATGGGCAAGGAGACCTCGTCCGTGAGTTCGTCGACGCCTGTCGAGCGGAGGGGCTGCGGCCCGGGCTCTACCTCTCGCCCTGGGACCAGAACCACCCCACCTACGGCGACACCCCGGCGTACAACGCCGTCTATCAGGCGCAGCTCACCGAGCTCCTCACCCGCTACGGTCCGATCCAAGAGGTCTGGTTTGACGGGGCGAACGGCGAGGGCCCGAACGGGAAACGGCAGGTCTATGACTGGCCCGCGACGTGGGGCCTGGTGCGCCGGTTGCAGCCCGAGGCCGTGATGTTCTCCGATGCGGGGCCCGATATCCGCTGGATCGGCAACGAACGCGGCGTCGCCGGCACGACGAACTGGTCGACGGTGCGCCCGGACATCGTCCCCGTCCCCGGGATGACGGGGGATGAGGTGATGCGCTCCCTGCAGGACGGCGATCGCGATGGGACCGTCTGGCGACCCGGGGAGACCGACGTCTCCATCCGTCCGGGGTGGTTCTACCATGCCGCCGAGGACGCGCGCGTGCGCAGCGCGGACGATCTCGTCTCGCTCTACTTCTCCTCCGTCGGGCGGAACTCGAAGCTGTTGCTCAACGTCCCGCCGGACCGTCGTGGGCTCCTGCATGAGCGGGACGTCGCGAGCCTGCTCGCGATGCGTGCGCGACTCGAGGCGCGCTTCGTGCATGACCTCGCGGCGGGTGGCACGATGCGGTGGCGCACCACCGGGGCTACGACCGCGGTGCTGGAGCTCGACCTGCCCCGCCCGGCGATGGTCGGGATCGTGGACCTGCGGGAGCCGATCGCGTTGGGACAGGCGGTCGCGGCGCATCAGCTCGAGGGGCGCACCGCCGACGGCCGCTGGCATGTCGTGTCGCGCGGGACGACCATCGGGTACCGTCGCCTGCTCGAGGTCCCGCCGATGCGTCTCGTCGGACTTCGCGTCACCATCACGGACGCGGTCACGCGCCCGGAGCCGTTGCATGTCGGCTGCTACGCACCCGCATGAGCGGCGTCGGGGATCCCCGCGAGGTGCTTCTCGGCGCGCTCGCCCGTGGCCACGACGGCACGCCGTGGCACGGCCCCTCCCGCGCCGCAGTCCTCTCCGCGGTCTCCGCCGACGAGGCCGCCTGGGACCCCGGCGGTGGGGCGCACGGCATCTGGGCGACGGTCCTGCACATGTGGGCGTGGACGCGCGAGGTCACCCGGCGTACTCGGGGCGCCGTACCAACCAGCCCGATCGAAGGGGACTGGCCCGCCGTGCCCGCGCCGGACCCCAGCGCCTGGGCGGCGGCGATCGCCGCGCTCGATGCGGCGCACCGCGACCTCGTCGACGCCGTGCGCACGATGCCCCCCGAGCAGCTCGAGATGCTGGTCCCGCCGCACGCCGAGGAGCCGGACAACCCACTGATCACGTTCGCCGAGATGCTCCGCTCGCTCGCCGACCACGATCTGTACCACACCGGCCAGCTGGCGTTGCTCACGCGGCTCGCCCGCGCGGCGCGCGGCGGCTGACGTGCAGCGCCCGATGCGCGTCAGCGCGCGTCGGGCTCAGACCAGTGAGCGGATCCAGCCGCCGTCGACGGCGACGTTCTGCGCGGTGATGTAGCCGGCGCGCTCCGACGCGAGGAAGGCGGCGAGCGCGGCGAACTCCGCCGGCTCACCGAGGCGCCCCATCGGGATCTGTGACGTCCACGCGGCGGTGGCGGCGTCACGGGAGCTCCCCTCGCGCGTGGCGCGCGCGTCAGCGAGCTGTTCGAGCCGCTCGGTGCGCGTGTAACCGGGGAGGAGGTTGTTCACCGTCACGCCGAAGGGGGCGACCTCGGTGGCGAGCGTGCGCGCGAATCCCGTGACCGCGGCCCGCAGGCTGTTCGAGAGGATCAGTCCATCCACCGGCTGCTTCACCGCGATCGACGTGACGTTGAGGATCCGCCCCCAGCGGCGGGCCTTCATCCCCGGGAGCACGGCGCGGCAGAGGTTCACGACGCTGTCGAGCGTGAGGGCCGTCGCGTCGCGCCACGCCTCGGGGGTGTGCTGCTCGAAGGCGCCCGGCGGCGGCCCCCCGGCGTTGGTCACCAGGATGTCGATGGCACCGAAGCGCGCCTCCACCGCGGCGACCGCCCGTTCGACATCCGCGGGGACGGCGACATCGGCGATGAGGCCGAGGGTCTCGACCCCGTGCGCGGCGGCGACCTCCGTCGCGGCCGCCTCGATCGCGGCGGTGCGGGCGCACATCGCGACACGTACGCCCTCCGCGGCGAGCGACTCGGCGATCGCGCGGCCGAGTCCACGGCTCGACGCCGCGACGAAGGCGGTGCGGCCCCGTAGCCCGAGGTCCATCCCTACTTCTGGTGGAAGTAGGCGTCCGTCTTGTTCAGCCAGTCCTCGCGCGGCGGGTCAAAGATGTCGACGTCGAGCGTGTCCTCGAGCGCCTCCGCCTTGTGCCAGACGTTGGACGGGATGTGCAGCACCTCGCCAGCGCGCACGTCGATCACCTCGGCGCCGTCGTCCCCGATCCAGAAGCGCAGCGCGCCCTCGAGGATGTAGGTGAACTGCTCGTTGTGGTGCTGATGCTTCGGCACCACGGCCCCCTTCTTCAGGTAGACATGCGCCAGCATCATCCGCTGCCCGGTGATGAGCTTGCGGGAGATCTGGTCGGTGACGGGCTCGAGCGGGACGTCCGCCCAGCGCTGGTAGAGCACGGGAGAGGTGGTCATAGCGGGAATGTAGCGCGGCTGGTATCGTCTGCCACGCTCGCCCCCCCCACCCCTGGAGCCTCTGTGCCCCTCGCTCCCGCCACACAGCTCACGGTGATCGACTACGCCGTGATGGGTCTCTACTTCGCCTTCGTCCTCGGCATCGGCTGGGCGCTGCGGCGACGAACCGCGACCGCGACCGAGTTCCTCGAATCCGGTCGCTCCCTCCCACCTTGGGTCACCGGGCTCGCGTTCCTCTCGGCCAACCTCGGGGCGCAGGAAGTGATCGGAATGGGGGCCTCAGGCGCGAAGTACGGGATGGCGACGAGCCACTTCTACTGGGTGGGCGCGATCCCTGCGATGGTGTTCGTCGCGATCTTCATGATGCCATTCTATTACGGGTCGCGGGCGCGCAGCGTGCCGGAGTACCTCGCGCTCCGGTTCGATGAGAAGACGCGCACGCTCAACGCGCTGAGCTTCGCCGCGATGACGATCTTCTCCTCCGGCATCTCGATGTACGCGATGGGGAAGCTCTTCAACCTCCTGCTTGGCTGGAGCTTCGACGTCAGTGTGCTGGTCTCCGCGGCGATCGTCCTCGCCTACGTCTTCGCCGGCGGGCTCACTAGCGCCATCTACAACGAGGTGCTGCAGTTCTTCATGATCGCCTTCGGCTTCGCGCCGCTCGTGGGGATCGGCCTCCGCGCCGTCGGCGGATGGGAGGGGCTCACCGCGCGGCTCACCGAGGCCGCGGCCACGCGCGGGCTCCCGGCGGGGACGTATACCAACGCCTGGCAGGGGATGACCGACCCCGCGACGAATGCGTTCGGCGTCGAGTGGTTCGGTCTCGTCATGGGGCTCGGTGTCGTGCTCTCGTTCGGCTACTGGTGCACCGATTTTCTCGTGGTGCAGCGCGCGATGGCGGCCGACTCGATGCACGCCGCGCGCCGCACCCCGCTGATCGCGGCGCTGCCGAAGATGCTCTTCCCCTTCCTGGTGATTCTCCCGGGGATGATCGCGCTCGCCCTCACGAGCGGCGCCGCCGACGCCGGGAGCGGGATCATCCCAGCCAAGCTCGGCGCTGACGGGCTCCCGTTGATCGACGCCGCCGGGCGCGCCGTCCTGGACTACGACCTTGCCACGCCGATGCTCCTCGTGAAGCTCTTTCCCGAGGGGATGCTCGGTCTCGGGCTCACCGCGCTCCTCGCCTCGTTCATGTCCGGGATGGCGGGGAACGTCACCGCCTTCAACACGGTGTGGACGTATGACATCTATCAAAGCCACTTCCGGAAGGAGGCGAGCGATGCGCACTACCTCTGGATGGGAAGAGTCGCGACGGTCGGCGGCGTGCTGCTCTCCGTGGCGGCCGCGTACGTGGCCGGTGCCTTCAACAACATCATGGAGCTGCTGCAACTCGTCTTCGCGTTTGTGAACGCGCCGCTCTTCGCGACCTTCGCGCTCGGGATGTTCTGGAAGCGTGCGACGGGGCACGGCGCGTTCTGGGGGCTGACCGCGGGGATGCTCGGCGCGGCGCTGCATCATGGCCTGACCCTCCCGCTCGGTGGCGTACCGGGAGTGAAGGGGGGCTTCCTCGGCCACCTCACGACCTATCCCAGCGAGATGGCGCAGACCTTCTGGACCGCAATCGCCGCGTTCGCATCCTGCGTCGTCGTGACCATCGTCGTGAGTCTCGCGACCCGCCCCCGCCCGGACGCGGAGCTCACCGGGCTCGTGCACTCGCTGACGCCGCGGCCCACCGATGCGGCGTTGCCGTGGCATCAGCGCCCCGCCGTGCTCGCCGTCGGGATCCTCGTCCTGATGGGCGCGCTCAACCTCGCCTTCGCCTGATCTGGAGCTCGGTGATGACCCACTCGGATGCACACCTCGACCTGCGGCTCCCCATCGGCGGCCTCTTCACCGCCTTGGGCGGCGTCCTCGGCGGCTTCGGTCTCGTGACCGGCAATGATGCGTCGCGCTACCTGAAGTCCGGCGGCATCAACCTGAACCTCTGGTGGGGCGCCGCACTCCTGGTGACGGGGCTGCTCTTCCTTATCGCGGCGCGGCGGCGCGGGTCGGGCGCTCCGTCGGCCTGAGCGGCGCCCCGGTCCGCATCTCATCCACCACGCGCACCGCCGTCGCGGGGAAGTCGCTGAAGACGCCGTCGACGCCGAGGGCGAGCGCGTGCCGCATCGCGGCCTCGGTGGATTCGTCGGAGCGGAAGGGCGCGTCGTCCCGGTAGGTCCACACATGGACCGTGGTCCCGGCGGCGTGCGCCGCCTCGACGAGGCCGCTCGACGCGCCGGTGGAGTCGAAGAGCATCGCGTGCGTCACACCGAGGCCGTCCCAGAACGGCGCGCCCTTGAGCGCCTGCGCCGCCGCGAGGGCGGTCGTGTCCCCAGCGAGGAGGATGAGCGGTAGAGATGTGCGCGCGGCCATCTCGCGGACGAACGTGGGCTCGAACGACTGGATGAAGACCGGCGCGTCCCCGGCGTCGAGGCCGTGCGCGTGCAGCGCGGCGAGGATCGCCCCGCCGATATCCTGCTCGAGCGAGGCGTGGAAGGCAGGGGCCTTCGCCTCAGGGTAGACACAGACCCGAGCGCCTGTCGTGGTCCGGCTCCGCGCGGCGAGCTGGAGCACCTCGTCGAAGGTCGGGATCTCGTACCGACCATCGAACTCCGATGACCGACCCTTGAACGCCTGCCGGGCGCGGAGGGTGCGCAGCTCAGCGAAGGTGAAGTCCGCCACGAACCAGTCCTCGAGCCCGCGGTGTCCCTCGTCGGTCGCGAGCCGGCGACGCGACGCGAACTCCGGGTGGTCGGCGACGTCGGTGGTGGTGGAGAGGTAGATGTCGTGACGCGCGACGAGGACGCCGTCCTTGGTGAGCACGAGGTCCGGTTCGATGCAGTCGGCCCCCTGCGCGATGGCACGCTCGTAGGCGACGAGGGTGTGCTCCGGTCGCTCCCCCGAGGCGCCGCGGTGGGCGATGACGATCGGGGGCCGTCCACCGAGGGTCGGCGCGGGCCAAGGCGTCGACGCGTCGCGCGGGGTGCAGGCGGCGGCACAGAGACCGATGAAGGTGGCAGCTAGACCGGTGGCGACGGATCGGCGCATCGGAGTGGGCGGTGTCAGGTGGGCGAGCATCGCGCGGCCGTTGCTCCAGCAGGAGGCGGAGGTGAGACTAAGAATATGCACGGCCGCCCACGCACCCTCGTCCTCGGACTGTTCACCGCCTCATTCGCGATGCTCGCCGCGACGCGTCAGGTCGCGGCGCAGACGTCACGGGTTCAGCCGACCCGTCGTCCCGCCGCGCTCGTGGTCCTGGTCCACGGGATGGGACGCACCACGGTATCGATGTGGCCGATGCAGCGTGCCCTCGAGGCCGCGGGCTACCGCGTGCTCAACTTCTTCTACAGCAGTTACGGCCCGACCATCGCGGAGATCGGCGCCGAGCTGAGCCGGGCGGTGGACGCCGAAGTCGCGGCGCAGCCGGTGGCGCGCGTGGACTTCGTGGGTCACAGCCTTGGGAATATCGTGGTGCGGTGGATGCTCGCGAACGACCCGATGCGCGCGCCGCTCGGCCGGATGGTGATGCTCTCCCCACCGAACCGGGGTGCGCGCGTCGCCGATATGTTCGCACCGTACGTGAGCTGGCTCCTCGCGCCGATCACCGAGCTGACGACCACCGGGAGTACCGTCGCCTCGTTGCCCGCACCGCCCCCGACCCTCGAGTTCGCGATCGTGGCCGGGCGCGACGATCGCACCGTCTCGTTCGAGGAGACCTGTCTCGCCGGTGCGCGGGCACATCTCATCGTGCCGGATGGGCACACCTTCATCATGATGCGCGACGACACGATCGATATCGTCAAGCGCTTCCTCGGCACCGGGACGATCCCGCCCGCGCAGGTGGCGACGGGTCGGTGCCCCGCGCGGGTCAGAACTCCCAGTTGATCCCGATGGTCGGGAGGATGGCGATCCCCGACTGCGCCTCGGCGAGCCGCGTCCGAGGATTCCAGCGGTAGCCGTTCACGTTCGCGCGCGCGTTGATGTTCCCCACGTCGATGAATGTCACGAGCTGCGTGCGCCCCACGGTCCAGCGCCGGTCCACCCGCGCGTCGACCGAGAGGAAATTCGGTAGTCGCTCGGCGTTGTAGCGCGTGAAGTTGAGCCGTCCCGCCTCGGCCCCCGCGATCAGGTAGGGCGTGTACGGCCGCCCCGTCGAGCTTCGGAGCCGCCCGCTGAACTCCCAGACCGGTGACGGCCGCCAGCCGCCCACGACGTTGAAGATCAGCGGCGTGTCGAAGGCTCCGCGCGTCGTTGTGCCGTCCGCACCGGTGAACGCGGTCTTCGTGTAGCTCACGGCGACCAGCCCATAGACCGGGATCACGCCGAGCCGCTTCTGCAGGAGCGCCTCGACGCCCCAGACCTTGCCCGTGCCGGTGGCGGCGAGGGGCTCGAGCCCGAAGGGGATGTCGGTCGTCGCGTCGTCGAACCCGCCGGGCTGCAGCACCGCGTTGGGGCGGAAGAGCCGCGTGGGGTACTGCGCGTATCGCTTGGCGTACCCCTCCACCTGCACGCGCCAGTCGTCTCCGATGAGGCGGCGCCACCCGGCCACGACCTGGTCGGCGCGGAGCGGCGTGAGCCGGCCCGCGTTGCCGGGGTCGCCGACGAGCCAGATCGCGCTCGGCGCCTGGTAGTATCGGCCCGCGCTGAGGGTGAGCGAGGTGGGGGCGCTCAACTGGTAGACGGCGCTGAGGCGCGGCGCGAGAGTGCGTGCATCACCGAGTGCCCCGTAGGTATCACCGCGGAGTCCGCCCGTGACGCGCAGTCGCGGGGTGGCCTGCACCGTCGCCTGCGCATAGGCCCCGAGGCGGGTGCTGGCGAAGGTGGTATCCACCGCGAGCGCACGCGGCACGCCTGCGGCGTCGGTGCGCAGGAAGCCGGGGAGCGTGACGTCGTACCGGAGACGCGGCGCCGTCTTCACGATGACACCCGCGTCGATCGTGAGGGCCGAGCCGACCTCGCGCGTGAGGTCGGTGCGCAGCGAGGTCTCTCCCTCCGTCGAGCGCAGCGCGAAGATCGGGTTCGGCGGGACGAGGGAATCGTTCTGGACGGAGCGGTAGCGGCTCCAGGTCCGCCCGAGTGTCGTCGTCACGACGCCGCGCGCGAGCAGGCGCTTCCACGTCAGCCCCGAGAAGTACTGGTCCTGCGCGGTCCCGAGGATCTGGCTGTTGGTGACGCGACTCTCGGCGGAGTCGTTGTTGAAGGCGATCTCGTCGATCGCGGCGATGGTGAGGAACGACACGGCGTCGCGCGGGGTCGGGCGCCAGGCGAGCTTCGCGGTCAGGTCGGTGTAGGTCGGCACAAAGGCGACGCCGAGGGCCTCGAAGAGGAGGTCGAGGTAGCTGCGTCGGATGTTGAGCAGGAAGGAGCCGGTGCGCCCGATCGGCCCTTCGACGATTGCGCCGAACTGCGAGGCGGCGAGGTTCAATTCGCCGGCGAGCCGCTCGCGGTTCCCCTCGCGCAATGTGAGGCTGGTCGCGGAGGAGACGCGGTCGCCGTAGCGGACGCCGAAGCCGCCGGCGGAGAGGGTCGCCTCCTCGATGAACCGCACGTTCATCAGGGAGAGGGGGCCGCCGGTGGAGCCCTGAGAGCCGAAATGGTTGATGTTCGGCACCTCGATGTTGTCGACGACGAAGAGGTTCTCGTACGCCGCGCCGCCGCGGACGAAGAGGTCGTTGCGCCCGCCCCCTGTGGTCGCGATGCCCGGGGTCACCGCGAGCGCCTGCACGACGTCCTCCAGCGCGCCCGGCGTGCGGCGGAGCTCCTCGCTCGTGAGCGTCGTCGTCGAGACGGGGGTGCCGCTCGCCGGTTCGGCGGGGAACGCGGACGGGCGGACCGTGACCGCCGCGAGCTGTTCGGCGGGGAGCCGGCGGATCGCGAGCGTCACCACCACAGGCTTCCCCGCGCTGACGGCGAGGTCGCTGCGCACCGTCGGCACGTAGCCGAGGCGTCGCACCTCGAGCCGGACGATTCCCGGCGTCACGCCACGGAGCGTGAAGCTGCCGTCGGCGCTGGAGGTCGCGGTGGCCGTCTGGCCGACGATGCGGATGGTGGCCTCGGCGAGTCCCTGCTCAGTGACCGCGTCGATGACGCGGCCGGTGATGATCCCGGTGGCGGCGGTCGGCGGGGCCAGGACCTGGGAAGCGAGGCGGCCGGCGGTTGTGACGAGCAGGAGGAGGGAGCGGATGCGGCGTGTCGAGGACATCCTCACCCAACGCCGCTCACCGGCGTCGGGGTTCCGCGCCCATCACCCGAAGATCGACTTCGCCACGAACCAGACGTTCGCCGGCCGCTCGGCCAACCGCCGCATGTACCAGCGGTACCAGGCGTCGCCGTAGCTGATCAGCGTCGTGACGGCGTGCCCCTCGCGGCGCAGCCGTGCCTGTTCCCGTTCCCGAATGCCGTAGAGCATGTGGATCTCGTACCGGCCCTTCGCGAGCCTGAGCCGGTCGGCGTGGCCGAGGATGCGGCCGAGGAGGGGGATGTCGTGCGTCCCGAAGACGGCGCGGCATCGACCGACCGCGGCCATCTCGAGCATCGTTCCTGCGATCGCCTCGTAGGCCGCGTCGGTGTCGGCCTTCTGCGGGAAGGCGTGCGAGGCCGGCTCGGCGTACGCGCCCTTTACGAGCCGGATCACCGGGGCGAGGGGCCGGAGCCGCTCCACGTCCTTCGGGGTGCGGTAGAGGTACGCCTGCAGCGCGAGCCCGGTCTCGGGGTACGCCGCCTTCACCGCCTCGTAGAGCGCGAGGGTCCGATCGACATACGAGGTGTCCTCCATGTCGAGCCAGAGCACCGAGCCGGTCGCCGCCGCCTTCGCCGCGAGGGCGAGGCAGTGGTCGCGGCACGCCGTCTCGGATTGATCGATGCCGAGCTGTGTCGGCTTGATGCTCACCTGCGCCGGGAGCCGACGTGCCGCGACCTGGTCGAAGAACCAGAGGTAGTGATCGCGCACCGCGTCGGCGTCGGCGAGGGCCGTGAGGGCCTCGCCGAGCTTGGTGTAGATCAGCGACCGGCCGTCCTGTACGAGCCGCGCGCCCGCGTCGAGCGCATCTTCCGGCCGCTCGCCCGGCATGAACGCCTTCGTCGCGCGCTTCACGATCGGGCTGCGAAGGGCGAAGCGGTTGAGCGTATCGCTCTGGGCGGCGGCGAGGAGGAGGGAGCGGCCGATCGGCATGGCGGGAGGACGGTGGGGGGAAGGCGTTGGGCTGAAGGCGTCGGGGCGGGGCTGCCGACACCGCCGTCGAACGGCGGGCGTGGCCGACCCCGGCTGAAAATTACGCGAACCGGTCCGGACCGGTGGCGGCCGCTGGCACCGATTCCGACCGCCGGTGTAGCGTTCGAGAGCACCACCCCACGGAGTCCCTCGATGCGCCTCGCACCGTCCGTCCGTCGCTCCCTCCGGCCCGTTGTCCTTCTGCCCGTGCTGATCGCGTGCAGCCAGGATCCGGCTGGGCCGCCCACCCCGCTGACGAGCCTCCCGCGCGATCTCACGCCGGCGGAGCTCCGCGTGGCGGGCGCCTCGAACGCCTTCGCCTTCGACCTCCTGCGGCGTACCGCCGCCGACCGGACGGCGAACAGCTTTGTCTCGCCGATCAGCGTCTCGATGGCGCTGGGGATGCTGATGAACGGCGCCGACGGAGCGACGCTCGACGCGATGCGGCTGGGACTCCGGCACGCGGCGCCGAACGCCCCGGCGCCCACCCTGCCGGAGATGAACGCGGCCTACCGTGGCCTCATCGACCTCCTCCGCGGCCTCGACCCGACCTCGACGATGCGCGTCGCGAACGGGATCTGGTACCGCGAGGGGTTCGCCGCGGCCCCGGCCTTCCTCGACGCCACACGGGCGGCCTTCGATGCGGCCATCCGCGAGGTCGACTTCGCCGACGGCCGCACCCTCGGTGAGATCAACGGGTGGGTGCAGGAGCAGACCGCCGGGAAGATCCCGACGATCCTCGAGGAGATCGGTCCCGATGACGTGATGTACCTGATCAACGCGATCTACTTCAAGGGCGCGTGGCAGGATGCCTTCGACCCGAGGAAAACGACGCCGGGCCAGTTCCGAGGTGTCGACGGTGCACGGCCGATCCCGATGATGACCCGCGAGATCCGGCAGAAGGTGCTGTACACCGACCGGTATGCGGTCACCGAACTCCCCTACGGCAACGGCGCCTTCACGATGACCATCCTCCTCCCGAACGAGGGAGTGGACGTGCAGACCCTGGTGGCCGAGTTCACGACGGCACGCTGGGATCAGATGCTTGGAGACCTCACGGCGACCGCCGCGACCGTGACCACCGACCTCACGATGCCGAAGTTCAAGGTCGAGATCACCCGCGAGCTGAACGACGACCTGACGGCGCTGGGGATGGGGGATCTCTTCGACGCGGAGCGTGCGAACCTGACGAAGCTCGCGACCGGACCGGAGCGGCTCTTCGTCGGATTCGTTCGGCACAAGACGTTCGTCGACATCAACGAGGTCGGGACCGAGGCGGCGGCGGTCACCGCCATCGGCATCCGCACGACCAGTCTCCCCGTCGGGCCGCCGCCGTTCCGCGTCGACCGACCCTTCCTCTTCGCCATCCGCGAGCGGTTCAGCGGGACGATCCTCTTCCTCGGGAAGATCGTCTCGATTCCCGGCTAGGCGGGGCCGGCGCCCCGCGACTCCGCGAACGTCGGTGCCATCAGCCCCGCGAGCGACCGCCCGTGCGGATCCTGGTTCGCGCGAATGCGGTTCACCATCTCGAGCGCCGTCTCGGTGCAGGGCGGCAGTGCGGCGTCGCTGACACCGAGCGGGGTGGTCCGCTCGCCCCACTTCACGAGGAGCGAGCAATAGGTCAGTCCACCGCCGAACGCGGGCATCAGGAGCCAGCTCCCTGGTGCGACGCGCCCCGCCTCGAGCGCTTCCACCAACGCCACCGGCACCGTCGCCGCGCTCATGTTGCCGTACTTCTGCACGGTGAGCATCACCTTCTCCATCGGGATGCCCGCGTGCTTCGCCACGCCCTCGATGATCCGGAGGTTCGCCTGGTGCGGGACGACGAGTCCCACCTGGTCGGCGGTGACGCCCGCCTCGGCGAGGACCTTCGTCGAGGCCGCGGCCATCGCGCCGACGGCGCGCTTGAAGATCACCTGACCATCGAAATCCCACAGCGTGTCGCCGTAGGTGATGCCATAGCCCGAGTAGCCGCACCCGAAGCCGCGCACCCGCAGCGACGCTCGGGCCTCGGCGTCGCAACCGAGCACCGCGCCGAGCATCCCCTCCTCCTGGTCGGAGGCCTGCAGCACCACCGCCGCGGCGCCGTCGCCGAAGAGGACCGCGACGTTGCGGTTCGACCAGTCCATGTAGCGGCTGATGAGCTCAACGCCGATCACGACGGCGTTCCGTACCACTCCGGTGCGGATCATCCCCGTGGCGGTCGCGAGCCCGTAACAGAAGCTGGTGCAGGCGGTGTTGAGGTCGATCGACGCGGCGCGGGTGGCGCCGAGATTGAGCTGCACCCCGGAGGCGCTGTTGGGGCAGAGCTCCTCGTTGCTCACGCCGCCGTAGATGATGAGATCGACATCGGCGGGGTCGAGGCCGGCGCAGGCGAGGGCGCGCTGTGCCGCGATGGTCGAGAGCTCGACCGCGCTCACGTGCGAGATGCGCCGCTCGTGCATCCCCGTCCGCGACGTGATCCACTCGTCGTTGGTGTCGAGGAAGGTGGAGAGGTCGGCGTTGGTGAGGACGGCCGGCGGCATGCAGGAGCCCCAGCCGGTGATGGCAGCGAAGGTCATAGGGGGAGCTGAAGGCTGAAGGCTCAAGGCGACAGGCTGAAGACGGGAAACAGAGAGCGGATCGTGACGGTGTCGCTTACGGGATGATCGCGGTGGCTTCGATCTCGACGACGGCCTCGGCCTCCATCAGCGCCGAGACCTCGACCGCGGTCATCGCGGGGAAGTGCCGTCCGATGACATCCCGGTACACCGCACCGAGCTCCTTCGACGCTGCGAGGTAGGCGGCGCGGTCAGTGAGATACCACGTGAGTCGCACGAGGTGCTCTGGGCGCGCGCCACCACTCGCCAACACGGCCACGATGTTCTCGAGCGCCTGTCGAGTCTGTGGCACGAGCCCGCCCGGGACGATCCGTTGCTCGGCGTCCCAGCCGATCTGCCCGGCTACGTGGATCTGCCGGCCTGTCGCGAGGACGCCGTTCGCATACCCCTTCGGTGGGGCCCAGCTCTCGGGATGCAGGATGCGCAGGGTCATGCGGACTCCTTGAGGCGGAAGCGCTGCAGCTTCCCGGTGTCGGTCTTGGGGAGCGCGGTCGTGAAGGCCACGACCCGCGGATACTTGTACGGCGCGATCGTGCGCTTCACGAACTCCTGGATCTCCGTCGCGAGCGCGTCGGAGGGGGCGTGGCCCGCCGCGAGCACCACCACCGCCTTCACGAGCTGCCCCCGCTCCTCGTCCGGGACGCCGACGACCGCGCACTCCGCCACGGCGGGATGCTGCATCACCGCGGCCTCGACCTCGGGTGCGCCGATGTTGTACCCCGCCGAGATGATCAGGTCGTCGGTGCGCGCCTTGAAGAAGACGTAGCCGTCGGCGTCCATCGTGGCCGCGTCGCCAGTGAGGTTCCATCCCTCCTGCACATAACTCCGCTGCCGCGGGTCGGCGAGATAGCGGCATCCGGTGGGACCGCGCACGGCGAGTCGACCGACGGTGCCCGCGGGCACCGGCCGGAGCGCCTCGTCGAGGACCGCGACCTCGTAGCCCGGCACCGCCCGGCCGATGGCGCCCGGGCGCACGTCGGCGCCGGCGGCGGCGATGAAGATGTGTATCAGCTCGGTCGCGCCGATGCCGTCGAGCATCTCGAGTCCGGTGACCTCGCGCCAGAGTGTGCGCGTGACGTCGGGGAGCGCCTCCCCCGCGGACACGGTGGTCCGCAGCGAGACGGTCGAGAAGCGGGCCGGCTCCTTTCGGATCGCGAGCCCCATCAGCCGATAGAAGGTCGGCGCGGTGAAGCTCACCGTCGCCCCTGTGGCCGCGATGGCGTCGAGCAGGAGCTCGGGTGTCGCCTTCTCGAGGAGCACGGTGCTCCCGCGCGCGGCGAGGGGGAAGCAGAGGAGCCCACCGAGTCCGAAGGTGAAGGCGAAGGGGGGCGTGCCGATGCAGCGGTCCGCGGCGGTGAGTCGCAACACCTGCGCCGAGAAGCCGTCGCACATCGCCATCACGTCGCGATGGAAGTGCATGCACCCCTTCGGCACGCCGGTGGTCCCGGAGGTGAAGGCGATCAGGCAGACGTCGTCGCTCGCGGTGTCGCAGGCGGTGAAGGGGCGGCGATGCCGCGTCATCCGCGCCTCGAGCCCATCGGCGTCATCGGTGCCCCAGCAATGCACCGGGACCTCGCGGTCCCGCGCCGCCTCCTGTAGTTCCGAGGCGAGCCGGCTATCGCAGAGCGCCGCGGCGCACTGGGCCCGCTCGAGCAGGACGCGCAGTTCCGTGGCCCGGAGAAGCGGCATCGTGGTCACCGCGACGAGCCCGGCCTTCATCACGGCGAGCCACGCGACCGACATCCACTGGCCGTTGAAACCGCGCAGCAGGACGCGATGCCCCGGGATGAGGCCGAGCTCCGCCGTCAGCACGTGCGCGAGCGCATCGACCTCGGCCGCGAGGGCGGCGTAGGTGAGCTCGCGCCATCCACCATCGCCATCTGGCACCACGAGCGCGACGCGGTCGCCGTGGCCCTCGCGGATCGCGTCGTCGAGGAGTCGGGTCGCGCAGTTCAGGCGTGCCGGATACGCATACGGGCCGTCGAGCCGCAGGACCGGCCACTCCGCCATCGGCGGGAGCTGCGCCCGCGACCACGGATCCCGATGTCCGCTCGGATGGAGCGTCGTCGCCATCATCCCTCCCGTCGGGCCTTCAGCGTCTCGCGTCCCACCAGCAGGCGCTGCACCTCGCTCGCCCCCTCATAGATGCGCAGCGCGCGCACGTCCCGATAGAGCCGCTCGACCACCGTCCCCACCCGTATGCCCTCGCCCCCGTGCAGCTGCACGGCGCGGTCGATGACCTGCTGGGCGAGCTCGGTCGCGCCGAGCTTCGCCATCGCGGCGACGCCGGTGGTGCGCCCACCCCGCACGTCGCGCTGCCAGGCGGCGCGATAGGTGAGCAGCGCGGCGGCGTCGAGGTCGGTCGCCATATCGCCGAGGATCGCCTGCGCGAGGGGCTGCGCGCCGAGGGTGGTACCGAACATGGCGCGCGACGTCGCGTGCGTGAGGGCCTCGTCGAGGGCACGGCGCGCGAACCCCACCGCCGCGGCTGCGACGGAGACACGGAAGATGTCGAGCGTTCGCATCGCGAGCGCGAAGCCCTCGCCGGGGGCGCCGAGTCGGTGTGTGTCGGGGACCACACAGCCGTCGAAGCGGAGCCGCGCGAGCGGATGCGGGGACATCACGTCGATCCGCTCGGCCACCACGAGCCCTGGCGTATCCGCGGGGACGAGGAAGCCGGTGATCCCCTTCGATGGGGCGACGGTCTCGTCGGTGCGGGCGAAGACGCAGTAGAAGTCGGCAATCCCACCGTTCGAGATCCACATCTTCTCACCGTCGAGCCGCCAGCCATCACCGATCTGCGTGGCGCGCGTGGTCAGCGCGGCGGCGTCCGAGCCGGCGCCCGGCTCGGAGAGCGCGAAGGCGGCGATTGCCTCACCGCGTGCGACGCGCGGCAGCCAATGTGCCCGCAACGCGTCGTCGCCCGCGAGCGCGAGCGCGCCGGCGCCGAGGCCCTGCATCGCGAACGCGAAGTCGGCGAGCGCGTGATGGCCCGCGAGCGCCTCTCGGAGCACGCAGAGCGCGCGCGACTCGATCGTCTCGCTCGCGCCCCCCCACGCCGCGGGGACGGCGTGCCGGAGGAGTCCGGCGGCACCGAGGGCGCGGACCCAGGCGCGGCAGGCGGCATCCGCGTCGGTCGGGTCGATCGTCTGGGTCGTCGCCCACGCCGCGGCCTCCGCGGCGAGTGCGCGGTGTCGGTCCTCCAGGAAGGGCCACTGCAGGTGGTCGGACATCTCAGTCCCCCTCGAAGACGGGCCGCCGCTTGGCGGCGAACGCCTCATAGGCGCGGCGGAAATCATTCGTCTCCATCAGGCGGGCCTGCGCCTGCGCCTCGAGCTCCAGGGCGGCCTCGAGCCCAACGTTCCATTCCTGCTGCAGCATCCGCTTGGTGACCGCGTGCGCGGCGATGGGGCCGTCGGCGAGCGCCCGCGCGCGCTGCATCGCCTCGTGCATCAGGGTCGCCTCGGGCACGATGGCGTTGTAGAACCCCCAGCGCTCCCCTTCCTCTGCGCTCATCGAGCGCCCCGTGAAGAGCAGCTCCGCGGCCCGCCCCTGGCCGATGATTCGCGGCAGGACCGCGCACGCCCCCATGTCACAGCCGGCGAGTCCCACGCGCGTGAAGAGAAAAGCCGTCGTCGTGCGCGGGGTCGCGACGCGCAGGTCGGCGGCCATCGCGAGGATCGCGCCCGCGCCCGCGGCGACGCCGTCCACCGCGGCGATGATCGGCTGCGGGCAGGCGCGCATCGCCTGGACGAGCGCGCCGGTCATCCGCGTGAACTCGAGGAGCTCGGGGGGCGTCATCCGCGTCAGCGGCCCGATGATCTCGTGCACATCGCCGCCCGAGCAGAAGTTGCCGCCGGCGCCGG
>JARIFA010000061.1 GCA_031127075.1 Gemmatimonadota bacterium | reverse complement strand
TCCGCGATCATGGGGACGGGGATCGGGCGCGGCGAGCAGCGTGCGATCGAGGCCGCCCGGATGGCGATCGAGTCGCCGCTTCTCGATAATGTCTCGATCGGCGGGGCGCGCGGCGTCCTGATGAACATCATCGGCGGTCCCGAGCTCACCCTCGGGGACATCAACACCATCGCGGACCTCGTGAAGGAGGCCGTCGGCGAGGAGAGCGAGATCATCGTCGGCGCTGCGACCGAGGAGGCGATGCAGGGCGAAGTGCGGGTCACCGTGATCGCGACCGGCTTCGACCAGAAGAAGGCCGCCGCGCCCGCGGTCACGCGCGCCGCGGCGACCCCGATCATTCCGCTCGATCCCGCGCTTCGCGCCGCCCGGATCAGCGCCGCCTCGGCGCCGTCGGCACCCGCCGCCGGCGGGACGTCGGCCGCCCCCGCGATCCCACGCGCCCGGCCCGTCGCGCCCCGACCGATCGAGGATCTCAGCGATATGGAGATCCCGACGTTCATCCGGAGGCAGATGGATTGACGCGGGGTCTACCGCGTCTCCTCCTCGGTGCGGCGCTCGCGGCTCTCGCGATCGCCGCACTTCGCTTGCCCGCCCCCCGTGTCCGCCGCCCCGGTGAGCTCCTCGACGCCGAGGTCGCGCGCCGCTGGTTCCGCCGGGATACCCTCGCCGCCGGGGAGGCGCTCGCGTCGTTGCTCGTCGATCGTGGGCTCGAGCCGGCGGATGCGGCCGCCATCCTCGACGCGACGCCGCTCGATCCGCGGCGCATCCCCGCCGGCCTCGCGCTCGAGATCAGTGGCGATTCCGCTGGGAGCCCCGCCACCACGGTCCGCTTCTTCGTCGGCGTCGACCGGGTGATCATCGTCCGCCGCGTCGCGACGGGCTGGGTCGCGGAGGACACGCGCCTCCCGTGGGCGACCGATACGCTCGTCATCCGTGGCATCATCACGTCGTCGCTGTATGCCGCCGTGGATGAGGGGGCGGCGCCGTACCTCTCGCCGGCGGCGCGGCAGGAGCTCGCCTGGAGCATCGCCGACATCTACGAGTACCGCGTCGATATGAGCCGCGAGCTGCAGGAGGGGGACCGGATCCGCGTCCTCTTCGAGCGGCAGCGCCTCGAGACGGGCGCGACGCGCGTCGGGCAGGTCCTCGCCGCGGGCCTCGAGCGGGGGGGCGCCGAGGTGCAGGCCGTCGCGCTCCCCACCGGCAACGGGCGCAGTCGCTACTACGATCAGCAGGGCCGCTCCCTGGCCGCCTCGTTCCTCCGAGCGCCCGTCGCCTTCCGGCGCATCTCGAGCAACTTCGGCGGGCGGCGACATCCCGTGCTCGGCACCTTTCGTCAGCATCAGGGCACCGACTTCTCCGCGCCGTCCGGGACCCCCGTGCGCACCATCGGTGACGGCGTTGTCAGCTTCGCTGGTCGGCGCGGCGGCTATGGCAATACCGTCGAGATCCGGCACCCGAACGGCTTCGTGACCCGCTATGCGCATCTCCGCGGCTTCGCCGGCGGGATCCGTGGCGGGGTGCGCGTCGCGATCGGGCAGACGATCGCGTTCGTCGGGTCGACGGGCCTCTCGACCGGGCCGCACCTGCACTTCGAGGTTCTGGTGAACGGCCGGCAGCGCGACCCGCGTCGCGCCCTGCAGGCGACGGCGGGACCGCCACTCGGCACCGCCGACCGCCCAACGTTCGAGCGCCTGCGCGCGATGGCGGCCGCCGCGCTCGAGCAACCGGCCGGCGTGGTGCGCCTCTCCGCCCGGTGACCTCGCCCGTCGGTCTCCGAGCGCTCCGGGCGCTCGCCGTTCTCGCGGTCCTCGCGATGGCCCTCGACCTCCCGCTCGGGCCCGCCGTGCCCGTCGCGCCCTGGGTCGGACTCGATGTGTCCGCGAGCTGGCGGACGCAGGACACCAGCGCGTGGCGCGAGGCGGTCCGCCTCGTCGATTCGGTACGCGCGGCGGGGGCCGACAGTCTGCTGCTCGTCGGCGATTCCGTCCGGACGGGGGAGATCCCGGTGGCGCCGTCGGATCGCGCCAGCCGCGTCGCGCCACTCGTCGACGCCGCCATCGCACTCGGCCGCCCGGTCGTCCTCCTCACCGATGGACGCCTCGACGATCCGGAGCGCCTCACCCGACTGCCGGCCGGGTCCGTCGTCCGCGTGATCGAGACCGCGGCGGCGCCGGATGCCGCGATCGCCGCGCTGACCGCGCCCGGTGGGGCGCTCGGTGGGGACACGATCGACGTCGGCGTCGTCGTGCGCGCGGGCGCTGCCGGGAGCGGGCCGCGCACGCTCGCCCTTCGCCTCGGCGATCGCGTCGTCGGCACCGCGGCGATCCCGCTGCTCGACGCGTACGCGGAGCACGCCGTTACGCTCCCCGTCGCGGTGCCGGCGGGGGACGGGGCCACGACGCTCGGCGCGTCCCTCGAGTCGACCGCCGAGGATCGTGTCCCCGCGAACGATGCCGTCCGCTCGCCGCTCCTCGTCTCCGGGGCGATCGCCGCGGTCTTCGTCTCCACCGCCCCGGATCAGGATGCGCGTTACCTGCTCGCCGCCCTCCGCAGCACACGGCGGGGGCCGGTTCAGGGCTTCTGGCGCGTCGCCCCAGGGGAGTGGCGCACCGACGGTGCGATGCGCCCGGTCCCCGAGGCCGCGGTGCGCGAGGCGATGCGGGCGGCGCCGATGGCCGTCGTGCACGGGGACACGGCGTTGTTCGGCGCCCCGCGCGAGGTGACGACGGGCCGGCTGGTGCTCGTGGCGCCCCCACCGCCGGGGGAGGACCAGTATCCCGTCGGGGCGGGGGAGTCCCCCATCGTCGCCGCGCTCACGGGCATCCCGTGGGACTCGCTGCCCCCGCTCGATGTCGCCGCGACGCGCGAGGAAGGGTTCGCGGCGGTCCGCTCGCGCCGGGCCCGACGGTTTGACGAGCGCGTCGTGGTGCGACTCGTCGATGGCCCCCGGCGGATCGCGATCGTCCCCGCGGCCGGGTTCGGGCGGTGGCGACTCCGGGGCGGCCGGTCCGCCGAGGCCTTCGATGCCCTCTGGGGGAGCGTCTTCGACTGGGTCGGGGCGGACACAGCCACCGGGGCAGCGATCGGCCCGGTCGCCGCAGCTGACCGCGCCGAGCTCGTCCCACGACGCCCCACGGTGGTCGAGGGGATGGTCGGCGATGGGCGACCGATGGCATCGGCTCCGCGTGCCGGTACCGCGTGGTGGCTCGCCGCCATCGCCGTGCTCGCGCTCTGCGCCGAGTGGATCTGGCGGCGGCGGGTGGGGCTCCGCTGATGTCGCTTCTCAAGAAGTCTCTCTGGCAGCGACTGAAGGAGATCGCGCTCACCGACGTGGGCGTCCTCGTGCGCGGCGGGGTCGATGCGGACGCCCTCGACCGACTGGAGCAGACGCTGCTCGAGGCCGACTTCGGTGTCCCGGTCACCCTCAGGCTCGTGGAAGCGATCCGGGTCCGGGCGGCGTCTGGGGAGATCCGGACGTCGGTGCAGTTCCAGTCGGCGCTCGCGACCGAGGTCGCGGCCGCGCTCCGTGCCGGACGCAGCGCGCCCGGCCTGCACTGGCCTGAGGCGGCTCCCGCGGTGTTCGTCGTCCTCGGCGTGAATGGCGCGGGGAAGACCACCTTCATCGGGAAGCTCGCCGCGCGGCTGCGCGCGCAGGGGAAGCGGGTGCTCCTCGGTGCGGGGGATACCTTCCGCGCCGGTGCTATCGACCAGCTCCGCGTCTGGGCGGAGCGCACCGGGTGCGAGTTCGTCGGCGGGACGCCCGGTGGGGATCCTGGGGCCCTCGCGTGGCAGGCGATCGACGCCGCCGTCGCGCGCGGTGTGGACGTGGTGATCATCGACACGGCGGGGCGGCTGCACACGAGCGGCGCCTTGATGGACGAGCTGAAGAAGGTCCAGCGCGTGATCGAGAAGCGGATGCCCGGCGCGCCGCACGAGGCGCTGTTGGTGCTCGACGGCACGGTGGGGCAAAACGCGGTGCAGCAGGCGACGCTCTTCGCGGCGGCGGTCCCGGTGACTGGGCTCGTCGTGACGAAGCTCGACGGCACCGCGCGCGGCGGGGTGGTGGTCGCCGTGCACGAGGCGATCGACGTGCCGGTGAAATTCCTCGGCGTGGGTGAGCAGGCCGCCGATCTGCGCGACTTCGACGCCGAGGCCTTCGCTCGCGACCTGCTGGAGGCGTGACGCCGCGCCCCGCCGGCCGCCTGACGCTCGAGACCCCGGTCACCTACCTCACCGGGGTGGGGCCGCGGCGCGCCGAGCTGCTGAAGCGCCTCAACATCTTCACCGCGCGCGACCTGCTCTGGCACATCCCGCATCGGTACGAGGACGCGACCACGGTGCAGCGGATCGCGTCGCTCCGTGTCGGCGAGGACGCGACGGTAATCGGCACCGTCGTGAGCACAGGGATCCTCCCGACACGGAAGGGGCTGCGCGTCTTCCAGGCGGTCGTGCGCGACGCGTCGGGGCTCGTCGAGGTGGCGTGGCCGGGCCAGCCCTGGCTCGAGCGGCAGATCGCGAAGGAGGACGTCCTCCTCCTCTCCGGGCCGGTGCGCTTCTTCCACGGCCGTCAGCTCACGCCGCGCGAGTTCGTGAACCTCGGGAAGGAGGCCGATGGGACCGCCGGCGGGCGGGTGCTCGCCGTGTACGGCGCGACCGAGGGGCTCTCGGTGAAGGTGCTCCGCGGGCTGGTCGACGCCCACCTCGATGCGCTCCTCCCGCTCGTGGAGGAGTATCTCCCCGCGTCGATGCTCGCGGCCGCCGGGGTGCCGATGCTCCCCGAGGCGCTCGCGGCGGTGCATCGCCCCACGAGCGTGGCCGAGGCGCTCGCCGGGCGCGCGCGTCTCGCCTTCGAGGAACTGCTCTGCGTCCACCTGCTGCATCGGCGGGCCCACGCGCTGGCCCAGCAGGCGCAGGACGGGATCCGCTTCGTGAACCGGCGTGACCTCACCTCGCGCTTTCGCGCCGCGCTCCCCTTCGCCCTCACGGGTGCGCAGACGCGGAGCGTCCGCGAGATCGTGACGGATATGACCGCGTCCGCGCGGATGCATCGCCTCCTGCAGGGCGATGTCGGGGCGGGGAAGACCGTCGTCGCCGTCTTCGCCGCGCTCGTGGCGATGGAGAACGGATACCAGGTGGCGTTCATGGCGCCGACGGAGCTCCTCGCGGAGCAGCACGCCCGGACGATCACGTCGCTGCTCGCCCCGCTCGGCATCACCCCGGTCCTGGTGACGGGGAGTCTCGGCGCGGCCGCGCGGCGCGCCGCGGCCGCGACCCTCGCGGGGGACGCCCCCTGTCTCGTCGTGGGGACGCATGCGCTGGTGCAGGAGGGGGTCCGGTTCGGCCGCCTCGGGCTCGCGATCATCGATGAGCAGCACCGCTTCGGCGTCGACCAACGGCGTGCGCTCGGTGAGCACCAGACCGCAGGCCGTCGGCCCGACGTGCTTCTGATGTCCGCCACACCGATCCCGCGCTCCCTCGCACTCACGGTCTATGGCGACCTCGACGTGAGCCTGCTCGACGAGCGGCCGCCGGGGCGCCAGCCGGTCACCACGGCGCTCCGCCCCGAGTCGGCGCGCGCGCGCGTCCTCGGTTTCCTGCGGCGGCAGGTGGAGGTGGGGCGGCAGGCGTACGTCGTCTACCCGCTCGTCGAGGACTCCGAGAAGGTCGCGCTCAAGGCCGCGACGACCGCCTTCGAAGAGCTCTCGGCCGGTCCGCTGGCCGGCCTGCGGCTCGCGCTCCTCCACGGCAAACTCTCGTCGGAGGAGAAGGATGGCGTGATGCGCCGGTTCCGCGACGGGGCGGTCGACGTCCTCGTCGCGACGACGGTGATCGAGGTCGGCATCGACGTCCCGAACGCGACGGTGATGCTGATCGAACATCCCGAGCGGTTCGGGCTCTCGCAGCTCCACCAGTTGCGCGGGCGCGTCGGGCGCGGGGCGGCGGAGTCGTTCTGTATCCTGCTGGGCGACGTCGGGCCGGAGGCGGCCGAACGGCTGCAGGTGATCGTCGACCACGAGGACGGGTTCGCGGTCGCGCGCGCCGACCTCGCCCTGCGCGGGATGGGAGACCTGTTCGGCGAGCGGCAGAGCGGAGTCCCCACCTTCCGCATCGCCGATCCGCTGCGCGACGAGACGCTGAGCGACCGGGCGCGCGAGGCGGCGGAGCGCCTGCTCGCGGACGACCCGATGCTGGCGCAGCCGTCCCACCGTCGCCTCGGTGAGGTGCTGCGACGGAACTACGGGCGCGCGCTCGAGCTTTTCCGCGTCGGCTGAACGAGAAAGAGGCTCGACCCGGACCGTACCGCGGTCCGCTGCCGAGCCTGTTCCCGCTGGTATCGCCGGTTCATCTGTTTCGACATGCCACGCGGAACGTGGCCTCGCCGGCGATTTGCCCTTGTCGGACGGTCCCGACGCAGGTGCATCCGTGATCCGGATGCGATGATCGTGACCAGCGACCTCACGACCTGTGAACGGGTGTCGAACGCCCATTCACGGCCCCCAGAGCGGCGTCCCGGTGGGAGCAACGTCCGCGGCTGACCGTCCCGTGAACGCGAGCCGAAGATGGCACCGTCGCCGGCCGGCTTCGATGGGAGAAACCCGGAAGTTGCGAGGCGAATCGCCCGACGAGCGACTCGGTGGTTCCAGAGGGCGGGGCGCGGGGGTTCGCCGACTGCGGTCCCCTGGGCACGGTGCGAGTCTGCAGGCCGTGGATCCATCTCGTGGATCCCGCGTCCTGTCCGTTCGGTCGGCCGTCGCGCCCGGGCGGCAGGCGCGACGCCCATCCCCTGTCTTCCCGAGAGCCTCATGCGTGCGCGTGACCTGATGACCCCCCGCCCGGCGATGATCGCGGCCGGCGACACCATTCCCCACGCCGCGGAGCTGATGCGGCTCCTGAACGTGGGGATGCTCCCGGTCGTCGAGGACCTCGGGAGCAAGCATCTGGTGGGGATCATCACCGACCGCGACATCGTCGTGCGGCACGTGGCGCTGGGGCACGGCAACGGGAGCAAGGTGCGCGACCATATGACCCGCGGTCCGCTCGTCACGGTCGGCCCGGATGCGACGGTGGGTGACATCGCGGATCGGATGATCCGAAACCAGGTCCGACGGATTCCCGTCGTGGACGCCCGTGGCACCATCCTTGGGGTCGTGGCGCAGGCCGATCTCGCGACGCACGTCGGCTCGACCGACCCGGGGATCGTCGAGCGGGTGGTGGAGGGGATCTCGCGGCCCGGCGCGCTCGTGCACTGAGCGCGCGGCACGGCGGGGGCGGCGGCCGTGTGCCGTCGCTTCCTCCCCGTCTCGGCCGGGCCTAGCTTACGCGAATCTCTTCACGCCAAGCCCGCCCGATGTCCGCGACCGACCCCATCATCCGTATCGCCGACCTCCCCGACCAGGTCGGTCAGACCGTCACCCTGTCCGGCTGGGTGACCCATCTCCGGTCGTCCGGGAAGATCGCGTTCATCGTGATGCGCGACGGCACCGGGGTTCTCCAGTGCGTGGTCGCGAAGAAGGAGGTGCCGGAGGCGGCGTGGGAGGCGTTCGGGACCCTGACACTCGAGACCTCGCTGCAGGTCACCGGTGTCGTGCGCGCGGATGCGCGGCAGGCGGGCGGCGTGGAGCTCGGCGTCTCGGCGCTCGCGGTCATCGGCCCGAGCGCGCTCGATTATCCGATCCAGCCGAAGGAGCACGGGATCGACTTCCTGCTCGACCACCGGCACTTCTGGCTCCGCACGCCGCGGCAGGTCGCGATCATGCGGATCCGGAACGAGATCGAGCAGGCGATCCACGACTTCTTCTACGAGCGCGGGTTCCTGCGCGTCGACACGCCGATTCTGACGGCCGCGATCGGCGAGCGCGCCGGGCTCTTCTCCACGGAGTACTTCGACGAGGGGAACGCCTACCTCGCGCAGACCGGCCAGCTCTACGGCGAGGCGGCCGCGGCGGCGTTCGGGAAGATCTACACCTTCGGCCCGACCTTCCGCGCCGAGAAGTCGAAGACGCGTCGCCACCTCACCGAGTTCTGGATGATCGAGCCGGAGGTGGCGTTCAATGACACCCATGCGAACATGCGCCTGCAGGAGGAGTTCGTCGCCTTCCTCGTGCGGCGGGCGGTCGAGCGACGGCGCGCGGAGCTCGAGGAGCTCGGGCGCGATGTGTCGAAGCTCGAGGCGGTGCAGACGCCCTTCCCGCGCGTCGAGTACGGGGAGGCGGTGAAGACGCTGCAGGGGAAGGGGAGCGCGATCCAGTGGGGGGACGACCTCGGCGCGGAGGATGAGGCCCTCCTCGTCGAGGACTACGCGACGCCCATCTTCGTGTGCAACTACCCGAAGGAGGCGAAGGCCTTCTACATGAAGGAGAACCCCGACGACCCGCGCACCGTCCTCTGTGACGACATGCTCGCGCCGGAGGGGTACGGCGAGATCATCGGCGGCTCGCAGCGCGAGGACGACCACGATAAGCTCCTCGCGCGGATCCGGGAGGAGGGGCTCCCGGAGGACGCGTACAGCTGGTACCTCGACCTGCGGAAGTACGGCACCTTCGTGCACGCGGGCTTCGGGCTCGGCCTCGAGCGGACGGTCGCCTGGATCTGCGGCTCTCCGCACATCCGCGAGTGCATCCCGTTCCCGCGGATGATGCACCGGCTCCGGCCCTGAGCGCGTGAGGCGCCAGCCGCGGGTGGGCGCGTGCGAGGGTCGCGCACCGTGAGCGCGGGCCCGCTTCCGCGGAATCCCGGCCAGCCGCTCGACCTCGAGGTCGTGCGGGGGATCCGCGTGAACCGCAGTGCCGCCGAGCGGCGGGCGGCGACGATCCCGACGCGGCGGACGGTCAAGAAGCAGTGGCAGGCCGCGTGGCTGCTCAAGGGCATCGCCCTGATGGACCTGACCACCCTCTCAGGGGACGACACCGCGGGCAATGTCCGGCGGCTCTGCGCCAAGGCGCGGCATCCGCTCCGGGACGATCTCACGCGCGCCCTAGGGGTCGAGTCGCTCGGCCTCACCGTCGGCGCCGTCTGTGTCTACCACCGGTGGGTCGAGACGGCGGTCCGTGCCCTCGAGGGGAGTGGGATCCCCGTCGCCGCGGTGTCGACCGGGTTCCCGGCGGGGCTCTCGCCCTTCGCGCAGCGGCTCGAGGAGATCCGCGCCTCCGTCGCGGCGGGCGCACGAGAGATCGACATCGTGATCACCCGCGCCCACGTCCTCACCGGGGACTGGACCGCGCTCTACGACGAGGTGCGCGCCTTCCGCGAGGCTTGCGGTGACGCGCACCTGAAGGCGATCCTGGCGACCGGTGAGCTCGCCACGCTGACGAACGTCGCGCGCGCCAGCTGGGTGGCGATGCAGGCGGGCGCCGACTTCATCAAGACGAGCACGGGGAAGGAGGGCGTCAACGCGACGCTCCCCGTCTCCCTCGTGATGGTGCGGCAGATCCGCGCCTACCACGCGGCGACCGGTGTGCACGTCGGCTACAAGCCCGCCGGGGGGATCCGCACCGCGAAGCAGGCGCTCGATTACCTGCTCCTGATGAAGGAGGAGTTGGGGGGGCGCTGGCTCCATCCCGACCTCTTCCGGTTCGGCGCCTCAGCGCTCCTGACCGACATCGAACGCCAGCTCGAGCACTTCGTGACCGGCCGCTACGCGGCCGCGCACCGCCACCCGATGCCCTGAGGCACGCGCCGATGCCGACCGTGACGGAGATCTTCGAGACGATGGACTACGGCCCCGCGCCCGAAGGGGACGCGGAGGCGCGCGCCTGGCTCGCCGCCCATACGGCCACCTTCGGCCATTTCATCGCCGGCGCGTGGACGAAGCCCGGCACGACGTTCGCCGTGACCGATCCGAGCACCAACGCGCTGCTGGCGCGCGTCACGCAGGGATCGGCCAAGGATGTGGATGCGGCCGTCGCTGCGGCGCGGAAGGCGTTCGGTCCTTGGTCGCGACTGCCGGCGCATGCACGGGCGCGGCACCTCTACGCGCTCGCTCGGATGGTGCAGAAGCACAGCCGTCTCTTCGCGGTGCTCGAGACCCTCGACAACGGGAAGTCGATCCGCGAGACGCGCGACCTCGATATCCCCCTCGTCGCACGGCACTTCTACCATCATGCGGGATGGGCGCAGCTCCGACCCGCCGAGTTCGACGGATACGGCCCCGTCGGCGTCGTGGGACAGGTGATCCCGTGGAACTTCCCGCTACTGATGCTCGCGTGGAAGGTCGCGCCGGCGCTCGCGGCGGGGAACACGGTCGTGCTCAAGCCGGCTGAGTACACTCCGCTGACCGCGCTGCTCTTCGCGGAGCTGGCGCATCAGGCGGGGCTGCCCGCCGGGGTGCTCAACGTCCTCACCGGCGACGGGCGCACCGGCGCCGCGCTGGTGGAGCATCGCGGCATCAATAAGGTCGCCTTCACCGGATCCACCGAGGTGGGGCGCATCATCCGGAAGGCCACCGCCGGGAGCGGGAAGAAGCTCTCGCTCGAGCTCGGAGGGAAATCGCCGTTCATCGTGTATGAGGACGCGGACCTCGACGCCGTCGTCGAGGGCGTGGTGGACGCCATCTGGTTCAATCAGGGGCAGGTCTGCTGCGCCGGATCGCGCCTGCTGGTCCAGGAGGGCGTGCACGATCGCCTGATCGCGAAGCTCCAGGCCCGGATGGAGACGCTCCGCGTGGGTCCGCCGCTCGACAAGGCGATCGACATGGGCGCAATCGTCTCGCCCGAGCAGCTCGCGCGCATCCGCACGCTCTGCGCCACGGGACAGGCCGAGGGGGCCCAGATGTGGCAGCCGAGCACGCCCGTGCCGACGACGGGGTGCTACTTCCCGCCGACACTCTTCACCGAGGTCGCGCCCGCGAGCACGATCGCGCAGGAGGAGATCTTCGGCCCCGTGTTGGTAGCGATGAGCTTCCGCACCCCCGAGGAGTCGGTGTCGCTCGCGAACAACACGCCGTACGGTCTGGCGGCGAGTGTCTGGACGGAGAACGTGAATCTCGCCCTCGACATCGCACCGAAGCTTCGGGCCGGCGTTGTCTGGGTGAACGCGACGAACCTCTTCGATGCGGCCGCCGGCTTCGGTGGGTATCGCGAGAGCGGCTACGGGCGCGAGGGAGGGCGCGAGGGGATGTGGGAGTATCTCGCCCCCGTCGCGGTGCCGGCGCGCCACGAAGACGCGCGCATCCGTGGTGGCCGCGACCCCCGTGATGGAAGCGCTGCCCGCGATCGACCGCACGCCGAAGCTCTTCATCGGTGGGAAGCAGGCGCGCCCCGATGCCGGGTACGTGCGGGTCATCGTCGATCCCAAGGGGCGGCGCCTCGGCGAGGTCGGGGAGGGGAATCGCAAGGACCTTCGCAACGCCGTCGAAGCGGCGCGCGCGGCGGTCGGTGGCTGGAGCCGGGCGACGGCGCACCTGCGTGCGCAGATCCTCTACTACGTGGCCGAGAATCTCTCGGCGCGGCGCGACGAGTTCGCGACGCGCGTGCGCCTGATGACGGGCGCGACCGCCGCCGCGGCGCGCGCCGAGGTGGAGACGAGCATCGATCGGCTCTTCACCTATGGCGCGTGGGCGGACAAGTGGGATGGCGCCGTGCATCACGTGCCGATTCGCGGCATCGCCATCGCGATGCCCGAGGCGATCGGGGTGGTGGGCGTCGCGGCCCCGGATGAGGCGCCGCTCCTCGGCCTCATTTCCACGATCGCCCCCCTCATCGCGACGGGGAACGCGGTGGTCGCGATCCCGAGCGAGCCGCATCCCCTCGCGGCGACCGATCTCTACACGATCTTCGAGAGCTCCGACGTCCCGGCCGGCGTGGTCAACCTCGTCACCGGGGCCAAGGATGCGCTCGCCACCGTCCTCGCGGCGCACGACGACGTCGAGTCGGTCTGGTATTGGGGCACGGCGGCCGGCCGCGCGGCCGTCGAGTCGGCCTCGGCCGGCAACCTCAAGCGGACCTGGTGCCACGCGGGGCCGGTGGACTGGACCGCCGCGCCCGACGCCCGCGCCTTCCTGCGCGAGGCGACGCACGTCAAGAACATCTGGGTCCCTTACGGCGAGTGAACGATGTTTCCACGTGACCTGTACGAGATCGTCCATCTCATCGGTATCGCGCTCACGATGGTGGCACTCGGTGCCACCGCCCTCCACGCGCTCGAGGGGGGGGCGCGCCGGGGCCCCCGGGCCCGCCGCGTGCTCATCGCGCTCTATGGCGTCGGACTCTTCCTCATCCTGCTCGGCGGCTTCGGGATGCTCGCGCGGCTTGGCATCGCGCGTGCGGGCGTCGTCGCCTTCCCGGGGTGGCTCTGGGCCAAGCTCATCGTCTGGGCCGTCCTCGGCGCCGTGATGCTCCTCCCGTATCGCCGGCCGACGTGGGGGATGCCGATGCTGCTCCTCGCGCCGCTGCTCATCGGGCTCGCGACCTACTTCGCGCTCTACAAGCCGATCTGATCGGACGGCGCGGCCGCCGTCAGCCGCGCTCCTGCGCCTTCACCTCATCCCAGATGACGTCGAGCGCCTCGAGGCCGGCCGTCCGGACGTCGAGGCCGCGCGCGCTGGCGATCCGCTCCACCGACTCGAATCGGCGCTGGAACTTCGCGTTCGCCCGGTCGAGCGCGAGCGCGGGATGCGTCCCC
>JARIFA010000060.1 GCA_031127075.1 Gemmatimonadota bacterium | reverse complement strand
ACCTCGGCGGCCGGTGCCGGGGCGGCGGTCGGAGCGGCGGGGGCCGCTGCCGGTGCGGCGGGGGCGGCGGGGGCGGCGGGGGCGGCGGGGCTCGGCGCGGCGGCCGTCGCCGTCTCGTCGAGCTCGGCGAGTGTCTCGGCCAGCTGGACGACCTCGCCTTCCTGCTTGAGGCGCTTCACGAGGACGCCGGCGTTGAGCGCGGGGACCTCGACGGTGATCTTGTCGGTCTCGAGTTCGACCAGGGTCTCGCCGATCGCCACGGCCTCGCCTTCCTGCTTGCGCCAGCGCGAGACGGTCGCTTCCGTGATGGATTCGCCGAGGGGGGGAACCTTGATGGGAATCATAGGCGGAATATAGCCACGGAGCGGGGATGCGAGCACTCACCATCGATGCGCACGGCGGGCTCGACCAGCTGCGATTCCGCGACGATCTCCCCGCGCCGGCGCTGCCGCCCGCGGGCGGGGTCCGGGTCCGCCTGCGGGCGGCCGCGCTCAACCATCTCGACCTCTGGGTCGTCCGCGGCATCCCCGGCGTGGAGGTCCGTCCGGGGTGGATCCTCGGCGGGGACGGCACGGGGGTCGTCGCGGAGGTGAGCCCCGACGTGACGATGGTCGCCCCCGGTGACCGGGTCGTGATCAATCCCGGGCTCTCGTGCCGGCAGTGTGAGTTCTGCCGCGCGGGGGAGCACTCCCTCTGCGTCCGGTACCGCCTCCTCGGCGAACATCTCCCGGGGACCTTCGCGGACGAGGTGGTGGTCCCGGCGACGAACGTCCGCCGCATCCCGGCCGGTGTGGACGATGCCGCCGCGGCCGCCTTCACACTCGCCACGCTCACGGCGTGGCGGATGTGCGTGACGCGGGCGCGGGTGCGGGCGGGGGACGAGGTCCTCCTCTGGGGCATCGGCGGCGGGGTGGCGCTCGCGGCGCTGCAGATCTGCAAGGCGCGCGGCGCGCGGGTCTGGGTGACCTCGTCGAGTGCGGAGAAGTTGGAACGCGCGCGGGCGCTCGGGGCGGACGAATGCATCGATCACTCGACGGGCGATGTCGGGAAACTGATCCGCGATCGGACGGGGAAGCGCGGGGTGGACGTCGTGGTCGATTCGGTCGGCGAGCGGACGTGGGCGCAGTCGCTCGGGGCGCTCGCGCGCGGCGGGCGCCTCGTCACCTGCGGTGGCACGTCGGGGCCGGCGCTCGCGATGGACGTGCGGAAGCTCTTCTGGAACCAGTGGTCGATCCTCGGGTCGACGATGGGGAACGATGCGGAGCTCGACGCGATCGTCGCCGAGTTCGCCGCCGGCCGATTGGTGCCGCCGGTGGATGGGGTCTGGGATCTCGCCGAGGGACGGGGGGCGTTCGAGCGGCTCGCGTCGGGGCGGCAGTTCGGCAAGGTCGTGCTCCGGATCGGCGATGACTGACGCGGCGCCGTTCTCCGTGGCGGAGGAACGCCTCGTCCGGGAGGCGTACGCGCGCGATGGGCACGCGGACTGCCCGCGGTGCGCGGTCCGGATGCAGGGGAAGGCGCTCGGTGGGGGGAGCTTCGGCCTCGGGTATGCGCGTCGCCGCGAGTGGCTCCTTTGCCCCGGGTGTCATCGGAGTGTGCTCTTCGACCTCAAGCGCGGCACGCGCAATTGAGACGGGGCGGGACCCGCGGTGACCATCGGACGGAGGCTAGATTGTCCCGCATGAGACGCACCGTCCTGCTGGCCCTCGTCGCTCTCGCGGTCGGGGCATCGCTCCGCCTCGAGGCGCAGGAGGCCTCCGAGCTCCGCACGCGCTTCGTGCGCGACCAGACGATTCTCGGCCTGACGACCTATGGCCCGGCGCTCGCCGTCGCGACGGCCGACGACGCCGTCAGCGCCATCGCCGCGTATCTCGTGATGTCGGGCGGGATGTTCTTCGCCGCCGGCGAGGTGACGCGGCACGTGCCGATCACCGAGGGGCGGCAGTTGCTCGCGACGGGGTTCTCGGTGCGGGGGGCGGGGCAGGCGCTGGCGATCGCGTCGCAGTCCGGCGCCGGCGCGCGCGAACGCGCGGCCTCGCTGCTGGTCGGCGGGATCGGCGGGACGGCCGCCGGGCTCGTGCTCGGCACCGGCGCGTCGGGCGGACAGGCCGCGGTGACGCTCTTCGGGCACGACCTCGCCTTCGCGTCGGCGATGGCGCTGACCGTCACCACCGACCGCGACCTCTTCGACACCAAGGGCGGCGCGGAGGCGACGGCCGCGGCGGTCTGGGCGGCGTCCGGGTGGCTCGGCGCCGGCCTCGGGCGGGCGTGGGCCGCCACGACGCCGGCGCGGGTGACCGTCGGGGATGTGCAGACCCTCTGGCTCGGCGCGACGATTGGTGCGACCGCCGGTGCCACCGCCGTCGCCAATGGCTCGCCGGAGCCGCAGACCGCGGCGCTCGCGATGCTCGGTGGCGCCCTCGTCGGCACGGTCGGGGCGAACTACGCGCTGGTCCGCCGGTACGATCACACGCGGGGCGAGGCGAACCTCGTCACCGTCGGGAGCGGCGCCGGTGCCCTGATGGGGCTGGGCATCGGGCTGCTCGCTCAGGACAAAGGCGAGCGGGACGGGGCCACGAGCCTCGCCGCCGCCACCGCCGGCGCGGCCGTCGGTGCCCTGATGACCGCGCGCTTCCTCGAGCCGGCCCGTGATGCGGGGCGGGTCAGCGCGCTCGACCGCCTCCGTCTCGACCCGCTGGCGGTCGTCGCCGCCGCGACCGGCCGCCCCGGGCGCCACGCGCTCCTCTCGTACACCTTCTGACCCTGCTATGGACTCCTCGACCTTCCTGAGCCGCCTCCTCGACAGCATCCGCGGGCTCCTCGAGTATCTGCCCGCGATGTTCGGCGCGGCGGCGGTGATCACGATCGGCTACGTGCTCGCGAAGCTGGCGCAGCGCGCGGTCGGGCGCGTGCTCCGCCGGATGCACCTCAACGACGTGCTCAAGCGCGGGGGCATCCCCGCGCACGACCACACCGGGCAGCCGGTCAATCCGACGCGGGTCGTCGCGAATCTCATCTTCTGGCTGATCCTCTTCACGGCGATGCTCGTCGCCGCCGACGCGCTCGGCATCGACTACCTCGGCCAGGTCTTCTCGGAGTTGCTGAGCTACGTCCCGAGCGTGATCGCGGCGGTGGTGATCGTGATCCTCGGTATCGTGCTCGGGGATTTCGTCTCCGCGTTGATCACCGCCTCGACGCAGAACCTCGACGGCGGGCCGACGCTCGCGCGCGCGGGGAAGGGGGGGGTGATCCTGCTGGCGACGTTCATGGCGCTGCAGGAGCTCGGCGTGGCGACCGACATCGTGACGACGGCGTTCGCCATCATCTTCGGGGCGTTGGCCCTCGCGCTCTCCCTCGCCTTCGGGCTCGGGAGCCGGGACCTCGCAGGGGAGGTGACGCGGCGGTGGTACGAGTCGTGGCGGGGCGAGCGGGAGCGCATCGCGCGCGAGCTCGCCTCGGAGGAGGGGGCGGAGGAGGCGGCCGCGCGGTCGCCGGGGACGCCCAGCGCCCCCTGATTTCCGATTGAACCGGCGGTCCGGGGCGGGTAACTTGAGGGGTCGCGTCCGACGGGCGCGGCCCCTCTTCTCTCCCCCGCCGCCATGACCGCGCCGAACAACCGCGAACGCATCCTGCCGCGCCTCATCCAGGACGAGGTGCGCGAGTCGTTCATCAACTACTCGATGAGCGTCATCGTGAGCCGCGCGCTGCCGGACGTGCGCGACGGGCTCAAGCCGGTGCACCGGCGCGTGCTCTACGCGATGAACGAGCTCGGGCTCGTGCCGGGGCGGGCGTACAAGAAGTCGGCGACGGTCGTCGGCGACGTCCTCGGCAAGTACCACCCGCACGGCGACCAGTCGGTGTACGACGCGCTCGTGCGCATGGTGCAGGATTTCTCGCTCCGCTACCCGCTGGTCGACGGGCAGGGGAACTTCGGCTCGGTCGACGGCGATCCGGCGGCGGCGTACCGCTACACGGAATCGCGCCTGACGAAGGTGGCGGTCGAGATGTTGACCGACATCGACAAGAACACCGTTGACTTCGCCCCGAACTTCGACGATCGCCTCGAGGAGCCGACGGTCCTGCCGTCGGCGCTGCCGAATCTCCTCGTGAACGGCTCGGCCGGCATCGCGGTCGGCATGGCGACGAACATCCCGCCGCACAACCTGCGCGAGGTGGCGGCCGCGATCACGGCGATGATCGACGACCCCGACGTCGAGACGGCGACGCTGCGCGGGCTGGTGAAGGGGCCGGACTTCCCGACGGGGGCGTTCATCTACGGTCGTGCCGGGATCGGCGACTACCTCGAGACGGGGCGCGGCAAGGTCGTGATGCGCGCGCGGGCGGTCGTCGAGGAGAAGGAATCCTCGAACAAGTCCCAGATCGTCGTCACCGAGCTCCCCTACCAGGTGAATCGCGCCAATCTCGTGGCGAGCATCGCGGAGCTGGTGCGCGACAAGAAGATCGAGGGGGTGTCGGACCTCCGCGACGAGTCGGACGCGCAGACACGCATCGTCATCGAGCTCAAGCGGGATGCGATCCCGAAGGTCGTGCTGAACCAGCTTTATAAGCACACCTCGATGCAGAGCACCTTCGGCGTCATCATGCTCGCGCTCGTCCCCGACCCGGCGACGAAGCGGCTGGTCCCGAAGGTGATGGGGCTCCGCGAGGTGCTGCAGCACTGGATCGCGCATCGCCACGAGGTGATCGTCCGGCGCACGCAGTTCGACCTCGACAAGGCGAAGGAACGCGAGCACATCCTCGAGGGCCTCAAGATCGCGGTCGACAACATCGACGCGGTCATCAAGGTCATCCGCGGCTCGGCCGACACGCCGGAGGCGAGCGCCGAGCTGCGGAAGCGCTTCGCGCTCTCCGAGAAGCAGGCCGAGGCGATCCTCAACATGCGCCTCGCCAAGCTCACCGGCCTTGAGATCGACAAGCTCGAGGAGGAGCTGCGCGAGGTGCGCACGCAGATCGCCGCGCTCGAGGCGCTCCTCGCGTCGCAGCCGGCGCGGATGCAGGTCATGAAGGAGGAGCTCGGGGCCCTCGTCGCCGAGTACGGCGACGAGCGCCGGACCGAGATCGTGGGCGACGACGGGGAGTTCTCGATCGAGGACCTCATCGCGAACGAGGAGGTCGTCGTGACGATCTCCCACGCCGGCTACATCAAGCGGACCTCCATCTCCACCTACCGCAAGCAGCGGCGCGGCGGGGTCGGGACGAAGGGGACGGAGCTCCGCACCGACGATTTCGTCGAGCACCTCTTCGTCGCCAAGACGCACGACTATCTGCTCGTCTTCACGCAGGACGGGCGGTGCTTCTGGCTCAAGGTGCACGAGATCCCCGAGGGCGCGCGTGCGACCAAGGGGAAGCCGATCGTGAATCTGATCAACGTCGCGGCCGACACCGAGGTGAAGGCGATCGTCCCGGTGAAGGAGTTCACCGAGACCGAGTTCCTCCTCTTCTGCACGCGGCAGGGCACGGTCAAGAAGACCGCGCTCAACGAGTACTCGAACGTCCGCTCCACGGGCGTGAAGGGGATCAAGCTCGAGGAGGGCGACGAGCTCGTCGACGTGCAGATCACGTCGGGGACCAACGATGTGGTCCTCGTCACCAAGCACGGGCTCAGCATCCGGTTCCACGAGGATGAGGTCCGCGGGATGGGGCGTGATACCACCGGCGTGAAGGGGATCGCCCTCGGCGCGGGGGACCGCGTGGTCGGGATGGTCGTCGTGAAGCGCGACGCCTCGCTCCTCGTCGTCACCGAGCTCGCGATGGGCAAGCTCACCAAGGTCGACGAGTACCGGGTGCAGGGGCGCGGCGGGCGGGGCACGCTCACCGTTCGCCGCACCGAGAAGACCGGTGACGTCGCCGGCCTCCTCGAGGTGCTCCCCGAGGACGGCCTGATGCTCATCACACGCGGCGGCCAGTCGCTGCGCTGCGCCGTGAAGGACATCCGGGAGACCGGACGTGTCGCGCAGGGCGTGAAGCTCAAGAACCTCGAGCTCGGGGACGTCGTCGCGGCGATCGCCCGCGTCGTCTCCGACGACAAGGACGGCGAGGGCGAGGACGAGGGCGGCGAGGACGGCCAGCTCGCCCTCGGCGCGACGGAGTAGCCCCGCCGAGGCGCACGACCGCGCCACGCGGGACGCGGGGGCGGCACGGATGACGTGCCGCCCCCGCGTCGTTTTAGCTTCCACGCATGCGATTCCTCCGATGGGTTTTCTGCGCCGTGGTGGTGGCGTCCGCCGGCTGCCGCGCTACGCCCCCCGGCGATCCCGACGTCACGCGCGTCGACTCGGCCGGCGTCCGTCTCCTCACCTCGCGGCACGCGGAGACGGCGCTTCCCTGGCGCGTCGAGGAGATCGGCCTGCTCTCGGCGGCGGATGGCACCCCGTGGCGGTTCGATCGCGTGGCGCCGGACCTCGTGCAGGCGGACCGCGCGGGACGCACCTATGTGCTCGCCGGCGATTCCGCGATCGTGCGGTTCGGGCGCGACGGGCGGTCGGACCGCCTCCTCGGGACGCGGGGGAGCGCACCGGGCGCGTTCGTGCGGCCCACGACCATCGGCACACAGGGGGATTCGCTCGTCATCCTCGACGCCGGGAAGTCGGCGCTGGTACGCTTCGGGCCGTCTCTCGACCCCCTGCCAGACCGGCCGCTCGTCGGCGCGCTCACCGGCGCGACCTGGCTTCGATTCCGTGTCGGCGGGGTCTGGCGGTGGCAGGATGGCGTCCTCGTCGCCGACACCGTCTCCGGCGCGTCGCTCGTCCCCGACGGCATGACCCTCCGACCGCACGCGGTGGGCCCGCGACTGCTGGTCGCGGAGGCGACGGGCTACGTGGTGCGGCTCTACGAGGGGCCGCGCCTCCTCGCGGTGCTGCGTCGTGACACCGGGACGCCGCTCGGGCGCGTTGACGCCGTGGCGCTGCAGTCGGATGCGCACATGTACGTGCGGCGGGTCCCGCCGGGGGACAGCACGGGCGTCGTCGACGTCTTCGGGACCGACGGAGCGTACCGCGGCACCTGGGCGAGCGGCGCGCTCCCGGTCGCGCTGCTCCCGAACGGGGAGATGCTCCGGCCGCGACCGGCGGACGACGGCGTCGGCGTGGTGATCGCCCGGCTTCGGGTGGTGCGCTGATGCGTGCCCTCGCCTGCCTCCTCGCGCTGGTGGCGTTCACCGCGCCCCTCGCCGCCCAGCCCGCGACCACGGTCATCATCGTCCGCCACGCCGACAAGGCGACCCAGCCGGCGTCCGATCCGCCGCTCACCGAGATCGGGACGGCCCGTGCCGCGGCGCTCGCCGCCGCCCTCGCCGAGTCGCGGGTGACGGTCGTCGCCCACACGCCGACCGTCCGGACCCGCGAGACCGCACGCCCCGTCGCCGAGCGTTTCGGCCTCACCCCCACCCTGCTCCCGGCCGGTCCTGCTGCGGCGCAGACCGAGGCGGTGACGGCGCTCGTGCGCGCGCACCCCGGTGGGACGCTCGTCATCGTGGGGCACTCGAACACGGTGCGGCGATGGATCGCCGCCCTCGGCGGCCCGTCGCGCCCCGACCTCTGTGACCACGAGTACGACGACCTCTTCACGCTGGTGATCGACGCTACCGGCACCCGTCTGGTGCACGCGCGCTACGGCCCCCCGAACCCGGTCCCGTCCGCGCCCTGCGAGGCGATGCGCCCCACTCGACGGTGAGCCGGCGCCCCGCCGCATTGCGATGCGGCGGGCAGGGGGGGAGATTTCGCCGATGAGTCTGAAGACCGTGACGCACGACCTCGTGACGTTGGATGCGCTCCGTGCGGCGGCCGGTCTGTTGCGCGGCGTGGCCGTGCGCACGCCGCTCCTCCCCGTCGAGGGGCTCGCGGAGCGCGCCGGCGTCCCGGTGTACGTGAAGCCCGAGATGTTGCAGCGGGGTGGGGCCTTCAAGTTCCGCGGGGCGTACACCTTCCTCGCCTCGCTCGCCCCCGAGGCGCGTGCCGCCGGCGTCATCACCGCGAGCTCGGGGAACCACGGGCAGGCGGTCGCGCTCGCGGCGAAGCTCTTCGGCGTCTCGGCGACGATCGTGATGCCGACCACGGTGCCACGCGCGAAACGCGATGGCGCGGTCCGCCTCGGCGCGCGGTGCTTCTACGCCGGTGTCACCACGCAGGAGCGGATGGAGCGCGCGCTCGAGATCCAGGCGGCGGAGGGGCTCACGATGGTGCCGCCCTACGACGACCCGACGATCATCGCGGGGCAGGGGACGCTCGGGCTCGAGATCGCCGAGGACCTCCCGGACGTCGGGACGGTGCTCGTGCCGATCGGCGGCGGCGGGTTGAGCTCCGGGGTCGCGGCCGCGGTGAAGTTCCTCGCGCCGCGGGCGCGGGTCATCGGTGTCGAGCCGGAGGGAGCGCCCAAGTACTCGCGCGCTCGGGCGGCGGGGGCACCGGTGACAATCCCGGCGCACCCGGAAGGGCTCGCCGACGGCCTCCTCGCGGTGCGGATCGGCACGAGAAACTTCGACCATCTCGGCGCCTTCCTCGACGACGTCGTCACCGTCCCCGACGGTGCGCTCCCATGCGCGGTGCAGCTCCTCCTCGACCGGATGAAGCTCGTCTGCGAGCCGAGCGGGGCGATCACCGTCGCCGCGCTGCTCCTCGGCCTCGTGGCGCCGGAGGGGCCGACGGTCTGCGTCCTGAGCGGGGGCAATGTGGAGTGGGATGGGCTGCGCCGCCTGATCGGTGACGGGGGGATGCCGACGTGACGATGCGCTGCCCCACCTGTGGCGGGGTCTATGGCGGGGACGCGCGCTTCTGCACGCGGGACGGGTCGCGGCTCGTCGCGGTCGCGGCGACCGTGGTCGACGCCGCCAGCGCGGCCGACGCGCCCGTCGCCGCCGGCGCACCGGCACCGACGCGCGTGATGCCCGCGGTGACCCCGGCGACCCCGGTCGGGCACGGGAACATGACGGGGCAGGTCCTCGACGGTCGCTACCAGATCGTGAAGAAGGTCGGCGAGGGCGGGATGTCGTACGTGTATCTCGCGACGGACGCGGTCACGCAGCAGCGGTTCGCGATCAAGATCCTCTCCCCCGGCCTGTCGGCCGAACCGAGCGCGATGGCGCGGCTCCGGCGCGAGGCGGAGCTCGGCGCGAAGCTCGCGCATCCGAACGTCTGCCATATCGAGCGGCTCGGGGAGGCGTCGGGGGGGCTCGTGTACGTGGTGATGCCGTTCATCGAGGGGGAGATCCTCAGTGACCGGAATTACCGTGTCGGCCGCACCACGCTCGCCGACACCGTGAAGTTCATCGGGGAGATTGCGGATGGGCTGCACGTGGCGCACGAGCTCGCGATCGTCCACCGCGATCTGAAGCCCGAGAACATCATGGTGTGCAAGGACGCCGCAGGCGTCGAGCACGCGGTGGTGATGGACTTCGGGCTGGCGAAGGAGCGTCAGACGGGGGCCGAGCGCCAAAAGCTCACCGCGACCGGCATCATCCTCGGGACGCCGGAGTTCATGAGTCCCGAGCAATTGCGTGGGAAGCCGCTCGACGCCCGCAGCGACATCTTCGCGCTCTCGCTGATGGCGTACGAGATGCTCACGGGGAAGCTGCCGTGGGAGGGGCGCAACGCGCAGGAGATGATGGTGGCCCGCCTGCGGCAGGAGCCGACCCCGGCGCGGACGCGCCGGCCCGATCTGCCGCATGGGGTGGATGCCGTGCTGCTCAAGGCGATCGCGCGGGCCCCCGAGGATCGATACGCGACCGCGCCCGAGTTCGCCCGGGCGCTGCGGCAGGCCGCCGAGTGAGTGCGGCGCGGCGCGTCGTCGCCGCAGGCGCCGCCCTCCTCGCGATCGCGGGCGCTGGCGCGATCCGGCCCGTCGCGGCGCAGGTCGCCGGCGTCGACGTCCTTCGCTATCGCTTCGCCATCGACCTCCCGCGACGCGGTTCCGAGATCGCCGTGCGCGCGACGCTCACCGTCGCCCGGGAGCGCGCGGTGCGGGAGCTCCCGCTCGACCTGCTCGCCCCGATGCGGGTGGCGGACGCCGAGGTCGGGTGCGTGCGCCCGCGTCGCGTCCTCGCCGAGCACGATGGGCGCGTGGTACGGATCCCGCTCCCGGCCGCACGTGCCGCGCGCGACACCGTCTGCGTCACCCTGCGCTACGCCGGCGCGCCGCGCGACGGGCTGATCATCTCGACCGACAGCGCCGGCCGCTGGCAGGCGTTCGGGGACAACTGGCCTGACCGGGCGCGCCACTGGCTCGCGACCGTGGATCATCCGTCGGACAAGGCGCCGGTGGAGTTCGTCGTCGACGCGCCGGCGGGACGACGCGTCGTCGCGAACGGGACGGAGCGCGGCCTCGCCTCCTTGCTGGGCGGGCGCCAGCGCACGACCTGGGCGATCGACGAGCCGATCCCGACCTACCTGATGGTCATCGCCGCGGCGCCGCTCGTCGAGCACCCGCTCGGTGCGACGGCCTGTGGGGCGGGGGAGGGGGGCAGCTGCGTGCTGCAGAGCGTCTTCACCGCGCCGGAGCAGGCGTCCGCGATGCCCGGGCGCTTCGCCGCCGCGGGTGACGTGGTCCAGTACTTCGCGCGGACGGTCGGGCCGTTCCCCTTTCCGCAGCTCCAGCATCTGCAGAGCAGCACCCGCTTCGGCGGGATGGAGAACGCGGGGGCGATCTTCTACGCCGATCGCCTCTTCCGCACGCCGGATGGGGTGAGTGTCGGACTCATCGCGCATGAGACGGCGCATCAGTGGTTCGGCGATGCGGTGACGGAGCGGGCGTGGGGCCATCTCTGGCTCTCGGAGGGTTTCGCGACCTACTTCGCGGCGCTGTACACGGCGCACGCGGTCGGGGACAGCGCCTTCCAGGCGGACCGTGAGGCGATCCGCGACGCGGTGCGCCAGAGTGCGGTCACCGCGGCGCGCCCCGTGCTCGACACGGCGCAGGCGGAGCTGGTGCAGCTGCTCAACACCAACAGCTATCAGAAGGGCGGCTTCGTCCTCCATATGCTCCGCCAGGAGGTCGGAGATCGCGCCTTCTTCGCCGCGGTGCGCGCGTACCACGCTGCCCATCGGCATGGCACGGCGATGACGGACGATCTCCGGGCGGCGATGGAGCGCGAGGCGGGACGGGATCTGCGCTGGTTCTTCGACCAGTGGCTCACGCGGCCGGGATTGGTCGAGGGGCAGGTGACGTGGCGACACGACGCCGAGGCGCAGGCGCTCGTGGTGACCGTCGTGCAGGACGGGCGCTTCCCGCCGTATCGATTCCCGCTGACGGTCGGCGTGACCCTGCCTGATGGGACGCGTCGGCTCGTGACCGTGCCTGTCCCGGCGGCGCGCGAGGCGACGATCGTCGCTGACCTGCATCTCTCGCAGGCGCCGCGGGCGGTCGAGGTGGATCCGCGCGCCGACCTCCTGCACGCGCTCCGCGTCCCGTGAGGGCGTAGCGTGCCGAGCCTGGCGATGCGGCTCACGGCGTGGGGCGCGCGTCGGCTGATCAAATCCGCGCTCGAGGCGCCGACCTGCGACCTGATGCTGATCCGTCGCCGGATGGGGATCCGGCGCTGGCTGCCGAGCGTGCTGCCGCCGGGGCTCGCGGTGACGCCGACGACGCTGGGCGGTGTGCGGTGCGACTGGCTGACGCCGCGCGGTGCGCGGACGGACCGGGCGATCCTGTACTTCCACGGGGGTGGGTACGTCGGGGGATCGGCGCGGTCGATGCGAGCGCTCGCCGCCTGGGTGGGCGCGGCGGCGCGGACCCGCGTCTGCGCCGTGGACTACCGACTGGCCCCCGAGCATCCCTTTCCGGCGGCGTTCGATGATGCGATGGCGGTCTATGGCGCGGTGCTCGCCGCCGGGGTCACCCCGGCGCGCCTCGCGTTGCTGGGGGATTCGGCGGGGGGCGGGCTCGCCGTCGCGGCGATGCTCGCGGCGCGGGACCGGGGTGTGCCGCTGCCGGCCGCGGCCGCACTGATCAGTCCGTGGCTCGATCTCACGGCCTCGGGGGGATCACGCGACATCAACGCGGCGAGTGACGACGTCCTCGCGCTGCGGCACGGCGCGGCGTTGGTGGCCGCCTACGCGGGCCGGCACGACCCGACGCAGCCGTATCTCTCGCCCCTGCGGGGCGACCTGCGCGGCCTGCCGCCGATGCTCGTGCAGGTGAGTACGAGCGAGATCCTGCTGGATGATTCACTCGCGCTCGAGGCGCAGGGACGCGCGGCCGGGGTCGCGGTGATCTGCGACCGGTGGGAGGGGTTGCCGCACGACTGGCAGGCGGCGGTGCCGTTCGCCCCCGAGGCGCGCGACGCGGTGCGCGCGCTCGGGGGGTTCCTCGACGCGCGGCTCGGCTAGTCGGCCGCGCGCGGCGTCAGCGGGCGACGGTCAGCGACCGCGGCCGTAGAGGAAGACGCACTTCTCGAGACGGGCGCCCCGCGCGTCGCAGACCGCGAAGTCAGCGCCCTCGTAGAGCGAGCCGCCGGCGTAGCGCCCGTCCTTCGTGACCGCGTAGAACTGGATGTCGAAGTTCGGGCGCCCCTGCGCGTTCATCAGGCGCGGCTCGGTCATCGCGACGAGACGCTCGAGCGTCTTGAGCACCGCGACCTCCGGGGCGAGCCCCTGTCGCAGGAATTCGACGGTCAGGAAGCCGCCACAGATCTTGATGTTCGCCTCGCCGCGCCCCGTGGAACCGGCGGCGCCGACCGTGTTGTCGCAGTACTGGCCCGCTCCGACGATGGGGGAGTCGCCGATGCGTCCCGGGATCTTGTACGCCATCCCGCTCGTCGTGGTGACGGAGCTGATGTCCCCGGCGGCGTTGACGGCGTTCATGTT
>JARIFA010000059.1 GCA_031127075.1 Gemmatimonadota bacterium | reverse complement strand
GGAGCTCGACCCACTTCCGCCCGCGATCGGTCGCCCGTTGGACGAACCCCTCGCCGACCCCGATGCGCCGGAGCGCGGCCGCGAGCGCCGCGCGGTCGCGGATCTCGGTGGGCGCCACGTCGAGCCGCACGAGCTCGCGACTATCCACGAGGACGATCCCCGCCGCATCGAGGATGCGGCCGCGGACCGCGGGCATCGCCCGCTCGACCGTCTGCTGGTCGCGTGCCTCCGCCTGCCACTGCGCACGCTGTCGCAGCTGCACCCACCCCGACCGCGCGAGGAGCGCGACCGCGAACCCCACCAACGCGAGATGGACCCCCTGCGTCCGCGTCACCCGCATCAGGGGCGACCCTCGGGCGTGGGGCGCGGCAACCGGATGACCAGGCTCTCAGGCGGGACACGCATCCCGAGCCGCTCCTCCACGGTGCGCGCGAGTCGCGCGCGGCTCGACGCGTCGCGGATCGCCCCCTCGAGCGCCGCCTCGGTGGCCGCGAGCGACCCCCGGGTCTCGCGCAGCTCCCGCAGCGTGCGCGCCTGCGCCACGCCGACGCTGCGACGCCAGATCACGCCGGCGGCGACGACGACGAAGGCGAGGAGTCCGAGCAGGACGAGCGTCCGGCCGCGCATGATCAGCGTGCCTCGCCGCGACGCCAGGCGCGTAGCCGCGCGCTGCGGGCCCGAGGATTCCCGGCGATCTCCGTCTCCGAGGCCACGGTGGCCCGCCGCGTCAGCAACGTCCCCGCCGCGACCCCCGCGCAGGTGCACATCGGCTGCCGCGGCGGACAGGTGCAGGCGGTGCTCCACGCGCGGAACGACTGCTTCACGATCCGGTCCTCCCCCGAGTGATAGGCGATCACCGCGAGGACGCCCCCGGGCGCGAGCCGGTCACGCAGCGTCGCGAGGCCTCGCGCGAGCCCGCCGAGCTCGTCGTTGACCGCGATGCGCACCGCTTGGAAGAGCCGGGCGAACTCTCCGGGGCCGCTGCGCGGCCCGAGCACCGCGCGGATCGCGCCGACGAGATCGTCACTGACGATGAGGTCGTGGCGCTCCCGCCGACGGACGATCTCCGCGGCGAGCCGCGCGGCGCGCGGCTCATCCCCGGCCTCCCGGAAAACCTGCGTCATCGTCGCCGCATCACTGTCTCGCAGCCAGCCGGCGGCGTCGAGCGACTGCGTCGGGTCCATCCGCATGTCGAGCGACACGCCGGGCCGGAAGGAGAAGCCCCGAGCATCCTCGTCGATCTGTCGCGAAGAGACGCCGAGGTCGAGCAGGATCCCGTCGACGCGTCGCTCCGCGAGCGCCGGGATCTCCTCGATCGCGTCGTGATTGCCGAGGACGGCCTCGAAGCGGTCCCCGACTCCCGCGGTGCGCAGCCGTGCCGTCGCGACCTCGAGCGCCGCGGGGTCCCGGTCGAGGCCGATGACATGATGTCCCGCGTCGAGCAGCGCCGCCGCGTGACCGCCGCCGCCGAGCGTCCCATCGAGGACCACGTCGCATCCGGCGAGGAGCGAGCACACCTCGGCGACGAGGACAGGCGCATGCCAGGCGGAGGCGTAGGTCTCGGGCGACGACATTCGTGCGTGAAAGATGGCGACGGACCCCCCCGATGCACGACACCCGCCGGCGCAAGGCGCCGGCGGGTGTCGTGCCGCCCGGTCAGGGCGTCGTCACTTGCAGAGCGTCGCGACCTGTCGGTCGAGGTACGGAGTCAGCTGGTTGACCGCCCCGAGGATCTGCGCCGCCGCGTCGGGCGAGGTCCGCCCACCGCGCCGGGTGTATTCCATCGCGGCGTTGGTGGCGGCCTGTGCCGCCTTCGCCTCATCGCAGTTCTTGCTCGTGGGCAGGCCCGCGGCGAGGAGCTGCGCCTTGTAGAAGGATGAGACGCCGATGAGGAACGCGGCGTTCCCCTTCAGGTTGGCATCGGTGAGGGTCGAATCCGCGAAGTGGAGCGGGACGAGCGCCGCATCCATCGACGCGATCTGCTTCGGATTCTCCGCCGCGGCGGCACGGTACAGCTTGTTGCCGATGCTGAGCGCGAACCCGCCGATCTGGTTCACGTCGTCCCCGGCCGTCCGCGCCTCACGGAGGGCGGCGAGCGCGTCGGCGGTCTGGCCGAGGTCGTTGTACGAGACGGCGATCTGGGTCCACCCGTTCGGGATCTTCGGGTTGACCTCGAGCGCCTTCCGAGCGGCCGCGATCGACTCGAGCGCCTTCCCCTCGCGCTTCAACGTCTGCGCGTAGAGCTGCCAGAGGTCGGCATCGCCCGGGTACCGCGCCGTGCCGCGCTGGGCGGCATCGGACGCCTTCGTCATCTGGCTGTCCGCCGCGTAGAGCGCCGCGAGCCGCGTGTAGAACGCTGCATCGGCGAGGGTCGAATCGAGCTGGATCAGCTCCTCCCCCGTGCGCGTGGCCGGCCCATACTCCTTGAGCGCCGCCAACACTTTGAACTGCAGCGAGATGAGGGCGATGTCGCCGGGGTTGTCGGCCACGGCCTTCGCCACGACCTCCTTCGCGACGTCGAGCTTGCCGCTCGCCGCGAGCGCGTCGATGACGCGCGCCGCGAGCTGGGCGTCCTGCGGATTGGTCGCGAGGAGCTGAATCAGGTACTGATTCGCCTCATCGGCGAGCCCCGCCGCCTTCGCCTGGTCCGCCGCGACGGCGAGCGCCGCCTTCGACGTCGGATCGATCGCGAGGATCTCCTTCGCCATCGCGAGCTGCTCGGCCGCCGGCGCCTCGCGGCGCGCGAGCACGTTCATCTTGCAGTAGCGCACGAGCGTCGCCTGCGGATACGCCGCGATCCCCTCGTCCGCCGCCTTGATGGCGTCGTCGAACTTATTGTCGCGCGCCGCCGCCATGCAGGCCTTCTCGTTGACGAGCTGCTTACGCGCCTCACGGATCAGGTCCACGAGCCCGGCCACCGCGCGGTCCGCCCGCGGCCCGGTCACCGCCGGCAGCGGCTGCGTCAGCGTGTTGTCGCGCGTGAGCACGATCATCGCCTCGACCTTCACGCCGGCACCGTCCGGGACCACCCGGCCCCGGATGTAGTCGTCGGCGCGGAGCGCCTTCGCCAGCGCCGATTCGTCGCTGGCCGGGAGCTGCTCGTCGATCGGATACCCCGACGACTCGAGGAAGCTCACCACGTCCTTGCGGTCGATGATCCAGAGGAGCCGCGACGGGAAGGCACGGATCATCCGATCGCGCAGCGCATCGGACGCCTCCGGCCCGGCCACCTTGTCGGCCGAGGCGAAGACCTGCACGAGGGAGCGCGGCGTATTGGGACCGGGCGGCGTGCGCGGCGGCTGCGCCCAAGCCGTGGACGTGACGGCGACCGCCGCGAGGGCGGAGACGGTGCGAGCGTGGAACCGAGCCTTCACGAGCGATTCCTCCAAGACGGTGACGAACAGTTTCCGGAACTCCACCCCGGACGCGCCGGGTTCCTGCGATGGGCGAAGAGGGACTCGAACCCCCGACACCCTGCGTGTAAGGCAGGTGCTCTAACCGACTGAGCTATTCGCCCCGACCCCACCGCCCGACGACCGCGCCTCCTACTTCAGGATCGCGATGGGAATGAGCACGCAGTAGCCGAGCACGAGCAGGATGGGCGCCACGGTGATGCCCCCCCGCCAGAGGTCAGCGTACCCCACGACCAACGACGCGGCCGCCAACCCCCACCAGAGCGCGGACGACGAGCGAACGGACGATGACGGACTCTTCTGCATAAGAGGAGGGAGTCTAGACCGACCCCCCCCGGCTGTCAATCAAAAAACGCGCCGGCCAGCGAGTTCGTTCACGCCTCGCGCGGCGTCCGAGAAGACTCCCGCTCCCCCTCCCCCAAGAGGCGGGCCAACGCCGAGGCCCGCTCGACGGCATCCTGCCGCGCCTCGAAGGCGCGCATCCGCGCCAGCCGCGCCGCCGCCTCGCGTCGGCGGCGCCACCAGAACGGCCCGACCAGCACCCCAATCACCATCGTCAGCAGGCCGAGGTCCGTCGCGAGCGCGAGGACCCCGTACTGGGTGCGGACCTGCGACCGGAACCGCGCCTCGAATCCCTCCACCGTCAGGCCATGCGCGCTCCGGAGCGCCGCGTCGAACGACCCCGATGCCCGCCACGCACCGATCAACCGGTGCACACCCGACTCGCCCCCCAACGCGGAGAGCTCGGCCACCGCCCGGTGGGCCAGGGCGTATGCCCGTTGCGCCCCGTCCGCACCACCGCGGAACGCGGAATCGAGCCCCGCGAGCGTCGGGACCCCGCGCCAGACGAGGCCGACGCTCGTCGCCAGCACCTCGTCGCGGCCCCACTCCCCCGCGGCGAACGAGGCGTACCCCTCGTCGAACCAGCGTGGCACCTCCGGACCGAGCACCTCCGCCAGCGCCAGATGCGACAGCTCGTGCCGGAAGGTCTGCACGGGATCCCCCGCGTCGCCCCCCGCATCACGCCCCTGCATCACGATCACACGACGCGCCGGGAAGGCGATCGCCGCCCCCCATTCCGGAGCCGATGGCCCCACCCAGCGCCGGAAGGTCCGCTCGTCCGGCGCGATCCACACCCACGCGGTATCGCGCAGCGTGGGAAGCCCGGGGAACTCCGGCCGCGCGCGGGCGGCCGCGAGCAGCGACGCGGCCAGCCTCGCCTCCGCCGGTCCCGCGAAGATCACCACCCGTCCGTCCGACCAGGTGCGGAGGGGCACCGCCGCGTCCGGCGCGGTCGGCTGCGCGCGCGCCGGTGCGGCGCCGCCGAGCAGCGCACACGCGAGGACGACCGCCACCGCGCGCATCGATCGCATCAGTCGCACGAGATGTTCGATGGCCACCCAGACGCCGTCGCCCCGGAGCGCCGATGACTCCACGGCTGGTCGTCCGGCGGCGTTGAACGCCGCCTCGCACTCGGCGCGATCGGCACGGAGCGACGCAGGCAGGTCGGCCTTGTTGTACTGCAACACCAGGGGGAGCTGCGCCGGATCGAGCGCGGCGTCGCGCAGCAGGCCCGGCAGCGCGTCCATCCACGCCTGCTGGGCGGCGAGACGCTCGCGCTGGGCATCGAGCACCACGATCACCCCGGCGGTCCCCGTCAGCACCCGACGCCGCGTGAGGGCGAGCGCCGGCGCCCCGGGCGCGGCGTGCACGATCAGCCGCTGCCCCGCGCCCTCGACGTCCGACCGCTCGAGCACGGCCGCCGTCGCCGGCACCAGTGGGCGCGTCGGATCGGCGTCGACGACGGCTCCGCGCCGCAGGGCCGCGACGGTCGCGCGCGCGCCGGCTCCTTCGGGACCGAGCACGACGACCTTGCGCGTCTCGACGCGGGCGGCGGGATCGATCACGCTCATCCCTCACCCCTGCCGCGCAGCACCTGATGCAGCCGCCGTGTTGAGTCGAGACCGTCGACGATCGTCGCGCGCAACGAGGGGTCTGGCTCGGCGTCGAGTGCCGCCGCCCAATGCGTCAGCGCATCGACGAGGTTCCCGCGCTCCACCGCCTCGCGCGCCTGCTGCACCTGCCGCGCCGCCGGACTCTCGCGTTCGCTCCCCGCGGCCACCGCCTCGACGTCGGCCGCCCGGAGCGCGATCAGCCCGGCGGAGAGGAGCCCGTACGCCACTCGCGCGACATCGAATTCACTCATCGCCGTGACCACCGCGATCCCCCGGAGGTCCCGCCGACCATCTACGTGCGACAGGACCTCCCACTCCGCGGGCCGCAGCTCCAACCGCCCGTCGGCCACCTCCGGCGCCTGCAGGACGGGGACCATCGCGATGGAGGGAACGCGGTCGGTGAGCTCGGCCCACTCGTCGAGACGCCGGGCCCCCTCGAGCAGCAAGGCATCGACCCCCAACGGGAGCTCCGCCGCCGGTCCCTCCGTCACCGCGCCCTCGACGAAGTGGAACCGTCCCTCCTGCCATGAGAGGAGTTCGAAGACGACCGCCTCGATCTGGAGGCGCATCTGCCGCGCGATCTCCTCAGCTGACACCGCCCCCAGCGCGACGAGGATCTCCCCGAGACGCCGGCCGTCCCCCGCCGTCTGGCGCGCCTGCGCCTGCACCAGCGTCTCGGCGTCGATGCGACCCGACCGGACGAGGAGGTCACCGAGGCGATGCGGATTCGACCGAATGGTCGCCGTGACGACGCGACCCGCCGCGAAGCCGACCGCGCCGCGGTTGCCGCGGGCCTCGGACTCGATCTGCAGCACCCCCGATCGACGCCCCACGTCGAGCAACTGGAAGACGTCGTGGATGCCGAGCGCGCCGAGGCGGCCTTCGATCGTCGCCATCAGCCGGCCCGCCGCTCGGACGAGCCGTCGTGCGTCACCAGTTCGTACCCGGGCGCCGTGACGATCGGCGCGGCGACCAGACCGCGGTCGGTCGCGATCGCGGCCGCGATGGGATGGCCGGCCGTGTCGAGAGCGGCCGCCTGGAGGTGCCACGCCGCCGCGAAGGACGGATCAGCCAACGTCGCGCGTTCCGCCGAGGTCCGGGCCGACGCCATCGCACCGGACGCGTACGCCAACCGCGCGAGCGCGTACCAGAGCAGTGGCACCTCCTCACGCGTGGGCGCGTCGGCCAGGAGCGCGCTGAGGAGCGCGTGGGCCTCGGGGACTGCCCCCGCGGCCGCGAGGATCCCCGCCGCGTTGCGACGCACCGCGCGCGGCCCCGCCACGGCCGCGGCTCGCGCCACCGGGACGGCGTCGGCCAGTCGACCCTGATGCGCGAGCACCACGGCGAGATTGCCGAGGACGAGCGGATCGGTGGGCGCGAGCGTGAGGGCCCGCCGATAGCTCGCCTCCGCCTCGGCCCAACGCCCGAGCCGATGCGCCGCGACGCCGCGCGCGTTCCAGAGCACCGCATCGTCCGGATGTTCGGCCACGAGGCGGTCGAACCAGCGGAAGGCGGTGGCGAGGTCCCCGCGACCCATCGCGATCGTCGCGAGCGCGGTCGCGCCACGCACGTCCGGTACGACGGCAAACGCCGACTCGAGGGCACGTTCCGCGACCGCCGTGTGCCCCATCGCGAGCGCCGCGAGCCCGATCGCCCGCCGGGCGGCCGCCCGAGAAGGCGCCGCCTCCGCGACGACCGTCCGGGCATCGTTCGCCTCCCCATCGGGCGCACCGCGTGGGCGCCCCCCATCCAGCGCGAGATGCGGCTCGACGCGTCCCACGGACGGGCGCAGCAGCACGGCCGACTGGTAGGCCTGCCGCGCCGCCGCGGTCTCACCGAGGTCGCCGAGGACGAACGCTCGCAACAGGTGTGCGTCGGGATCCGAGGGGCCGCGCGCGACCGCCACCGCGATGCGCTCCCGGGCCGCGCGGAGATCCCCACGCCGATAGGCGATCAGCGCGGCCCAGCGCCACCCCGCGGCGTCCTCACGCCCCTCCACCGCGAGCGCCGACGCCGCCGCCTCGAGATCCCCGACCTCGACGGCTTCGGCCACGTCGAGCCACCGACACCACGCCTCGGTGGCGCCGAGCCGGCGCGCGGCGGCCACCGCGGTCGCGAGCTCCGCCGCATCCCCACGCACGAAGGCGAGCCGCGCGAGCGTGACCCAGGGCGCCGCCGCGTCGGGCTCGCTCGCCGCCTGCGCGCGATACGCGTCGAGACACGGCTGTGTCCCATCACGCTCGGTCAGCGCCCGCACGGCGTTGCGACGGGCGAGGTGGAAGGACGGATCCACCACGGCGGCCGTCGAGAACGCCTCGATCGCGCTCGCCGTCAGCCCGTGCCGATGCAGCACGACACCGAGGTTGTTCAGCTGTTCAGCGTCCGCCGGATCGACGCGGTCGAGGAGCGCGAGGAGGAGCCCCGCCTCGCGGGTCGACGCCTGGCTCATCGGGCGAACGCCTGCAGCGCCTCGATGAGTCGCGCGGGGGCGACCGGCTTCCGCAGCACGACGGCCGCCCCGGACGCGGCGCACGCCGTCCGGACCGCGGCATCGCCCACGCTGGTGCAGATTACGACGGCGGTGTCGGGCGCGGCGATGCGGATCTCTTCGATGAGCGCGAGGCCGTCACGATCGGGGAGCACGACGTCGAGGATGGCGACGCGCGGGCGATGCCTCCGCAGGGCGGCGAGCGCCGCCTCCCCCGTCTCCGCGCGCGCGACCACCGTCCATCCCGCCCCCTCGAGCGCGTCCCCGAACAGGTCGCGCACGAAGGCCGCGCCGTCACACAGCAGGACCGTCGCCGCCATAGAAGCCAAGGTAGTCCAGCAGATCGGGCCGAGCCACCCACGACGGCTCCTCCGCCGCCGCGGCGAGCGCGGTGCGCAGATCGGCCGGGAGCGGGGCGCGCAGCTCGACCGGCGCGCCGGAGACCGGATGCTCGAAGATGAGCCACGCCGCGTGCAGGAAGTGGCGCCGCGGGGGCAATCCGAGCAACCGTCGCCCGCCGCCGCCACCGTAGGTGTCGTCCCCCACCACCGGATGCCCGACCGAGGCGAGATGGACGCGGATCTGGTGCGTCCGCCCCGTGTGCAGGTGCGCGCGAAGGAGGTCGACGCTCGCGAATCGCGCGAGCCGCGTGAAGTCGGTGCGCGCCGCGCGACCCTCCGTCCGCACGGCGATGCGCGTGCGGTCGTTCGGGTCGCGCGCGAGGGGACGGTCCACCGTGAGCGTGTCCGCGTCGAGGTGCCCCCAACAGAGCGCGACGTACCGGCGCGTGATGGTGCGTGCGGCGAGCGCACCGCTCAACACGCGATGCGCGCGGTCGGTCTTCGCGACGATCAGGAGCCCGGAGGTCTCCTTGTCGAGGCGATGCACGAGCCCGGCGCGCTCCGCCCCACCGCCGGCCGCGAGGCCCTGCCCGCGACCGAGCAGGGCGTTGACGAGCGTCCCGCTCCAATGCCCCGGCGCCGGATGCACCACCATCCCCGCCGGCTTGTCGACGACGACGATTTCCTCGTCCTCGAAGACCACCGTGAGCGGGATCGACTCCGGGGTCACCTCGCGACCGGGCGGCTCCGGGATCTCGACCGCGATCCGCTCCCCCGGCTGTACGCGCCAGCTCGCCTTCTCCGTCCGCTCGTCGACCCGGACGCGTCCCGTCGCGATGAGCGTCGCCGCCTGCGTGCGCGAGCGCCCCGTCAGCCGCGCGACCACGAGATCGAGCCGCTCATCGGCGACCATCGCCTCGAAGGTGTACTGGCCCGGCGCGAGCGGCGCCGCGGAATCGGTCACGCGCCCGACGCCCCGGTCCCGGTGCGCGCCCCCGCATCGGCGTGCGCATCCGCTGGCGGCGTCACCCGTTCCTCCTCCTCACGCCAGAGCACGATTGCCAGCAGGATCGCACCGGTGCTCACCGCGATGTCCGCGACGTTGAAGGTCGGCCAGCGCCACGCGCCGACGCCGACATCGAGGAAGTCGACGACGCCGCGGGCGGAGAGGATGCGGTCGAGCAGGTTGCCGAGCGCACCGCCGGTCACGAGGCACAGCGCCCAGACGCGCACGCGCGCATCGGGGGCGCTCTCGCGGTAGAACCGCCACATCGTGACGACGGCGACCACGGTCAGCACCATGAAGATCCAGCGTGACCAGGGCCCGAAGTGCAGACCGAACGCCGCCCCGGGATTGTACACGAGCGTCAGTCGGAACCACTCCCCGAACACCGGATGCGGCACGTAGGCCGGCGCGAGCCGCTCGACCGCGAGCCACTTGGTGAGGTGGTCGGCCAGCAGGATGACAGCGGCCGTCCCGAGGAAGCCGCGGGGCGCGAGGCGCCCCGGATCACTTCTTCCCATCTTCCTCTCGCTGCTTGCACGCGATGCAATAGCGCGCGTGCGGCAGGGCGTCGAGCCGGTCGAAGCCGACCTCGCCGCCGCAGTTGTGGCACTGCCCGAAGACCTCGGGCGTGCGATAGAGCCGACGGAGCGCCTGGTCCACATGCCAGAGGAACCGCCCTTCCTTCGACGCGAAGAGGAACGCCTTCTCGCGCTCCATCGCGTCGGTGCCCTGGTCCGCCATATGGAACGAGTAGGCGCCCGAGTCCTGCGCGGAGGACGACTGGAGCTCGTCGTAATGCCCGAGATCCTTGAGGACGCGCCGCCGTTCCTCCATCAGCCGCTTCTCGAAGTAGGCGAGCTGCTTCTTCGGCATCGGCTTGAACGTCTGGTCAGCACCGCCGGGGGTCGGGGTCGGCATACGTCAGTCCTGGATAAGGGCGATGCGCGCCGTCACGCCGTCGAGGTCGACCTCGGCCGTCGCGGGGAACGCGGGAGAATCGGGGAGCGCCTCGCCGATCGAGACGTCCCGGGCCAGCACCTCACCAGCAATCCACGCCGCATGCGCGTGCATCGCCGCCTGCACCTCCGACGGAGCCGCGACCGCCAACCGAATCCGGTCGCTGACCGCGAGCCCCGACTCCTTCCGCAGCCGCTGCACGCGACTGACCACCTCGCGAGCCATCCCCTCGGTACGCAACGCCGCGGTGACCGCCGGGTCGAGCGCCACGGCGAGCCCTTCGCCCTGCTGGACCACCAGCGTGGAGGCGGCCGACGCCGTGATCGTGACCCGGGAGGCGTCGAGCAGGAGCGGGCCGTGACCCGGCACCTCCACCGACACGCTGCCACCCTGCTCGATCAGGCGCAACGCCGCCTGATCGAGCGCCTCGACGATCGGCTTCGTCGCCTTCATCGCCGGCCCCACGACCTTGCCGAGCACGGGGAAGTTCACCTTCCCCGCGAGCCGCACCCACTCAGCCGCGGAATCAGCGAAGGTCACGGCCTTCACGTTCAGCTCCGACGCGACGAGCGGCGCGATGGTCGCATGCCACGCGGGATCGATGCTCGGCGCCACGCCGACGAGCGACCCGAGGGGCTGGCGGACCTTGATCCCCGCCTGCTCACGTGCCGCGCGGCCGAGCGTCGCGAGCCCGCGCGCTGCCTGCATCGCCGCCTCGAGGCCGAGGTCGCGTGCCACGCCCTCCGGGCGACGGAACGCCGCGAGGTGTACCGAGGCCCCGGTGAGTTCCCGATGCATCCAGTCAGAGAGGAAGGGCGCGAAGGGCGCGAGGAGGCGACAGGTCACGGTCAGCACTTCGTGCAACGTCGCGAACGCGGCCCGATGATCGGCGCCATCCACCTCGTAGAAGCGCGCGCGTGACAACCGCACGTACCAGTTGGCGACGTCCTCCGTCACGAACTCCATCAGTGCGCGCGCGGCACCGGTCGCGTCGAAGGCCCCGAGCAGCGCATCCACCTCGGCCTCGACCGCGGCGAGCCGCGAGAGCACCCAGCGGTCGAGCACCGGTCGGTCCGCCGCCGCGGGATCCGCCGCGGAGGGACGCCACCCGAAGTTCGCGTACTGCGCGAAGATCCCGCTGTAGACGTTGCGGAGCGTGACGAGGAAGCGCCCCGCCGTCTCGCGGATCACCGATTCATCGAAGCGGCGCGGGACCCAGACCTGCGCACTCGAGACGAGGAAGAGCCGCACCGCATCGGCGCCGTGCCGCGTCATCACCGCCATCGGGTCGACGGTGTTCCCACGCGACTTCGACATCTTCTGGCCCTGCGCGTCAAGCACGAGGTCGTTCACCACCACGGTGCGGTACGGCGCGGCGCGGCTCGCGGCACCCGCCGCCTCCCCCGCCCCACGCGACGCGACGTCGTCGCCGTTGTTCGGCAGCGCGTCACCGAGCCCGGTCGCGATCGCGAGCAGCGAGTAGAACCATCCGCGCGTCTGGTCCACGCCCTCCGCGATGAAGTCCGCCGGGAAGTAGCGCGCCACCTGCTCCGCGCTCCCCGGCCGATGCGGATAGCCCCACTGCGCGAAGGGCATCGACCCCGAGTCGAACCACGTGTCGATCACTTCCGGCACGCGGCGCATCGTCCCGGTGCCGCTCGGCGCCGGCCAGGTGTATCCGTCGATGTGCGGCTTGTGCGGATCGAAATCGTCCGGGAGCGGGCGACCGACACGGGCCGCCAACTCCGCATATGACCCGATCACCTCGACCTCCGACGGATCGGCGTCGTTCACCCAGACGGGGAGCGGCGTCCCCCAGAACCGGTCACGCGAGATCGCCCAGTCGATGTTGTTCTCGAGCCACGAACCGAACCGCCCCGCCCCGACCTCGGGCGGATGCCACGCCACGTCGGCGTTGCGGGCGAGCATCCGGTCGCGGTACGCCGTCGTGCGCACGAACCAGCTCGAGCGCGCGTAATACAGCAACGGCGTGCGGCACCGCCAGCAGTGCGGATAGCTGTGGGTGAAGCGCTGCGACTTCCAGACCTGGTCGCGGCGCTGCAGCTCCTCGATGATCGCGGGGTCTGCCTCCTTCACGAAGCGCCCGCCCACGAGTGGGAGCTCCTCCGGGAAGGTGCCGCGCGCGCTCACCGGGTTCAGGAAGGCGAGCCCGTGTCGTTGCCCCGCCGCGTAGTCGTCGGCGCCGAAGGCCGGCGCGAGGTGCACCACACCCGACCCATCCTCTGCCGAGACGAACGCCTCCCCGACGATGACCTCGTGTGCGCCCGTGTCCGGATACGCGACCCAGTCGAGCGGCCGCCGGTAGCGCTGCCCCACGAGCGCCGAGCCCGGCATCGTCGCCACGACCTCCCAGCGCTCCGGCCAATCCGCGCCGAGCACGGCGGCCGCGCGCGCCTCCGCGAGGATGATTGTCCACGCCGCGCCCGACTTCTTGCGGAGCTCGACGTACGCGAGGTCGGGATGCACCGCGAGCGCGGCGTTCGACACGAGCGTCCACGGCGTCGTGGTCCAGACGATGATGCGACGCCGCTCCGGGCCGTCGTGCACGAGGTCGAGCGCCAGGTAGAGCGAGGGATCCTCGACGTCCTCGTACCCCTGCGCCACCTCGTGCGAGCTCAGCGCCGTGCCACAACGCGCGCAGTACGGGAGGATCTTGTGGCCGAGATAGAGGAGCCCCTTCCGGTGCAGCGTCTGCAACGCCCACCAGACGCTCTCGACATACTCGTTCGCATACGTGATGTACGCGTCGTCATAGTCGAGCCAAAGCCCCATCCGGGCGCTGAGGCGCTCCCAATCCCCCTTGTACGTCCAGACGCTTTCCCGGCA
>JARIFA010000058.1 GCA_031127075.1 Gemmatimonadota bacterium | reverse complement strand
GGCGGGTGCCATCGGCACCCGCCCCCTCGTCACATCAGGCCACAACGACCGTCGCCTCGATACGAATCGATGGCGCGATGCACCCGCGAGCGCCCCGCCGTGCCCGATCCCCCGCTAGGGCCGCGCGGTGATCCGCATCGTCTGCACCGCCCGCTCCACCCCCGCGCGATCGATCGCACGCACCGCCACGCGGTCCGCCTGCGCGGTGAGCGGAATCTCACGCCACGCCCCGGGCACGATCCGCGTGCGCCACACCCCACTCGCCTCACGCTCCTGCACCACCCACCAGCGCGGCGCGACGCTGTCCGCCTGCACACGCGCGAACGGCTCGCCCGCCGCGGTGGTCGCCACCTCCAGCCGGACCGTTCCCGTCGACGGCGGCTGCAGCCAGGGCGAGGCGGGAATCAGGGCAGGCGTCGCATACGGCCCCACGGCCAGTCGCGTCCCCACCGAATCGCGATCGGACAGGAACGCCCGCATCGAGAAGTGAATATTCCCGGACGCCATCGGCTCGGCGCGCGTCATCGTCACCTGCGAGAGGATTTCCGACACCGACCACGCCGTGCGGGTACCATCCCCGACGCGGCTGGTGAAGTTCCCCGGCCAGAGATGACGGCCGAGCGTGTTCTGCTCGCCCCACCACCGGAGCAGATCGGGATACGACTGCTCGGGACGCCCCGACGGCCAGTAGAGCTGCGGCGAGAGGTAATCGACCCACCCCTCGCGCGCCCACGTCCGCGCGTCGGCGTACAGCTCCGCGTACGCATCGAACCCGCGGATCCCCGCGGGATATCCGGGCCGCCAGATGCCGAAGGGACTCACCCCGAACTTCACCCACGGCTTCACGCGATGGATGCCGTCGTGCAGCGTGCGCACCAACGAGTCGACGTTGGCCCGGCGCCAGTCATCCTTGGCGAGTCGCCCCCCACGTGCCCGATAGCGCGCGAAGGCACCGGCATCCGGGAAGACGATCGGACGGCCGCGTCGCGTCTTCTCGGGATACGGGTAGAAATAGTCGTCCAGGTGTACGCCATCGATGTCGTAGCGCCGGACCACGTCGAGCACCACGCGCACGGTGTGCGCGAGCACCTCCGGCTCGCCGGGATCCATCCACACCTGCTGGCCGTAGCGGTGCACCAGTCGCCCGCGCCGCGTCGCGAGATGCGACGAGGCGAGCGGCGTCTTCGCCGACGAATGCTTCGCGCGGTACGGGTTGAACCACGCGTGCAGCTCGAGCCCGCGCCGATGCGCCTCCGTCACCGCGAAGGCGAGCGGGTCCCACCGCGGACGGGGCGCTAGGCCCTGCCGCCCCGTGAGATACTCCGACCACGGCTCCAGCGTCGACTCATACAACGCATCACCCGAGGGCCGCACTTGCAGGATCACCGCGTTCAGCCCGCTCGTCTGCGCGCGATCGAGGATCGCGAGCAGCTCCCGCTGCGCGCTGTCGGTCGGCAGCCCGGGACGCGAGGGCCAGTCGATGTTGCTGACACTCGCCACCCAGACGCCACGGAATTCGCGCACCGGCGCGGGCGCCACGCAACTCGAGTCGGCACCGGCGCAGGGCACAGCGACAAGCGGCCCCTGGGCCGACACCACGCGCGCGCCGAGCGCGAGCAGGACCATCAGCGACGAAGGTCTCATCGGACGAGGTAGGTGAGCGCGCCCGTCGGGTGAGCGGAACAGGCGCCGCCGTACGTGCCGGGCCGCGGAATCGTGTAGTCCACCGTCGCCCCCGCATCGGCGGCGAAGAGCGCTAATGCGTGCCGCACAGTGTCACGGTTCACGACGCGGACCACCGCGCCACCCGTCCGGGCCTTCAACACCAAGGTCTCGGGGAGGGCAGCGCCGTCGACCGTCGCGGCCCCACCCGGTGCGATGTCAATCGTCGCCGCAGGTCGGGGCCACGTCGCCCACGCGAGCAGCGCGGTCCCGGCCAGCACCGCACCCACCGTCAGCTCACGGCGCACGGATCACCGCCGAGACGGGAAGCGTATCGCCGGATGCCAGGAGGAGACCGATGGCGACCGTATCGCCCGCACGGAGCGCGCGCCGGAGACGGAGCAGCATCACGTGCGTCCCGAGGGGCGCGAGCGACACCTCGGCGCCCGCCGGTAGCGGAAGCACGGGCAGCGCCGACATGTGCATCGTGCCCTCGCGCTGCATCGTCTGATGCACCGCCGCCGATTCGGCCGCCTCGGTCACGAGGCCGACGACGGTGTCCGCCGTCGTCCCACGGTTCGCGAGCACGAGGTACGCGGCGGAGGTCGCCCCGCTGTCCGCGGGCCGCGCCCACGCCTCCCGCGCCTCGAGCGTCACGGCCGCCGCCACCGTCGGGTCGTCATCCGTGGCGCGCGCGCCACGCGACGGATCGACGTCCGCGCCGCCCCCACAGGCCAGCGCTGCGACGCCGCTAGCGAAGACGGCGAAGATCTTCCGCAATCGAATCACCATGCACTCCGGGTGGGATCATGAGCCGCAGACGCCCCTCGGCGTCGACGACGAAGCTGTGCGCGGGATGCGCGACGGTGTAATCCGGCGTCCGCGGGTCTCCCTCGGGATACGCCGCGATGCTCCAGTCCCGCAGCACCGGCGCGAGCTCGGCGTCCGTGAACGCCGTCCCCTCGAAGGTCGGATGGAATTGCCGCGCATACGCGGCCGCATCCGCCGGCGTATCCCGCGTCGGGTCGACGCTGACGAAGACCCACCGAACGCCCAGCGTGTCGGCGCCGAGGGCGCGCCGTGCCCGTGCCCAATCCGCGAGCGTCGTCGGGCAGACGTCGGGGCAGTGCGTGTAGCCGAAGTAGACGAGCACGGTCGACCCGCGCGCGGCCGCCAGCGTGAACCGCGAGGCAGGCTCCTCCGCCACGCCGGCCGCAGCGAGCGGCGGCGCGGGGGCAGGCGGATCGAGCACGATCCCGTGCCACGGGCGCTCGGCGCAGGCGCTGAGCCCGAGGCCGATCGAGGCGAGCAGGAGAGAGACGAGACGGGGGGGACGCACCTCAGAAAGTTATCGCGGGGGCCACGGGACGAACGCGCTCACCTCACGCTGATAGCGCCGATACGCCTCACCGCGCGACCGCACCGCGTGGGCCTCGGTCGCGGGGATTCCCGTCACCCGCGTGAGGAAGTAGAGCATCAGGAGCGGGCTCCCGATCGTCGCCCATCCCCACGGCGACGGAAGCGCGAGCAGCACGAACGCGCACCACATCAGCCAGTCGAAGAAGTAGTTCGGATGCCGCGACCACCCCCAGAGCCCGACGCGACAGACCACGCCGCGGTTCGCGGGGTCGGCCTTGAAGCGCCGCAGCTGCGCATCCGCCGTCCCCTCGCCGATCACCGAGACGAGCGCGACCGCCACACCCATCCAGAACAGCGGTGGCAGCCGCGGCGATGGGTCTGCCGCCGCCACGAAGAACGGTCCCGCCAACCCCACGGCGAGAACCCCTTGGAACAGGAAGAAGGCGAGGAACTTGAGCCGGAGGTTCCCACCCCATCGCGCCCGGATCTCGGCGTACCGGGGATCCTCCGGCTCTGACGCTACGCGGCGGATCAGGTGGAGGGCGAGCCGGGCGCTCCACAGCCCGCCCACCAGACCCACCACGATCCGCCGCGTCGGATCGCCCGGCCCGAGGAGCGCTGCCGCGAGCGCCTGTACACCCACGGCGACCGTCCAGCCGACATCCACGACCGCGGCGTTCCGCAGCCGCAGGTGGAGCACCCAGAGCGCGACCATCATCCCGACCGCCGTGCCCGCCCCGACGGCGAGCATCGGACCCCATCCTGTGGCAGTTTCCATGCGCCTATATTACTATGTGCGCATATATGACACCACTCGGCGCCCTCCTCGCGCTCGGTATCGGACTCGTCCTCGGCCTCGTCGGCGGCGGCGGATCGATCCTCACGCAGCCCGTCCTGCATAAGGTCCTCGGGCTCAGCGCCGAGTCCGCCATCGTCCTCGGGTATCCGATCGTCGGGGTCACCGCCCTCGTCGGCGCGGTCCGGCACCTGCGCGCCGGCACCATCACCCTCGCCGGCACCGTGCCGATGGGCGTCGCTTCGATGGCCGGCGCCTGGGTCGGCACCCGCCTCGTGGCGGTACTCGGCATCGCGGGAGAGACACGCTTCCTCCTCTTGGCCGGCACGATGGTCATCGCCGGAGCGGTGATGCTCCGCGATGTCATCCGTGACCGACCCCCCGTCCCGCAGGACCGTCACCCCGCCGCGCTTCTCCTCACCGGGGTCGGCGTCGGTGCGCTCACCGGGGTCGTCGGCGTGGGCGGCGGGTTTCTGATGGTCCCGGCGCTCGTCCTCCTCGGTGGACTTCCGATGCGCCTCGCGGTCGGCTCCTCACTCGTGGTCATCAGCATGAGCACCGCCCTTGCCTTCGCGCTGCAGGGCCGCGATGCCCCCATCGACTGGACGCTCGGACTGCCCTTCCTTGCCCTCACCATCACCGGGATGCTCCTGAGCTCGGCGATCGTCCACCGCATTCCGACGCGCCCGCTCAAGGGTGCCTTCGCGCTGACGTTGCTCCTCGTCGGCACGCTCCTCGCCCTTCCCGCCTTGAGGTGATCCGATGTTCCTCCGACGCTTCTACGACGACGGCCTCGCGCAGGCCTCCTGGATGATCGGTTGCCAGAAGACCGGTGACGCGATTGTCATCGATGCCAATCGCGACATCCGCCAATACCTCGAGGTGGCAGCCGCGGAGAAGCTCCACATCACGCAGGTCACCGAGACGCACATCCACGCGGATTATGTCTCCGGCGCGCGCGAGCTCGCGCGCGCGACCGGCGCGACGCTCCTTCTCTCCGCCGAGGGTGGCCCCGATTGGCAGTATGCCTTCGCCGCGGCGGACGGAGCGCGGCTCCTGCGCGACGGCGACCGCATCACGATCGGGAACATCCACATCGCGGTGATGCACACGCCGGGTCACACCCCGGAGCATCTCTCCTTCCTCGTGACCGATACCGCGGCCGCGTCGGAACCGATCGGCATCGTCACGGGGGATTTCGTCTTCGTCGGCGATGTCGGCCGCCCCGACCTCCTCGAGAAGGCGGCGAAGGTCGCGAACACGATGGAGGCAGGCGCGCGCCAACTGTTCCATTCACTCGAACGCTTCCGAGCGCTCCCCGACTTCGTCCAGGTCTGGCCCGGACACGGTGCCGGCTCGGCCTGCGGCAAGGCGCTCGGCGCCATCCCGACCTCCACCGTCGGCTACGAGAAGCGCTTCAACTGGGGCGTCGCCACGACGGACGAGGGGACCTTTGTCCGGATGGTGCTCGAGGGCCAGCCGGAACCGCCGCTCTACTTCGCCGAGATGAAGCGCATCAACCGGGAGGGGCCGACCATCCTCGGGGGCTTCCCCGAGCCGCTCGCGGGTGACCGCGACGCGCTCGAGCGCGCCCTTGCGGCTGGCTCCGTCGTGATCGACACGCGCCCCGCGGCGGTCTTCGCCGCGGGCCACGTCCCGGGCACGCTGAACATCCCGCTCAACAAGAGCTTCTCGACGTGGGCGGGATGGCTTGTACGGTACGACGTCGACATCGCGCTCATCGCCGACAATGCGGCCGCCGTCGCCACGGCCGTCCGGGAGCTCGCGATGATCGGACTGGATCGTGTCGGCTCCTGGTATCCGAGTGCCGTCGTGACGGCATGGCAGGATGCCGGTCGGCGACTCGGCACCATCGCCACCCTCGAGCCGGCGACGCTCGCTCCACGACTCTCCGCAGAGACGGTCACCCTGATCGACGTCCGGAATCAGAGCGAGTGGGCGGCGGGTCATCTGCCCCACGCACGCCACATCCCCCTCGGATACCTCACCGAGCGTCTGGCCGAGATTCCGAGGGACCGTCCGATCGTGGTGCAATGCCAGGGGGGAGCGCGGAGCGCCATCGCGGCCGCACATCTGCAGCGGCTCGGCCTGTCGGACGTGCACGACCTGCTGGGTGGCTTCCAGCGCTGGGCCTCGGAGGGGCACGAGGTGGTCCGGTGAGCCGCGCGCCGAAGGTCTTCACGCCGGAGTTGCTGACCGCCCTCTCGGATCGCTTCAAGGCGCTCGCCGAACCGGCCCGGTTGCAGCTGCTCGCCGCCCTCCGGGGCGGTGAGCGGAGCGTCGGCGATCTGGTCGACCTGACCGGCCTCGGCCAGGCGAATGTTTCACGGCATCTGCGGCAGCTCACCACGTCCGGATTCATCCGGCGGCGGAAGGAAGGGACGTTCGCGTACTACGCGCTCGCGGACGCCGAGGTCTTCCAGCTGTGCGACCTGATGTGCGGACGCGTCGACGCGGAGCAGCGCCTCCGACGCGCGGCGTTGCGCGGATGACGAGAGCGGGGGGCTCACCGTGGTGAGCCCCCCGCGCGCAATCGGAACTGCGCGTCGATCGTCCGTCGGCGACGCGCCCTAGTGGTCGGTCACCGACCGGTCGGCGGCACCACCGGCGACGCCGGCGACGCCATCGGGGTCGCGAGACTGTCCGCCACCACCGCCGCCGTGTCGATCACCGGCGGGGCGGGCGGGGTCGTGAAGGCCGGAGGCAGCGGCGTCGTCCAATCCGTATGCGTGCCCCAGACCGCCGGATAGTGCTTGGCCATCTGGAAGCCGTAGAGCGGCTTGTAGACCCCGTTGTGACAGGTCACGCACTGCGCCTTCGGGGCATCCCCCATCGGGCCGAGACGCGACGGATGATAGGTCCCGGCGAGCGGCGCGAGATAGTTCGTGTTCACGTCGCGGAGCATCTGGATGCCGGCGTACGCCGTGACACGCTGCGGCGGCGCCTGCTCCCAACTCGAGAACTGACGCGAGTTGTGGCAGAAGGTGCAGTTGACCCCGAGCGCCTGCGACTGCGTGATCATCAGCGCGTAGGTCCACTCCGTCTGCTTCACACTCGAGCGGTTCTCCGGCGAGGGCGAGACCGTGTGTGAGACGACCCGCGCGCCGGCCCCATCGAGGTAGTGCCGGAGCAACTGGTTCTCATTCGTGTAGAACCAGAGGCCGTTCGGCAGCGGCTTCCCCATATGGCAGGTATAGCAGGTCACGCCCGTGTTGCCGACGTGCTCCGTCCATTCAGAGTTGATGTTCCGGGTCATCTGGATCATCCGACGCGCCACGGCCTTGGTGTAGATCGCCTTACCGTCCGGGTAGGTGTCCGACGCGAAGGAGGCGAGGTTGTGGCAGTAGGCGCAGTTGCCCGGCCCGCCAGCCACCCAAGTCGCCATCGCGATCATCGTCCGGTTGAACTCCGCCACCGGGATGTCGTTCAGGACCTGCACGTTCTGCCACGGGAGCGGCCCCGGCGGGGATTCGCCCGCCGGCGGCAGGATGGCGGGCATCTTCTTGGCCAGCTCGGCCATCGCCTGCTCCTGATTCCGCGCGACGTAGTTCACCTCCATCGCCGTGCCACGATACCCCTTCTGCACGACGTCGCGGTCCTTCGACGCGAAAAACTGGCAGCCGGTCGTGGTCAAGACGAGCCCCGCGAACGCCACTCGGGTGAGGGTGCGCATGTCAGTTCGCTCCAGTCGGCGCCGCGGCCGCGGTTGAGTCGATGACGGCGGTGCTGTCCGTCATCGTGCTGTCCATCGCCGCGGGGGCCGGCATGGTGTAGGTCGGATAGCCATTCTGCAGGCGGCCGGCATACTGCCCACGGAGCGCCTCGAGCTGCTCCGTCGTCAGGATGTTCTGCGCCGGGTACTGCGGCGCCACGCCGTGCTTCACGGCCCAGAGATACCAGTTGTCGACCACCGTGCCAGTGAGCAGGATGCCGATGCCGCCGGTGAACCCGACGAGCGAGGCGAACCACCAGGCCCACCGATGGATCGACTCCATCGTCGCGTTCCAGCCCATCGTCCAGCGCCAGAAGAGCGCCGAGCGCTCCGCGGCCGTGCCGCGGTCGGTGATCTGCTCGATTTCGCGCTCGCCACCGAGGCGGCTCACCGCGAGGATCGTCGCCGCGTGCATCGCGAAAAGCAGCACGGAGCCGTAGAGGAAGACGATCGAGAGCGCGTGGAACGGATTGTAGTACAGGTTGCCGTAGCGGATGGAGAACGCCGACGTCCAGTCGAGGTGCGCGAGCAGCCCGAACGGCACCATCTCGCTCCAGCTCCCGATCAGCAGCGGTTGGAAGAAGAACGAGAGGTAGAGGAAGATCGCGGCGCCGAACGCCCAGGCGAGGTGCGTCCCCATCCCGAGGGCGCGCGCGCGGGTGTAGGTCCGGATCCACCAGCACAGGATGCTGAAGGTCAGGAAGAAGCCGGCGATCAGGTACCACCCGCCCTTCGCCAGCGGCGGCAGGATCTTGAGGCCGTACTCCGGCGACGGCGGCTCGAGCGCGAGCCACGGCAGCTGGCGAATGAACTCGACCGGGCTCCACCCGACCGACTTCATCATGTTCAGCCCGATAATCTCGAAGGCGAGGAAGCCGAACAGCAGCGAGACGATGCCCCAGAAGCCGAGGTAGATCGGCCCGAGCTGGGCGTCGCCGAGCTTGCCGGCCCAGTAGTTGAACACGCCGGTGCCGTACCGCTGACCGAACGTCTCATCGATCGGCAACCCGGGGTCGGGCGCGGTCCGGACCTGGACGCGCGTGAAGAGGTTCTGATATTCGAGCATGCGCGTCTCCCGTTAGCGCCAGATGGGCAGGTTGAGCCACCAGCCCCACCATTCCGGCCAGCCCTTCGTCCAGAACGGCCCGGAGATCACGATGCAGATCGCGCTCCAAAGGCCCGCATTCAGGGCGAGGAAGAGGCCGAGGCGATGGATGCCGATCGCGCCGATGGAATAACCGAGGAAATCGCGGAAGAACACGTTCTCGTGCTCGCTCGTCTTCACCGGCTCACCCTTCTTCGGATTCGTCACCGAGAGGATCAGCGACCCGTGCATCGCGAGCGCGAGCGTCGTCGTGAAGAAGAACGTGATCGCGATCATGTGCGCCGGATTGTAGTGGAAGTGCAGGTACTGGTACCCGACGTTCGACACCCAATCGAGATGCGAGAAGATTCCGTAGGGGAAGCCGTGCCCCCACGCGCCGAGGAGGACGGGGCGAATCACCACCAGGGTGAGATACGCGAACACCGCCATCCCGTAGGCCCACGGGATATGCATCCCCATGCCGAGCTTCCGGCTGATCTCCGCCTGCCGCAGCGCCCAGGACAGGAATGCCCCGATCGCGCAGACGGTGATCATCTGCCAGAGCCCACCCTCGGCCAGCGGCGCGAGCCCGAGCCCATACTTCAGGTCGGGCGGCGCGATGTTGATCTGCCAGAGGTTCCACGTCGGTCCGATCGCCGCTCCGTAGATGATGAGCAGCGTCCCGAGCGCCGTGAAGAAGATCGTGGTGACGCCGAAGAAGCCGACGTAGAACGGCCCGAACCAGAAATCGAACAGGTCCCCGCCGAGCAACGTCCCTCCGCGCACCCGGTACTTCCTTTCGAAACTGAGCATCGCCATCGCGAAAGTCTCCAATGAGGGCGCCTGTGCGTTTCACGCCGGCAGACGCGACCGGCGGTGGGCGCCGATGGGGGGATCGAGGCGACGCATCGCCTCGACCCCGCGCCACCGGTCCCGGGACCTGCTTACCGGCCCGCGGGCAGCGGCGCCATCTCGGCGGCGGTGACCGGGGCCGAAGCCGCCACCGGCGCCTGATCCGCCGTCAGCGTCCCGTTCTCGATCCACGTGTACCGGCTCGAGCTGAGCAGGATGAAGTGGATCAACAGCGCCAGCACGCCGATGAAGCCCGTCATGGCCACCATCACGCGGCGGGGGTCGAACATCAACCAGATGCGGTGCATACCTAAACTCCTGTGGAAAGAAGGGGTCCCGACCGAGCACGCTGGGCGGACGTCCGGGGGAACATCCAGACCCAGGTGACTCGATCGAGCGACGGGTTGGTCAGCGAACCGCCGACGCCACCGCGCTCGCGTTGTACTTCGCCTTCAGCGACTTCGGCCAGCCAAGCTGCCCGAAAGCGAAGATGTGCATGACGAGCACGGCACCGACGACGAAGGTGCCGACGCCGCCCATGACTTCACGCGGGTGAAGTCCGATCCAGATTCTGTGCATGGTGATGCCTCCTCAGTGGGTGTGGGTGACCTGGATCAGAACCAGGGACGCCAGGACCACGCGAGGAAATGCGCCACCACCGCGACGGCGAACCACGCCAGCGTGCCGGCCATGAACTGGCCGTGGAAACGCCGGGCATCGTCTTCCGTCATGCCATTGTTGCTCATACGCCACCTCCAAGTGGGTATAAGGGGTTCCCGCGTATGCCCGCGCGGTACCGGGGGGGGGAGGTGGACTCATTCGAGCCCCGTCCAATCGTCGCGACCAAAGTCGCCATGCCGTGTGCCGTGACCGGGCTCATGCGCCGACCCCCTGGAGGGCCCGACGCGACGCGAGCACATGGTCGCGGGTCACCACTGTATCACCGAGGCCGCGCGCATCCTGCTCCGCCGCGTCCCGCAGCCGCTTCGCGGCCGAGATGCGGATCAGGATCGGCTGCGCCTCGACCATCTCATCGAAGAGCGCCTTCGCTTCGTCCGCCCACGCCATCTCGCGCGCCAGGCGCGACGGCGTCGCCTCGACCTTGTCTAGGTCGGTGCCGAGCGGGAGGATGTGGAAGAGCGCGTCGAACAGCGCGTTGCAGACCTCCTGCACGAGGTAGGTCGCCCCGGCATAGCCCATGAACGGCGTGCCGGTGTGCCGGCGGATGATCGCGCCCGGGAAGGAGGCCGGGAGATACATCCCCCGCCCGCCCGCCTCCGCGAGATACATCCGCTCGTTGTAGCTACCGAAGAGGATGAGCGGCGGCTTCTCCTTCACCAGCCGGCGCACCTCGTCATTCTTGGTCTTCTCGCCCGCCTTCCGCGAGACGGCGAAGGTACACGGCAACCCGAGCTCGTCCTCGAGGAAGTGCCGGACGCCGCGCGTATAGGTCTCGTTCGCGACGATCGCGAAGCTCGCCGTGCCGAAGAAATCCTGGGTCACCGAGCGCCAGAGATCCCAGACCGGCTTGAGCGTGGTGTGCTTCTCCTTCTCGATGAAGGGCTCCGGATCGAGCCCGAGCAACTCCCCCAGCGTCCGGAGGAACTTGGTCGTCGAATGCATCCCGATCGGCGCCTGGAGGTACGGCATCTCCAGCGCTTCGCAGAGCATCCGGCCGAACTCGCGGTACATGCAGATGTTCACGTCCGCATCCACGAGGCGCGGCACATCCTGCAGATGGCTGCCGAGCGGGAAGGCGAGGTTCACCTCCGCCCCGATCCCCTCGACCAACCGGCGGATCTCGTGCAGATCGCTCGCGGTGTTGAACGTCCCGTAGATCGGGCCGATGATGTTCACGCGGGGCTTCGCCCCCGGCACCCGCTCGGTCGCCTTGGGACGCACTCCCTTCTTGAGGCCGTATTCGGTCCAGAGCCAGAACAGCGCGCGATTCGCGCTCTGCCACTGGTCCTCGTCGATCGTGCGCGGGAGGAAGCGCTGGATCCCCGTGCCCTCCGGGGTCACCCCGCCCCCGATCATCTCGGCGATCGAGCCGGTCACGACCACGCTCGGCAGCTCGGGGTCGAGCGTCCCGTGCGCGCGCTTCATGTTCGCCTCGGTCCCTTCACGCCCGAGCTGCTCCTCCGCGAGACCCGTCACGACGATCGGGAGCTCGTGCGGCGGCAAGCCGTCGGTGTAGTGCAGCACCGAGGTCACCGGGAGGTTCTCGCACCCCACCGGGCCGTCGATCACCACCTGCAGCCCCTTGATGGCCGTGAAGACGTACACGGAGCCCCAGTAGCCGCCAGCGCGGTCATGGTCGAGGACGAGCATCAGACCATCTCCTCGGCTTTCCGCTGACGCGCGAGCTTCGCGAGGTGACGCTTGTAATGCTCGCGGAACTCCGGGCGATCCTGCGGCACCGACTCCCACACACCGGCCGCGTGCCCCTCGCCGACACCATCGAAGAAGGCCTTCATCGACTCGAAGCGCTGCTTGTTGCCGAGCGCCGCGTTCACCACCTGCGCCAGCGAGCCGGCTCCCGCCGGGCCCATCAGGGGCCGCGCCGAGATCAGGTTGGTGAAATAGAGCGAGGGAATGGTCTTCTCCTTCGCCGCCTGCACCACCGGCGTCGTCCCGATCGCGAGGTCAGGGGCGAACTCGTCCATCGCCGCGAGGTCCTGCTCGAGCGAGGCGCGGAACTGCACATGCACCCCACGCGCCTGGAGCCACTCACGGTCCGGGTCGCTCCACCGCGTCCGCGGGCAGGCCGTGCCCACATAGCGCACGTCGGCGCCGCTCTCCACGAGGAGGCGCGCCACGAGCAGCTCGGAGCCTTCGTACCCGCTCATCGTGATGCGGCCGCGGATCGGCATCTTCTCGAGGGCACCCTTGATCGCCGGCAGGATGCGCGCCTTCGCCGCATCCACCTTGTCGGCGGAGACCCCCGTCGCCTTGGCAATCGCCTCGAGCCAGGCCGCGGTACCGTCGAGGCCGACTGGCGCGCTCCCGACGATCGGGCGGCCTGCCGCCTCGAACTCCCGCACGCTCGCGGCGTAGAACGGGTGGATCGCGGCGACCGCGGCGCAGTCCAGCGCGCTGTAGAGCTCGCGCCACTCGCGCGTCGGGACCACGGGGCCCGCGGCGAGCCCGAGCGGCTCGAGCAGCATCGCGATCCCCACCGGATCGGCCGGGAACATCTCGCCGAGCAGCGTCACGGTCGGCTTCTCGCTCTTCCCGCCGCGCGGCGCGGCGACGGGGCCGAGCTCGGCTTCTGTGCGCGCGTACTTGAGCATCGCGCCGGCGAGGACATCCTTCGCCTCCGCGTGCGTCGGCACGCCGAAGCCCGGCACGTCGATCCCGATGATGCGGACGCCGTTAATCTCTTTCGGGAGAAGCTGCAGCGGCACGCCGGACGCGGTCGGGACGCAGAGGTTCGTGATCACGATCGCGTCATAGAGCGCCGGATCCGCCATCGCGTGCACCGCGTCCCGGATGTCCTCGAAGAGCTGCCCGGTGACGAGCGTCTCCGAGTTGAACGGCACATACCCGACCGTGCGGCGCGCGCCGTAGAAGTGCGA
>JARIFA010000057.1 GCA_031127075.1 Gemmatimonadota bacterium | reverse complement strand
CGGCGCGGTACACGGACCTGACGCTGCTGATGGCGGCCGACCTCGCGCGCGCCTCGTCGCGGAGTCCCGATGCGATCGCCCTGTACGCGGGCGCGCTCGCGCGGAACCCGTTCATGCGTGATGCCAACTACTTCCTCGCGTATCTGTACTACGAGGCGAAGGACGCGGCGAAGATGCTCCCGCTGACGGACCGTCTCATCGAGCTCGACCCGAGCAACGGCGACAATTACCTGATGCGCGCGTACGCCTTCCAGCTGATGGCGCAGGCGGAGCGGGACGTCCGGAAGAAGCAGGATTTGATCAAGCAGCAGGATGCGATGGCGGCGCGCGAGACGCAGCTCTCGTCGCTCCACAAGGTCGTCGTGAACCGGTTCGAGCGCCGTGAGGCCGGCGCCGTGCTGGGTGGCGTGATCGAGAACTTGTCACGGGCGGCGAAGGCGTACTCCCTGACGGTCGAGTTCCTTGACGCCTCGGGGACGGTGCTGGAGACGATGACGTCGGAGGTGCCGAGTGTGGCCGCCGGCCAGCGCGGGACCTTCGAGGTGACGGCGACGAAGCCCGGCGTAGCGGCTTTCCGGTACAAGCCGCTCCCGGTCCCGACGCCGGCGACGCCGACGCGTTGATTCCCGGTCCGAGGGGACCTATCTTACGGGTCTCCTCGGAATCGCCTCCCGGGCGATTGGGGGATGCTGGGCGCTCGTAGCTCAATTGGATAGAGCATCTGACTACGGATCAGAAGGTTGGGAGTTCGAGTCTCTCCGGGCGCATGGATGGACGTTGGATGCTGGATGCTGAAAGACTTTACCGAACATCGGGGCGTAGCTTAGCCCGGTAGAGCGCCTGCTTCGGGAGCAGGAGGTCGGAGGTTCGAATCCTCTCGCCCCGACTGTACGTGAAGCGAAAAGCCCGTCACGCGTCACCGCGTACGGGCTTCTTCGTGTCCGCCTCGACGGCCCGGACCTTCGGACCCGCGTCAGCGGGTCTTGCCCTGGGCTCGGACGCGCGGACGTGTCATCCTCACGACCCGATGACACCGTGATCTCACCGGCCGGCACCTGATTCCACACCCTGCTGATGAACTCCCTCAAGTTCTCCGCCTGCACCGCCCTCGCCGCAATTGCGCTGCTGTTCTCCTGGATCCCAGCGTACTACGCCAATCTCATCGTGTCAGTCCCCGCCGGCCTGATTGCCTACGGGCTGTACCGCTCCGAAGCCGAGGCCCGGCCCAGGCGATGGTTCTCCAGGATCCCGCTGATCTTCCTGGCACTCTCGACCCTGCTTTGCCTCGGCAGCTGGCTACTGGTGCGCTGAGCGAGTCGCGTCAGCGTCGGCACCCCGCAGCGCTCGTGCGTCAGCCCGAGACGATCGCGGAACCCGTCTGCGCCGCCCACCACGGCCCCACGCGCTCCCGCGCATCGGCATAGGCGATGGCGATGAACTCCTCCACCTTGCCGAAGTCGAAGAGCCCGAGATGCGCGATCGGCGGGCGCAGCGCGAGGTCGGCACGCGCGAAGGCCTCCTCGGTGCGCCGTGCGCCGCCGAGGAGCATCGACTCCAGCACCGTCTCGAAGAGCCCCGGGTAGTAGGGCGCGTCGTCCCCGTCGCGCCACCGGTCGCGGAGCACCTGCCAGGCAGTCGGCGTGGACGGGTAGCCGGAGGTGCGCGGCACGCGGTCACTGACGCTCACCGCGATCGTGACTCCGCTGCGCAGTTCGTCGGCGGGGAGATTATTGACCACCGCGCCGTCCACGTGCAGCGAGCCGTCGGGCATCGTCATCGCGGGGCCGATCCCAGGGACGGCCATGCTCGCGAGACATCCCTGGACCACGGGCCCGCGCCGATGCACGCTCGCGGTGGCGGTCGTGAGGTTCGCGCTGCAGGCGAAGCAATCGATGAGAGCGTCCTCGTAGGTGAGCGTGCCGAACGTCTCGGTCAGGAACGCCTCGAGGGCCTGCGCGCGGACGGCGCCGATCACGGGCCAGGTGAAGGCGCGGTGCGGATGGTGCCGCGCCCAGCCGGTAGCGAGGCGATCCACCATCTCCTCGAGGGTCATCCCCGCGGCGAGCTGCGCAGCAACGAACGATCCCATGCTGGTCCCGCCCACCTCGTCGACCGGGACGCCGGCCTCCTGCAGCGCACGGATCACGCCGTAGTGCGCCGCGCCGCGGGCCGCGCCACCGCCGAGGGCGAGACCGACGCTGGTGCCGGTGATGATGCGCGCCAGGCGCGCGAGGTCCTCGGGCCGCCCCACGCGCACGTGGTGTCGTGCGGCGTAGCCATGCCGGTCCATCCAACGGGCGGTCCCGACCGGGGACGCCCCGTCGGGCGGCCGCACGACCACGAGCTCACGCCGGCAATGCCCGAGCGAGCGAACGGGCTCCGCCTCGACGGCGGGGAGCGCCTCAGCCGGGAGGACGTCGAGAATTAGATCGGACTGCCGGAGGGCGACGTCCCGCCACGTCGCGTCGCCATCGTCGACGACGCACAGGAGGTGGGCGTGGTCGGCCTCGACGCGCTGGAGCCACCGCGCGGCCGCCGCCGGCTCCGGCGCGTCGCCGCCGGACGCGGCACGCGCCTCGGCGACGGTGCACACCGCGGTGCGACCCACCCGGGCGAACGCGGCGGCAAGGTCATGCGCGAATGGGAGGAGGTCGTGCGCGCCGCCGACGGCCCGGAGCGCCACGATGCTCGGCCGTGCCCGACGGGCCGGGGTGCGACCGCCGCTCGCGAGGATGCCGGCGAGCGTGCGACTGAGCGCGACCCCGATCGTCGGATGGTCGCGCATCAGATCCGCGAAGACGGCCGCGGGGAGCCGCCCGAGGTCCACGTCGCGGATGGCGACGACGGTGGCGGAGCGCGGCTCGCCCGTGAGGAGCGCAAACTCGCCGACGACCTCTCCGCGACCGATCTCCCGGATGACGACAGGTCCCGCGTCCCCCTCGCGGACGATGCGGAGACGACCGCTGAGCACGACGTACGCCGCGTCACCCGGGTCGCCCTGTCGGAAGAGTGTCGCCCCGCCGTGCACGAGGACCGGTTCGAGCGCGGCGGCGATGAGGGTGATGACCTCTAGCCGCAGGTCGCGGAAGACGGGGCTCTGCCGGAGCGCCTCCGCCGCGGGCGACGTCATCAGCAAACTCCTCGGCTCATCCGGCTTCCGCCAGCGCGCGCTTGGCGTCGTCGAACGCCCCCTCGCTCCGCGCGATCACGAGCGTCGCAACGCCGTTGCCGATGAGGTTCGTGACGGTCCGTGCCTCACTCATGAACCGATCGACCCCGAGGAGGAGCGCGACCCCCTCCACGGGGACGATGTCGGTCGCGGCGAGGGTGCTCGCGAGTACGATGAAGCCGGAACCGGTCACGCCGGCGGCCCCCTTGCTCGTGAGCATCAGCACGCCGAGCAACGAGACCTGCTGCCCGATGGAGAGATCCACGCCGTAGACCTGCGCGATGAAGAGCGCGGCCATCGAGAGATAGATGCTGGTGCCATCGAGGTTGAACGAATAGCCGGTGGGGATGACGAGCCCCACGATGGATCGATCGCAGCCATACCGCTCGAGCTTCTCGAGCATCCGCGGGAGCGCGGACTCGGAGCTCGAGGTGCCGAGGGCGAGGAGGATCTCCCCACGGATGAAGCGGAGGAAGCGGAGCAGCCGGAATCCGTAGAGCCGGCAGATCCCGGCGAGCACGACGAAGATGAAGACCGCCATCGTCGCGTAGACGTCGAGCATGAGGCGGCCGAGCGGCAGGAGCGTCTGTAGGCCGAAGGCGCCGACGGTGTACGCCATCGCCCCGAACGCGCCGACGGGGGCGACGACCATCACGAGGCTGACGACGCGGAAGAAGACGGCCTGCAGCTTCTCCAACAGGTCCACGACACTGCGACCCGGCTCGCCGACACTCGTGAGCGCGACGCCGAAGAGGACCGAGAAGAAGACCACGGGGAGGAGATCCCCGCCCGCGAAGGCTGCGACGATGTTGCTCGGGACGATATGCAGGAAGACGTCCGCGAGGGAGCGGTCGCCCGCCGCGCTCGTGTAGCGCGAGATGTCACCGGTCGCGAGGGTGCTCACGTCGAGACCGGCGCCGGGCTTGGTGACATTCACGATCACCATCCCGATGACGAGCGCGACGGTCGAGACCACCTCGAAGTAGAGGAGCGCTTTCCCCCCCACGCGCCCGAGGCGGCGGAGGTCCGCCATGCTCGCGATGCCGTGGACGATCGTGAGGAAGATGATCGGGGTGATCACCATCTTCACGAGGTTGATGAAGGTGTCGCCGAGCGGTTTGAGCGCCTTGCCGACGTCCGGAGCGACGACGCCGACGAGGACGCCGAGGGAGACGGCGACGAGGACCTGGAAGGTCAGATTGCGGACAAGGCGACGGAGCATCGGGCGAATATGGAGTGACCGACCCCGCAGCGGCTACGGCGCGTCGAACCAGCGCTCCGCGCGGAGCTGTGCCCAGAGCTCGGCGACCGCCGCCCCACCCGCGGCCACGACGCGCGCCTCGTCATCCACGGCGAGCTGCCCATCGACGACCTGGAGGTGCCCCTGCGTGGCGACGTGCCGGACGCTGAGGCCGTTCGCATAGAGCAGATGGTGTAGCGGCTCCGGCCCGAGGCGCCCCGCACCGACGAGCGGGCCGCTCAGGTCGATGGCACACCAATCGGCCATCGCGCCGGTCTCGAGCCGACCGAGGTCGGGTCGCCGAAGACCGTCCGCAGCGACGACGGTCGCGCCGTCCACCGCCTGCGCGATGGTCGGCTGCGGGAGCCGTGACCCGGTGGCCGCGTTCAGGAGCCGCGCGCGGGCGCGGCCGGCGAGCACGGCGAGCTTGAGGTTCTCGACGTAGTCGTTGGAGTGCGTATCGATGCCGACGTTCACCGGCACGCCGGCGGCGAGGGCCTCGGGGTAGGGCTGCATCCCGGTCGCGTTGCCGGCGCCGCCCCCCGAGGGGCAATGCGCATAGACGCCGCCGAGACGCGCCATCACCGCCCAGTCGTCGGCGGTCGCACCCGACATATGCGCACCGAAGAGCGGCCCGTCGAAGGCACCCAGCGACGCCATCCAGACAGCGGGGGACATCCCGCGCAAGCGCTGCGTGGTACGCGTCTCCCCCACGCCCTGCGCTAGATGCGTGTGGATCCCATTGCCGAGACGCCGTGCGGCGGCGACAACGGCGACCATCGTCTCCAGCGTATGCGTGTCGGTGGCGTGCGGCGTCATCATCGGGCGGATGAGTCCCTCCTCCGCGCCGTTCACCGCGAGCGCGAAGGCGAGGTTCGCCTCGATCTCACGCAGCGTCTCGGGGACAGCGCGCTCGAGCACGGCGTCGTCGGTGCGACGCCAGATCGGGAAGAGCCGAGCCGTCCCGGGGATCATCCCGCCCGGATACCCGCGCACGTGCCAGCGGCGCGCGACCCGCACATAGCTCTGCGCCTGCCGCAGACTGAGACTCATCTCGACATGCGTCGTACAGCCGGAGCGGAGCAGCTCGGCGACGTTGTAGGCCGTGATGGCGTCGAGGGCGTCGTCGGGGAGCGCCTCGAGGAGCTCAAGGGGCCGCTGGTACGACCGGCCGCCCTCGATGAGGCCGCGCGTCGGCGTGCCGGAGGCGGCGTGCGTGTGACCGGAGATGAATCCCGGCAGGAGGAGGCAACCGCGCGCGTCGATCCGTGTGGCGCCGCCGGTGAGGCGCCCTTCACGGAGCTCGACGATGCGATCATCGCGGACGCGCAGGGACACGTCGGGGACCACGACGCTCCGCCCGTCGCGCCGCAGGAGCGCCGCGCCGCCCTCCACCACGTAATCACGACCGCGAGGGACGGCCCGCGGCGCAGCGGGGGCGGGCGTGGCGCCGAGGAGACGACCGACGCCGAGCGCCGGGACGGCGGTGAGACCGGCGGCGAGCAGTGCGCGCCGGTGCAACGGGCGCCCGCCCGGCGCCTCAGTCATCCGCGCCCGACGTCGCGAGTCGCTCCGCCGCCGCGTGGATCGCGGCGCGGATGCGCGGATACGCGCCGCAGCGGCAGAGGTGCCCGCGCATCGCGTCGTCAATCTGCGCATCGGTGGGCCGCGGCGTGGCGCGGAGCAACGCGACCGCCCCCATCACCTGCCCCGCCTGGCAGTAGCCGCACTGCGGGACGCTCCCCTCGGCCCACGCCGCCTGCACCGCGGCGCCGACGGCGTCGTCGAGCCCCTCGACGGTGGTGACCACCTGCCCTGCGACGCTTCCCACGGGGGTGACGCAGGCGCGGACCGACTTCCCGTCGACGAAGACGGTACAGGCGCCGCAGAGCGCCATCCCGCACCCGAACTTCGGCCCGGTGTGGCCGAGGCCGTGGCGCAGCGCCCAGAGGAGCGGCATCTCGGGCGGGGCATCGAGTGACGCGGGCGTCCCGTCGACGATGAGATCGATGCGCTCAGGCGTCATGCGCGCGCCTCGGTGGGGAGACGGAGTGGCAGGGTACGCAGGCGTACCCCGGTGAGCCGCGCGAGCGCATTGGCGACGGCCGGCGCGACGGGCGGCAGCGCGGGCTCGCCGATGCCACTCGGTACGGCCTCGCTCGCGACGAGGTGCGTCTCGATGACCGGGCACTCGTCGATGCGCAGGAGCGGATAGTCGTGGAAGTTCCCCTGCCCGACCGCGCCACCGGTGATGGTGACGGCCCCGCGTAGCGCGGCGCTGAGCCCCATGATGACGGAGCTCTCCACCTGCTGTCGCACGCCCGCGGGATGCACCGGGAGCCCACAGTCGACGGCACTCACGATCCGCCGGACCCGGAATCCATCGGGACCACCGCGCTCCACCTCGGCGACCTGTGCGACAAGCGAGCCGAAGCTCCAATGCAGCGCGAGCCCCTGCGCGACACCATCGACGACGGTCCCATCGGCGCGCCATCCGGCCCGCTCGGCCGCGAGGCGAAGGACCGCGGCCGCGCGCGGATGCGCGCCGAGCATCGCGAGGCGGAACTCGAGCGGGTCGCGGCCAGCCGCGAGTGCGCACTCGTCGAGGAACGATTCGACGAAGAAGGCCTGATGCGAGTGGCCGACCGAGCGCCACGACCCGACCGGGACGGCGAACTCTCGCTCGGCGTGCGTCGACCGGATCGCGCCGAACTCGTAGGGCTGGTCCCAGGTGCCCTCGGCGGTGGTCTTGTCCGGCCCGGCGGCGGTGAGCGCGAAGCCGACACGGCGGCTGTACGACTTGAAAGGCGCCTGACTGGCCGAGTGCGAGGCGATGGCGCGGATCGGCTGCGCGGCATCGCCGAGGACGGCGCGAAGATGCCCGACAGCGGCGGGGCGATACGCGTCGTGGCGCATATCATCTTCGCGCGACCAGAGGAGCTGTACCGCGACGCCGGGGACGCGCTTGGCGATCGCTGCGGCCTGCGCGATGAAGTCCACGTCGAGCCGTCGGCCGAAGCCGCCGCCGAGCGACTGCTGGTGGAGGGTCACCTGCTCCGGCGCGAGGTCGAGGACCTTCGCGACCGCCCCGCGCGCGAACCCGGGCACCTGCGTCCCGACCCAGCACTCCGCGGCGCCATCGGTGACGCGGACCGTCGCGTTCATCGGTTCCATCGTCGCATGCGCGAGATACGGCGCCTCGTAGGTGGCCTCGATCACGCTCGTCGCCTGGGCGATGATGTCCTCGGGGTCACCGGTGCTGCGGAACGGGATCCCCGAGGGTTCACGCGCGGCGTCTCGGAGCTCGGCGAGGATCGCGTCGCTCGAGAGGGTGGCCTGCGGCGACTCGGACCAGGTGATCCGGCGGGTGCGGAGCGCCTCGCGCGCGTGCCACCAGGTGTCCGCCACGGCGACCACCGCGGCCGGCTCGCCGAAGCCGGTGGGCTCGAGCGTGAAGAGGGCGTGGACGCCAGGGGCGGGCGCGGTGTCGACCTCCGTGGGGACCGCTCCGAAGGTCGGTGCCATCGCGACAGCGGCGTACTTCATCCCCGCGACGCGGACGTCGAGACCGAAGATCGGGGCGCCGCGCGCCTTGTCGGCGGCGTCGAGGCGCGGGATGTCACGACCGATGAGCGTGAACTCGGACGGGGCCTTGAGGGTGACGCGGCCTGGGCGGCGGGACGCGGCGTCGGCGGCGAGCTCGCCGTAGCTGAACGATCGATCACCGGCGGCGATGCGGCCCTGCGAGGCGCGGCAGGTGGCGACGTCCACGCCGGCCCGCTCGGCGGCGACCTCGAGCAGCGCGGCGCGTGCAGTGGCGCCGGCCTGGCGCGCGATCTCCCAGCAATCGCGGACGCTCGACGAGCCGCCGGTCATCATCACGCCGACCTCTCGCATCGTCTTCGCGGTGAGCCAGCGCATGGAGCGCACGAGCGGCCCATCCGCGTCGGGATGGAAGGGGAGGCCATCGACGATCACCGCGATGTTCCCGTAGATGCGGTCGATCGGACTCGGGGCGACGCGCACGTCCTCCCAGCGACAGCCGAGCTCCTCGGCGACGAGCATCGCGAGCGCGGTGGTGATCCCCTGCCCCATCTCCGCCTTCGGGGAGACGACGGTGACGACGCCATCGGCGCCGATCACGACCCAGCCGTTGAGCGCGACGGCGCCCTCGGGGGTCTCGGGAGGATGCGATCCGCGCAGCCGCTGCCGCGGCGGGGTGAGCGCCCAGCCGACGACGAGGGCGCCGCCGGCGCCGAGTCCTGCCAGGATGAAGGTGCGACGTCGCATCCCCGAAGATGGCACCGGATGCGCCGAGGACACCAGCGGGCGAGGTGGGTCGGGCACCCGCGGCGACGGTCCCGACGTTTATCACCCATGACCCGACATCCCTTCCTTACCGCCACCCTCGTCCTCGTGGCGGGCGTGGGCATCGTCGTCGCCGCGTTCTGGGCACCGGACCGCCCGCTCGAGACGCTCACATCGCAGTGGGCCCCGCCCCCCTCGACCTTCCGCACCATCGACGGCGTGGCGACGCACCTCCGCGACGAGGGACCGCGCGACGATGCGACCCCGATCCTCCTGCTGCACGGGACCTCGGCGAGCCTGCACACGTGGGAGGGCTGGGTCGATTCGCTCCGCCCGACGCGGCGCGTCATCACCCTCGACCTCCCCGGCTTCGGGCTCTCCGGCCGCACCTCCGGCGACGATTACTCGGTGGCGCGGATGTCGCGATTCCTCCGCGCCGCGCTCGACACCCTCGGTGTGCGACGGGCGATCGTCGGCGGCAACTCACTCGGCGGCGGGCTGGCCTGGGGCTTCGCGGTCGCCGACACGGCGCGCGTGGCGGGGCTGATCCTCGTCGATGCGGTCGGCTATCCGTCGCAGGCGACGTCGGTGCCGATCGGATTCCGCCTCGCGCGGACGCCGGGCGTGCGGCGCCTCGTCTCGCGCCTGCTCCCGCGCGGCGTCATCGAGAGCAGCCTCCGCAACGTCTACGGGGATCCGTCGCGTGTGACGCCCGCGCTCGTGGACCGCTACTACGCGATGGCGGTCCGTGAAGGCAACCGCGATGCGCTCCTCGCGAGGTTCCGTGGTGTCGGGTCGCGCGGCGACACGCTCGCGCTGCGCGCCCTGCGCACGCCGACGCTGATCCTCTGGGGGGAGCGCGACCGACTCATCCCGCCGGGCGACGCGGCGCGCTTCGCGCGCGACATCGCCGGGAGCCGCGTCGTGCGGTTCGCCGCGCTCGGGCACGTGCCGCACGAAGAGGATCCGACGGCGACGGTGATCCCGGTGCTGGCGTTCGTGCGCGCGCTCCCCTGATCGGCACGGCGGCAGAGCGTCGCGACGGCATCGATCCGTCGGCACGTCCAGTCGGGGTGCGTCCGAAGGGCTTGTGCGAGACGGCCGGCGGTCGGCACGAGCGCCACGTCGATGCCCCAGTCATCGAGCGTGCCGGCCCATCGCGCCTCGACCTTCAGGATGCGGCCATAGGCGTCGACGTCGGCCGCGGTGAAGGTCAGTGGATCGACGAAGGCGCGCGCACCCGGCACGGCCCACGCGACGAAGCCGCCCCATCGCCAGGTGGTGAAGAGTCGCAGTGACCCGCGCGCCGTCGTCGGCACCTCGGCGTCGAGCGCCGCCACCCCCGCCACTGGGAATCGGACGGGATCGATCAGGGCCGGACGGCTCCCACGCACCGCGAAGAAGAGGGCGGTCCCGAGGACGAGCCCGACGCCCGCCCAGTGCCCACCGAGGCGACGACGATCATCGAGGCGGAGGCGCGCCGCCCATCGGCCGGCGCCACGCGGCGCGAGGGCGCGGATAGCGAGGGGCCACCCCGTGACGGCGAAGAGCGCGATGTGCCGACCGGAGAGGAGTGCCGCGGCGACGCTGCCGAGCACGACGAGCTGTGCGCCGCGCGCCATCGGTGACGCGCGCCGTCGTCCGAGGGCCGAAAGGAGGAGGAGCAGCCCCGCGAGGAAGGCGAGGTCGGACGGGGAGCGGAAGGCGGGCGCGAGCGCCTCGTCCATCGTCGCGGTGACGGCGGGATCGGTGAGACTCGCCCAGACGGCGCGGTGCAGCGCCACACCGGAGGGATTCAGCAGCGTGGCGAGGGCGGCGAGCGCGCCCCATCCCGTCCGGTGCAGGACACGCCGCCGCACGTCGGGCCCCATCCCGTGCGCCCAGGCTTCGCACCCCTCGCCGACCACATACGCCGCGATGAGCGCGAGGCCGAAGACGAAGCCGGCGTGGGCATTGGCCCAGAGCAACATCACGGGTACGAGCCCCGCCCAGCGGCGTGGCACCGGCGCCTCGAGGATCCGGACGACCCCAGCCGAGCCGAGCAGCGAGACCAGATGCGGCCGGGCGAGCCAGTGAGAGGCGCCGAGCACCAGACTGCCCCCCACGCCGAGAAGGACCCACGACATCGGGATCGGCGCACGTCGCAGCAGCCCCGCGACGAGGGCGTGCGCGAGCGCGATCATCGTCGCCGCGAGGAGGACGACACCGGACCATCCGCCGACGCGCTCCGCCAGCGCGAAGCCCACCTCGCTGAGCCACGCCGTCGGGACGACGGCGACGCCGGTACTGAGGAGGCCGAGCTGGCCGGTGCGTGGCAGGGCGCCCGACTCGAGGATGAGGCGCCCGAGGCGGAGGTGCGCGAAGAGATCGCCGTCGCTCTGGGTGAGCGGCACCGCCGCGCCGAGGACCAACACGACGAGGAGCGCGAGGAAGACGATGTCGGGGAGTGCGGGCCCCGCGAGTCGGCGCGCGGCGGCGCGCTCAGCGGCGGAGGATGGCACTCCGCAACGGGCTCGGGATGGAATCGACCTGACCGCTCACCGTGAGTCCGCTGAAGTAGCCGAGGATCCCCTGCTGATTGTCGTATGAGGTGACGTAGAAGACGCCGATGTACTTCACGCGAAAGGCGCGCGGGGAGGCGATGGTCTTGTCGACGACATCCCAGATGGGCAGGAGGTAGGGCACCGCCGGGTCGCAGACAAAATTCGCGCCACCATTCACCCCGCAGGCCTGCCCCACCCCGGCCCGTGTGGGGCCGACCATGTTCCCCGATTCGCCGGCGAGCCAGTCGCCGATGCCGACGGAGGCCTCCGCACCGGTGCACGTCGCCGCGAGCGCGTGGCGGTAGGCGTCAGCACCGCCCTGCGGGTCGCCGGCCTCACCCGAGACGTAGCGGACGGGCGGGAGGCGGACCGGATAGAAGAATCCCCGGGGGGATTCTTCTCCATCAGCGGAGCCGAGCTTGAGCGGGATCGCATCGGCGCGCGTCATCGAGCGCAGCCGCGCGATGTCCGCCACGGTGAGGTCGTAGGTGACCGCCGGTGTGGCGTCGGGATAGAGGGTCCGGAGGAGGGTCGCGTAGGGGATCGCGAGCGGGCGGATGCATCGCGTGCGCGAGACCCAGGCGATTGAAGCGACCGCGGACGCGCGGAGGGTGCGCGTCGTGTCCCCGTAGATGCGCCCCAGGATGTATCGCCCGTCGTGTTGGGTCTCGACCTGCACGGCATCGGTGTTCGGATCACTCCAGCCGGTCGTCGGCTGGAAGGTCCCGTTCCACCGACCGGGGGTGATGCCCGTGGGACCGAGCGCCGGGGCGACGCCGTCGACGGGGTTGGCCGTCACGTACGCGAGGGCGCTGTCGGCACCATGCACCGCATCGTCATTGAGCAGGCGGGTGACGCCAGCGAGGGCGCCCGCCTCCGCGGCGTTCTGCAGCTGCGCGCGCATCAGGTACCAACGCGCGAGGTCCACGGCGAAGGCGCCGATACCGAGGAGCGCCGTCAGCAGGACGGCGACGAGAGGCAGGATGATCCCGCGGCGGGCGTCAGTTCCCGATGGCATCGAAGAGCGGTCCGAGTTGGAGCATCACCGGCCCACCGATGACGATGAACAGCGCCGGCAGGATGAGGAGGGCGAGCGGGAAGAGCATCTTGGTGCTTGCGACGGCAGCGCGACGCTCCGCCCGCGCGCGTCGTGCGCCACGGATCACCTCGGCGTTCACCCGCAGGACCCGGGCGATCGACGTGCCCCAGCGTTCGCTCTGGATGATGTTCGCGGCCAGGGTACGCACCTCCCGGAGCCCGGTGCGCTGCCAGAGGCCACGCAGCGCATCATCACGCGGGACCCCCGCCGCCTGGCGCCGACCGAGGAGCGTGAGTTCCTCGGCGAGCGCGCCGTGGACGTGGGCGAGTTCGCGTCCCACGCGCTGGATCGCCGCATCGAGGCTGATGCCCGCTTCGACGCAGATGAGGAGGAGGTCGAGCATGTCGGCGAGTCCGTCGCGGATGGCCCGCTGTCGCGCCTCGCGCCGGCGGGCGACGACGGTGATCGGGAGGAGGATCCCGATGACGCCGCCGAGCGCCACCCCGATCAACGTCCAGCCGCCCTGCCCCAGGAGCAGGGCCCCGCCAGCGATTGCACCGAGCGTGCCGAGCACAACGATCGACGCGAGGTACGCCGAGAGTGCGGAAGCCGTCCGGAACCCGGCCTGAGCGAGGCGCTCCTGCGTGTGGGGGAGGACACGCATGCTGAGGAGGAGTCGCGCCACCACATCACCGAGGCGTGCGAAGGCCGAGTGCGAGGGATCCGCGAGGAAGAGCGTCTCACCGGGCAAGGTGGGGCGCGTGGCCCCTCGGATGCGCTCGGCGAGCGCGAGGGGGCGCGT
>JARIFA010000056.1 GCA_031127075.1 Gemmatimonadota bacterium | reverse complement strand
ATGATTTCGGCGCCATCCCGTACACCTCGTACTCCGAGGCGGTGGGCGACCAGGACGCGGTGAAGAGCACCACGATGGGGCTCCGCAACCTGAAGCGGCTCATCCCGATGCTGATCCCCGCGACGACGCAGGCGACGGAGGATGTCTCCTACACGCGTGAGGGGTACAGCCGCATCGTGGGACAATTCACCACCGAGCTGCGCCATGTGGCGGCGATCCCGGGGTCATCGACGGGCCAGGAGAAGTACGGCTCGCAGCCGGGCCCGCGCTTCACCCCGATCCCGCGGGCGCGCCAGCGGGCCGCGGTGCAGTTCCTCCAGGACAACCTGTTCACGACGCCGACCTGGCTCCTCGATCCGGCGATCCTGCGCCGCCTCGAGCCGGACGGCTCGCTCGCGCGCATCAACAGCGCGCAGCGTGGCATCCTCTCCTCCCTGATGGCGGACGAGCGGATGGCCCGCCTCGTCGAGTACGAGGCGCTCCCGGGCGCGGCCGATACCTACGCCCTCGGCGAGTACCTCGGCGACCTCCGCAGCGGGATCTGGAGCGAGCTGCGGGCGTCGTCGGTGCGCATCGACGCGTACCGGCGCGGCCTGCAGCGGTCGTATGTGGAGCTGGTCGCCGCCAAGCTCGCGGCCCCGGCCCCGACGACGCCGCGGATCTCGAGCAGCGCGCAGACCGGCCAGAGCCTCACCGCGCCGTCGCGTGGCAGCACCGACGTGAAGGCGATGCTGCGGATGGAGCTGCGGACCCTCGACCGCGACCTCGCGGCCGCACAGGGGAAGGCGACCGACGCGATGACGCGGGCGCACCTCGCCGAGGCGCGCTGGCAGATCGAGCAGGTGCTGGACCCGAAGTGATGCGCTGATCCCCTAAGGGCATGCCCCCAGGAGACGCGACGGGGCGGACGGCTGATGCCGTCCGCCCCGTCGTGCGTTCCGCCCGACCCGCCCGTCAGCGCACGCGCACGAACTCGATCGGCTGACCGACCGGCGCGATCTTGAGGAGGCGGTGCGGGGCGGCCTTCTCGACCCACATCACCGCCGGCGCCTCACCCCCCGACACACTGATCTTGAACGCCACGACCGGCGCCCCGGCGATCGTCACCGACTCCTCGCCGGTCACCGCATAGGTCCGCGGCTGCACGGCGCCCTTCGAGGTCAGCACGTTGAGCGTGTGACGCGCATCCGGCGTCCACACGAGGTACGGCAGGACGACGCTGGCGAGGTTCTCGTCGATGGTCCCCGCCGGGACCGCGACATCGGCGAAGCGCACGGGCTCCATCCCCTGCGCGCCGGGGACCTGCCCCTCTCCCGTCGCCTTCCCGCCGGCGTAGGTGATGCGAACGCCCATCTCCTGGCCCTGGATGCGGCCGGTCTGCTCGGTGCGACGCATCGCGAGGTCGGCGCCGAAGGTCACGGTCGTCGTCTGCTGGATGATCGTCGCGAGCTGCGACCGCTCGGTGTACGTCCATCCGTCGTCCGACCGCACCAGCGACGAGGCCTGGAAGCCGAAGACCTGCCCCTGCACGAGTACCGAGAACGAGTCGCTGGTCGCGACGAGCCGCGACGCGTCGATGGCCGGCCCGCCGGCCCGGACCTCGAGGTCCGCCGCGGCGACGGGCTTCCCGTCGACGTCCACGATGGTCAGCGGCGCGATCGGCGCGAGCGTCTTGGCGAGCGCCGTCGCGTCACCCACCACGACGATGTACGCGGCGTCGGCGCGGATCGCCGCACGGGCCGCCGCCTGGGCCTGCGCCGCCGTCACCGCCGCGAGCCGCTGGCGGTAGGTCTGCACATAGTCGGTCGGCAGGCCGAGGAGCCGCGCGTTCGCGACCTGACTCGCCACCGCATCGGCCGTCTCCACCTGAAGCGGGAAACGCCCGACGAGCGTCTGCTTCTTCCGGTCGAACTCCTCCGCCGTCATCGGCTCGGCGCCCATCCGCCGCAACTGCACGAGCAGCTCACGCAGCGCCGAGTCAGCCACCGCGTTCCGCACCTCGGCGGTCGCGGAGAAGCTGCCGATCCCGCGCCGACGGCTCACCGACGAATACGCGCCGTAGGTCCATCCTTTCCGCTCGCGGAGGATGTCGAAGAGCCGCGAGTCCGAACCGCCACCGAGCACCTCGTTCGCAAGCGTCAGCGCGTAGCTGCGCGTGTCGATCGGGAGCCAGGTGGTGTTCCCCACCACGAGGTTCGCCTGGACCGAGCCCGGGCGATGGACGAGAAGAATCTCGGTGCGGGTGCGCTGCGGGATGGCCCGGGCCGCGGCCGCGGCGGGTGCCGTGCCGGTCCATCCACCGAACGCCCGCTCGGCGAGACGTCGCGCCTCGGCGGCATCGACCGCCCCCGCGACGACGAGGAGCGCCCCGGCGGGACGCATCCGCTGCGAGTGGAACGTGACGATCTCCTCACGGGTGATCGCGCCGACAGAGGTCTCGTCAGCGGAGCGGCCATACGGATGCTCACCAAAGAGCCCGCGCGCAAAGGCGCGCGACGCGATGGCGCTCGGCTGCGACTTCTGGAGCGCGAGCCCCGACAGCGTCTGCGTGCGGAGCAGGTCCACCTCGGTGGCCGGGAAGGTCGGCCGGAGGACGACGTCGGCGAGGAGGTCGAAGGCGAGCTCGCGGTCATTCACGAGGACCGTCGTGCTGACCTGCAGGAAATCGGCGCCGGCAGCAGCCCCGATGGTCCCTCCCACGCCCTCGATGGCTGCCGAGATCTCATCGGCGCTGCGCGCCCCCGCGCCCTTCGTGAGGAGCCCCGCCATCAACTCCGCAAGTCCGGAGCGACCCGCCGGATCATGCAGGCTGCCGGCGGGGAGGGCGAGCGTCACCGAGAGCACCGGCTGCTTCGTGCTCGGCACCACGAGGAGCCGCAGGCCGTTCGGGAGCGTGACCTCGGCGAACGGGGGAAACTGCGCCGGTGTGAGCGGCATCGGGGCCGGCGGCCGTGTGGGGCCTTGGGCCCCCGCGTGAGGCGCCAACAGAGCGACGGCCGTCGCAGCGGAGACGGCGACGACGAGCGGACGAAGCGCGCGCATCAGCGGGCCTCCGGCGAGATGATGAGGGTGAGCGCCCGGTCGGGGCGCAGATAGGTGCGGGCCACACGCTGCAGGTCCGCAACGGTGACCGCCTCGTACCGCGCCGCGTCGGTGTTCACGGCCGCGGCGCTCCCGAGGTAGAGGGCGGCGTAGTGGACCGCCTCGGAGAGGCTCAGCGCCGTCTGGCGACCGAGAATGGTGGACGCGCGCCAGCTGTTCTTCGCCTTGGTGAGCTCGGCGTCAGTGAATCCCTCCGCGCCCTGCCGCAGCGCGTCGGCGAGGGTGGCGGCGAGGCTGTCGGCGGCGACGCCCTGATTCGCGATCGCGAGCGCGCCGAAGAGTCCGGCCGCGCGCATCGGCCCGAACGGATTGAAGAGCGCCTGCGTGCCGGCCGCGACGCGACGCTCGCGCACCAGCGCGCGGTTCAGGCGCGAGCTCTCCCCGCTCCCGAGGATCGTCGAGAGGAGTTCGAGCGCCGGATGGTCGGGGTGCGACGGCGGCACCGTCCGCACGGCCGTCAGGACCGCTGGGAGCGTCGCGTTCTTGTCGGCCACACGCTCGACGCGCCCCGCCGCCCCACCCTCCCCGCAGGTCACCGCCGGCGGCACCGCGGCGCCGCGCGGGATCGACCCGAAATACTCCGTCACGAGCCGCCGCACCGTCGCGGGGGTGACATCCCCCGTCACGACGAGCGTCGCGTTGTTCGGCGCGTAATACAGATCGAAGAACGCCTGCACATCCGCGACGGTCGCGGCATTCAGGTCATCCATCGATCCGATGATCGAATGCGAGTAGGCGAAGCACGAGGTCCGGTCGAAGAGCGCCGGCATCCCTTCGATGAACGCGCCGGTATACGGCTGATTGTCCACGCGCAGGCGGCGCTCCTCCTTCACCGCCTCCTGCTGATTCTTGAGGTTCTCGGCGGTCACCGCGAGCGACCGCATCCGGTCCGCCTCGAGCCAGAGCGCGAGGTTGAGCCGGTTCGACGGCAGCGCCTCGTAATAGTTGGTGCGGTCGGGCTGCGTCGACCCGTTCATCTCCCCACCGGCGCGCTCGATGAACTGGAAGTGCTCCGCCTTCTGCACGTTCGCCGAGCCCTGGAACATCATGTGCTCGAATAGATGCGCGAAGCCGGTACGCCCGGCGCGCTCGTTCCGCGAGCCCACATCGTACCACACGTTCACAGCCACTACCTGCGCCGAGTGGTCCTCGACGACGTGCACCGTGAGGCCGTTGGGAAGGGTGAAGGACTCGACCTTCACCGGGGTGGGCGCCTGCGCCGCGAGGGCTCCGGCGCCGAGTGCCATCGCGCCGAGAGCGCGCATCATCTGCCGTCGTACCTGCCGCATCCGAAGTCTCCGTTGAATGGTCTGCATTTTTAGCGCCCCGTCGAACCAAACCCACCCGTGCGTTCCGTCGTCGGCGCGACGACCCCATCGACGAACGGCAACGTCTCGAACCGCGCCAGCACCATCTGCGCGATCCGCTCGCCGTGCCGGAGGACGAGGGGCCGCGTCCCGCCGTTCCCCGCAGGCACGCACCATTCCTCCGGATAATCCGCGTCGATGGTGCCCGGGCTGTTCACGATGACGAGGTCGGTCTTGAGGCTCGTCCCTGACCGGGGGCGCACCTGCGCCTCATACCCCGCTGGGAGGCGCGCTTTGAAGCCGAGCGGGAGCAGCGCCTTCTCGCCGGGGGCGAGGGTGATCGTCCGCACGCCGTCCTGCTCCTCCACCGCACGCGCCGTCGGTGTGCCCTCGGTGAAGATCTTCACCGCGGGCGCCGCGAGGCAGAGCACGAGATCGTGCCCCGCGCTCTGCGCCGTCGCGCGCGCGGGCGGGACGACGCCGGGATGCAACGGCTCGAAGACGATGGTACTCACGGCGTGAGCACCAGGGTCGTGTAGAAGACGGCATCACGCCGGCGCGGCCCGTCGAGCGGCATCGCGATCCCTGCCTTCGCACGGAAGGCCGGGAAGCGCGCGGCCGGCACCGCCGGCGTCGCGATCAGCGTTTCGAACCCGACGAGGCGCCGCCCGGGGCCGATCTCGCCGATGCCGGCGTGATCCACCTGCACGAACGCCCCTGCCAGCGAGACGCGTGCGCGGAAGGCGCGCGTGCCCGTGAGCGCCCCGAACGCCTGCCCGGGCGCCTCCCAACGCCCCTGCAGGAGCAGCGGATCCACATACGGCGACACCGCGCCACCCAAGGCGAAGCGCTCGTACCCCGGCGCGTCGGCCGTCACCTGGCCGTACTGTGCGCTCAGTTCCAGCCCACCACCGGCCCATCCGCCGACGCGCAGCCCACCCTGCACCTGCGCGCGGCGCCAAGCGGTGCCGTCGGTGCGACCGGCGGCGAGATCGGCCGAGACCGATGGCGCGATCCGCACCCGCCCACGCGGCGTGAAGGTGCGGCTCGCCGCCAGTTGACCGGCGACCACCGCCCGCGCGCCCGCGGGGATCGGCGCCCAGCTGGCAAGACAGGTGATGCACGGCGCGGCGCGGCCCTGCAACGACCCCTGGCTCGCCGCTGCGCGCCAGCTCACGGCGCCGGTGGTCCCGGGGTGCGTCCGTTCGGTCACGACCGCGATGCCACGGTACTCCGCGTCGAACGAGCCATCGAGAAGCGGCTCGTACTCCTGTTGCGATGGCAGATGCCGGGCAGCGAACGTCTGCACCCCGACGCTCGGCCGCAGGCCGCGCCACGTGACCGCCAAACTGCCGCCGCGCCACACCGCGCGCTCACCATAGCCGCCCTGCAAGACCGCCCCGAGGCGGCCGACCGCATCACTGACCACGAGGGCACCGCCACGGTCCTGCCCCTCCGCGGAGATGTTCACATTCGGCAGCCAGGTCGCGCCGAGCCGGCCGATGCCATACGGCAGCGATCCGATCGCGCTCGTCGGAAAGGCCTTGGCCTCGGCGATCCGCTGCCGCGGCGCGACTGGCGCGAGCGAATCCGCGAGCACGACGCGCGCCGGCGCCGCGGCGCTGTCGAGCCGGATCGTACGCAGATCCCACCCGCGCGCGTGCATCGCGAGGAAGAAGGTGCGGCCGTCTCGGCTCACCTCGGGCAGCGACGTCAGCCCGGCGAAGCGCGTGAGCGGCGTCGCGGTGCCGTCGAGCGCGATCCGCTCGAGCTGCGGCGTCCCCGTCGCCTCGGAGACGACAATCAAGCCGGACCCATCGGGAAGCCAGGTCGGCTCGTACCGGCTCGCCTCGTCCCGCGGCAGCAGCGGGCGCAGGGCCCCCGTCGCGACTTCCACGCGGACGACCTCCCAGCGCCCGTCGGCCTGCCGCGCACTCGCGACCCAGAGGCCGTCGGGCGAGACGCGCACGCCGGAGTAGTTCGCGTCGAAGCCCCCACGGGCGAGTGGCGTGACCTGACCCGTGGTGAGATCGATGAGGACGAGATCGCACCGCCCCGCGAGGCACCGGACGCCCGCCGCACGCATCCCGTCAGGGAAGGGATCCGCCGCGCGGATGGCCGCGCCGCGCGTCACGCGCCGCACGTCACCCGAATCGGCGTCCCACACCCAGAGATCGGGCGTCGAACGGCCGTCCGCTAGCACCTCGCTGCGGATCACGGTGAGGTGCCGCCCGTCGCTCAGGAAGCGCGGCTCCTCCCACCCCGCCCCGCCCTGCGGCACGAGCACCGCCATCTCCTCGCGCGGCGCGGGAAGGAAGGGCCGGTCGGGGACATCAAGCGAGTCGACCTTCGCGGCGCGGCGACGCGCGCCGTTGGCGCGCCCCAGCCGCCCCGTGGCTCCGCCCGCCGAATCCGCACCAGCGACCGCGGTCGAGTCGCGCTTCGCGCGGCTCACCGAGTCCTTGTCCACCTTCGGCTCCATCGACCAGACCACGATCCGCGGCGCCTTCCCGGGCTGCACGCGCTCCACCGCGACGCGTTTCCCGTCCGGCGAGACGGACGGTGCGCCGGTGAACCAATCCAACTGCTGGAAGAGTGTTCCTCGGACCTCGCCGGCGCCCTGCATCACGCGGTCGGCGGCGGCGGCCTTCGCCGTCACCTCCGCGACGAATCGGCCGTAGAGCCGATCCGGATTCTCACCATAGAGGCCACGGAACGCCTCCTCGAAGCTCCGCTCGGTGCGCGCGGTCATCCGGCGCCAGAGTTGCTGATGCGTCGCCCATCCATCGCGGTCGGCGAGCCATTCCAGGAAGGCCGAGCCCACGAGGTAGCGCATCGCGCCACCCAGGAACGGCGTCACGTCGTCGAGCGCGTCATAGCTGGGGAGCTTCCCCTCGAGAGCGAGCTGCCGGAGAATCGCCGGCCGGAAGACGCCGTTCGGGCGCCCCGAGCCAGTGAGCCGGCCTTCGATGACCGTCGCGTATCCCTCGAAGATCCACGCCGGCGCATTCTCGACGATCGGGCTCACCACGATCGGCAGGAACGCTTCGATGAGGCGCTTGTCGGGGATGCGGGTCGGGCGCAGGAGATGCGCGAGGTGCGCATACTCGTGCACCGCGACGAGTTCGCCCCATTCGCGATAGTGGCCCAGCTGCCCCGGAGCGGGCGGGATCGGCCAGAGTCGGATCGTCGGGCCGCGCTGCAGCGGGAGCGCCGACCCATTGGTCTGATTGACCGGATCCTCGACGATGATCTCGATCACCTGCGGCGGGGTGTAGCCGACCATCTCGCCGACCGCGGTGCGGATGCCTTCCATTCGCCCAGCGACGTCTCGCGCCCAGTCACCGAGTTCCTTCGGGTGATAGATCCGGAAGTGCGGCGTGGTGATCGTCATCCACTCGGCCTCCGGGGTGGAGGCGAATTGGGCCGAGGCGGGCGCGGTGATGAGGCAGAAGCCGGCGACGAGGCGAGCGAGGAGCTCGCGGATGGGCGTCAGCGAATAGCGCATCATGTCCGTGTGGGGGTTACGGCTGTCTGAGGAAGGGCGAACACTGTGCCCGGGCGCCATCCCGTACGTCCCCGTCGGGATTGCGGTTTCGGGAAAGATAGACGACGGACCGGCGGTCAACCCTCGTCGGCATCGCCGCGGTCCCACCACGCGAGGACGGCCGTCGGGAACGCGAGCGTCGTCAGGAAGAACACCTGAAAGAAATTGCTCGCGACGCCGTGCGAGATGCTGCCGGGAAAGTTGAGCGCCAACCCCGTCGGCGTCGGCGCCGGCGCGCGCGACACCACTTCCACTGCGATGAAGCCGATGAGCGCCACGGACGCGGCATACATCACCGTGACGAAATAGGCGCGATTGCGCTCGGCTAATTCCCGCTCATCGATCGCGGCGGCGGGCGCATTCGCACGAAACGCGTACGTGGACAGCATCAACGGAATCGCCGCGATGATGGAGGTGAGCGCGAGCAGCCCGACGAGCGCCTCGAGCACCCCCGTCGCGCTCGGGCACAGGAACTTCAACAGGAACCAGCTCCACAACCCGCCGATCGCGATGGCGGAGAGCGCACGAGCGGTCCGGGCCGAGAACCGACGGTAGGGCTTCTGGGGGTGGGCACGCGGGGTCATGACAGGGGCACTCCGGTATCGGTTGGGGGCGCTAGGAGGTGGACCGGGTTCAATCCACGTCCGCATCGGCACGGTCCCACCACGCGAGGAGCGCTGGCGGCAGGGCGAAGGTGGTGAAGAAGATCACCGTCAGGAAGTTCTCCACGATCCCCTTCGGAATGACCGCGGGGAAGTTGAGCGCCAATCCGGTCGCCGTCGGCGCCGGGGCGCGTGAGGCCACCTCGAGCGCGACATACGTCAGCACGAAGACCCAGAGCACGTAGTTCAGCGCAGCGCGGTGCGCCCGATCCCGGAGGGCGCGTTCCCGCTCGTCGATCTCGTGGTCCTCGCCATAGGCCTGATTCAGATACTGCGTCGCGAGGAGGAACATGCTCCCGCCCACCCCGAGCAGGGCGAGGAGCCCCACGACGCTCGCGAGTCGCGAGTCCTCGCCCAGGGAGAACTTCAGGAAGAACCACCCCCAGAGCGATCCGATGCTGACCACCGAGAGTACCCGGGCCCATCGGGGAGAGATCGCGAGGTCGTAGCGATTCGTCACGGACTTCGTCTTGCGTAGGATCACGGGGTCTCCGGTAAATGGGCCGCGCCGAGCTGGTCGGCGAGCGGAGGGAAAGGTTCGAGGGCGAAGAGCATCTCGACACGCGCACCGAGCACCTGCGCGAGTCGCAACGCGAGTTCGACGCTCGGGCTGTAGTCGCCGCGCTCCAGAAAGCCGATCGTCTGCGGATTCACATCCACCGCCTCGGCGAGCGCTTTGCGGGTGAGCCCACGCTCGGCGCGGAAGAGGGCGATGCGGTTATGGACCATGCGACCCCTCATCCTGTGCCCCTTCGGTCTCCGCATCCCCGCGTGCGGCGAGGCGCCACGCCGCGATGTGCTGCGGGAGACCGAGCAGCGCGGAGTAGAAGAGGGCGACGATCCAGAAGGCCCAATACCCCCGCCCCGCCGAGGCGAGACCGCTCACGACGCCGAGGACCACCATCGACACCGGGATGATGGCACGATACGCCGTCCGGTAGGCGGCGTCCCGATCCCGCCGCTCGATCTCGTCGAGCTGTGTGTCGCGGAGGTCGAAGATCCCCGAGACGCTCCCGTTCACCATCCCGGTCACGAAGACCCAGGGAATGGACAGCACCACGAGCGCCAGCACGAACCCCCAGAGCGGCATCGTGGCGTCGGTCCGATGCCAGTGGAACAGGAGCAATGGCACCGTCACGAGGAGGACGGAGAGCATCGTCTGAAGCACGCTGAGGCGCCGCCGCGCCGACGACGTGCGATACCGCTCCATCGAGGGATCGTCGATGGCCGTGGCGAGCGTCCCTTGGCGAAGCTGCGTGCGAGAGAGCTGCGTCACTCGGAGTGACCTCCCTTGGTCGGCCTGAAGACAAAGAGGCAGAAGAAGGCCGTGCCTATCGCGATCCAGAACGCCGTCCGCATCGATGCACCCCCTCTGCACGTGTTTTCGAAGGACAAGTTTTGTTGTGATTAGACAATAAATAGTGGTCAATTCGTTGTCAATACGCAACAAATAGGGTCGTGACCGCGACTCGGAGCGATCTCTCCCGCCCCGTGTATCATTCAGTCGTGAAACGACTTCGGGCCCCTCTTTCCGCCGCGGTGCTTCTCGCCGCCCTCTCGATCGCCCAGCCCACGACCGCCGGCGCCCAGCCCCCCGCGCCGATTGCCGGTGCGGCCGCCACGACGACCGCGGCTGAGGCCGCTGCCCCGCAGGACCCCCGCGCCCTCGCTCAGCAGGCGCAGGCGGACTTCGAGCGCGTCCGCCGGCTGAACCTCCCTCGCTACCGCGGGAAGGTCCCCACCGGACGCGCCTGCCCCGAGCCGGTCGGCCTGAACTGGTGCTACTGGTACGACGAGACGAACAGCATGCCGCCGGAGCCGGACACCATCGCGCGGATGCGCGACCGGCTGCTCCGGACCCTCGACTCCCTCGGGACGCTCGAACCGGGTGACAACTGGATCAGCGGGCAGCGCGTCCGCTACGAGGTCGAGGCGAACCGCCCCGCGAAGGCGCTCGAGGTGGCCCGCGCCTGCCGCACTGTCGGCTGGTGGTGCGAGGCGCTCGCGGGGCTCTCGCTCCACGAGATGGGCCGCTATGCCGACGCCGAGGCGACGTTCGAGCGCGTGCTGGCATCGATGTCGGAACGGGATCGCTGCGAGTGGCGCGACCTCACCCCGTATCTCGACGAGGACACGCGCCGCGTCTACATCCGCACCCGCTGCGGGACCCCCGAGCGCGCCGCCTACGAGGCGCGCGTCTGGTGGTTCGCCCGCACGCGCTATGGGATGCCGGGCAACGACTCGCGCACCGAGCACTTCTCGCGCCTCACCTACGCGTTCATCATGCGCGACGCCGCAAGCGCCTACGCGCGCGGTTTCGACGAAGCCGAGCGTGAACTGCTGGTCCGCTTCGGCTGGCCGCGGCAGTGGGCCACCGAGGGCGTCGCGCCCGGTGGACGCCCGATGTTCACCGGCGCCGACGACCCGTCGCTCCGCGTGAACGTCATCGGCGCCGAGCCGACGCCCGCACACCGCTTCATCCCACCCGCCAACGTCCTCACCAGTCCGGCCGCCTCCGATTCCACCGAATGGGCGGTGCAGCGCCCACCGGTGGTCGCACGCTACCATCCGAAGTACGCCTCGAAGCTCCTCATGCTCGAGCATCAGCAGGGGCTCTTCCGCCGGGGCGACACCGCGCTCGTGGTGCTGGCCTACGACGTCTCGAAGGTCCCGGGACTCGCAGGGCAGCGGCTCGACGGGGCCCTCGTGCTCACCCCCGGCACGACGCCCGCCGGGCAGTCGACCATCCGCCGCGATATCCCCGCGCGCGGCACACTCACCGTGCGCGCCCCGTGGGGCCCGCTCCTGATGAGCGCGGAGATCGCCGCCGACTCGGCGTCCACGCTCGTCCGCGCGCGGTACGGCGTCCGCCCGCCCTTCGCCGTCGGCGCGCGCGTCTCGCTCTCCGACCTCGTCTTCTTCCGCCCCTTCGGCGCCGACCCGACGACGGTCGAGGAGGTCCTGCCGCATCTCCTCGCCACCCAGAAGGTCCGGGCGCGCGAGAAAGTCGGCATCTACTGGGAGGCGTACAACACCAACCCCGCCGGCGAGCCGATGACGATCTCCCTCGTCGTCGCGCCCGACGACACCGAGCCCGAGGGACGCGCCTCCCGCGCCGCACGCGCGCTCCGGCTCGGCCGCGGGGCGGATCCGGTGAGCCTCTCGGTGCAGGACCGCTCGGCGCGCGGGGTGCGCGTCACCCCGCGGTCGGTCGAAGTCGACCTCGCCTCCCTGCGCCCCGGCGACTATCTCGTGCAGTTGGAGATCGATGTCGCGGGCCAGTACACGGTCCGCGCCGACCGTCGCATCACGGTGATTCCCTGACGGCGGCGTGACCGCTGGTTGAGGCGCGGCGGCGGGGTACATTTCGCGCGTGCGCATCCCCCTCCTCCTCTGTGGCGCGCTCATCGCGACGCGCCTGACCGCCCAAGTCCCCGAGACGGCGCCCGCCACGCGCCCAGACACGGGACGTGCCGTGCCCGCGGCAGAGGCGCCGCCGGCCTCCACCGGTCCGGCCGCCACATCACGCCCCGACAGTGTGCGACGGCCGACGACGACACGGCCGTCCACGACGCGGGCCTCGACGAAACGCAGTGCACCCCCTGCGCGGACGCGCCGCCCGGGTACGCCCGCCACGGCCGAGGTGCGCTCCGTCGCCCGGCGCGATTCCATGCTCGACGCGCTCTGGCCGGTGAAGGGCCCGGAGCCGCTCCCTGGGGCGATCCTTCCGAACCGCCGCATCATCGCCTACTACGGCAATCCGCTCTCCCGCCGGATGGGCGTGCTCGGCGAGTACGAGCCCGAGCAGATGCTGCGGATGCTCGATGCCGAGGTGAAGGCATGGCAGGAGGCTGACCCCGCAACCCCGGTACAGCCGGCACTGCACCTGATCGCCGTCGTGGCGCAGGCCGGCCCCGGCCGCGATGGGATGTATCGCGCGCGGATGGGCGATTCACTCATCGAGCGGGTGTCACGCTGGGCTGCGACGCGAAACGCGCTCGTCTTCCTCGACGTGCAGGTGGGGCGCTCGACGCTCCAACAGGAACTCCCGGCGCTCGCGCGCTTTCTCCAGCGCCCGAACTTCCACCTCGGGATCGACCCCGAGTTCTCGATGAAGAACGGCGGCCTGCCGGGCAAGCGGATCGGGACCTTCGACGCGTCGGACATCAATTACGCCGCGGAGTTCCTGCAGGGGCTCGTGACCACACACCGCCTCCCGCCGAAGGTGCTGGTCGTGCACCGCTTCACGCGGAACGGCGTCACGAACTATCGGAACATCCGACTGCGCCCCGAGGTGCAGGTGGTGATGCACATGGATGGCTTCGGCTCGCCCTGGCTCAAGCAGAACACCTTCCGCGAGTTCATCAAGGCGGAGCCGGTGCAGTTCGCAGGGTGGAAGCAGTTCTATAAGCCGCGGAACGACAATCCGCGCACGCCGATCGCGACGATCGCGCGACTCAACCCCAAGGTCCTCTACATCCAGTATCAGTGAGTGCCGACGGACCGGGTGACGCC
>JARIFA010000055.1 GCA_031127075.1 Gemmatimonadota bacterium | reverse complement strand
TGCTGAGGAGGAGTCGCGCCACCACATCACCGAGGCGTGCGAAGGCCGAGTGCGAGGGATCCGCGAGGAAGAGCGTCTCACCGGGCAAGGTGGGGCGCGTGGCCCCTCGGATGCGCTCGGCGAGCGCGAGGGGGCGCGTCTGGCCGAGCCGCGCCCAGACCACCGCGGTCACGGCAAGGACGAACAGGACGAGGGAGGCGAGGAGCGGGAAGGACATCGAGGGGCCTCAGTAGGCGATGCGCGCGATGCGGGAGAGGAGCAGATAGCCGACGACCACCGAGAGCGCGGCGTAGGCGAGGAGGCCGCGGCCGAGGCCCGGCTCGAGCATCGGTTGCACGAAGGTCGGATCGAGGAGCAGGAGCGCCCCGAAGCACACGATGGGGAGGACGCCGAGCACCTGGGCGGACGCGCGGGGTTCGGCAGTGAGCACGGCCACGCGGTCCCGGAGGACGACGCGATCGCGCACGACGCCGGCGAGGCCGAGGAGGACCTCGCTGAGGGAGCCGCCCGACTCGCGCTGCACGAGGATGGCGGTGACGAAGAGCTTCGCATCGATGCCGCCGACGCGATGCTCGAAGCCGACGAGGGCGTCGCGCAGGTCGACGCCGAGGCGTTGCTCCTCCGCGAGCCGGACGAACTCGGTCCCCATCGGGGCCGGGAGCTCCTCGGCGACGAACTGCATCGCGGCCGGGAGCGAGAACCCGGCGCGGATCGCATTCACGATCATATCGATCGCCTCGGGGAGCTGGGCCTCGAGCCGGGCCGCGCGGTGCCGGACGCGATGGCGGAGATAGAGTGCCGGCGCGAGGGCGGCGAGGAGTACCGCGACCGCGCCGACGGTGCGGCCCCAGATCTGACCGACCGCGACGGCGAGGGCGACGCCGAGGGCCCAGCCGAGCAGGAGCTCGCCCACAGACCAGGGCAGCGCCGCGCGCGGGAGCAGGGCATCGAGGTGCGCGATGCCGGGCAGGCCCTGCAGCAGGTCGTCGAAGAGCGGCATCGAGCTGCGATGGCGGTCGTGGACGATATCGGCATGACCGGCCGGGCCGTTCCGCAGCGCGCGGAGCCGCGCACGCGCCTCCTGGGCTTCCGTGAGCCGGCGGCGATTCACGGCGACGTAGAGCGCGAGCACGAGGAGTGCCGCGGCGATGAAGACGATGGCGAGGACGAGGAGCGTCATGGTCAGGGCGCGACCACGGCGAGGTCGCCGAGCGTGATCCCGTGCAGCCGCAGCCGTTCGGCGAAGGCGGGGCGGGTGCCCGTCGCGACGAAGGCGCCGAGCACCGTCCCGTCGGGCCCGATGCCGCGGCGGTCGAATCGATAGATCTCCTGCAGGGTGATCACATCCCCCTCCATGCCGCGCACCTCGGTGACGCTGATGAGGCGGCGCGTGCCATCGGAGAGGCGAGCCACCTGCAGGATGAGGTTGATCGCGCTCGCCATCTGCTCGCGGATGGCGCGCGCCGGCAGGCCGGTCTGCGCGAACTGCACCATCGTCTCGAGCCGCGCGAGCGCATCCCGGGGCGAGTTCGCGTGGATGGTCGTGAGTGAGCCTTCGTGCCCGGTGTTCATCGCCTGCAGCATGTCGAGGGCTTCCGCGCCGCGGACCTCGCCGATGAGGATGCGGTCGGGGCGCATCCGGAGCGCGTTCTTCACGAGGTCGCGCGCGACGACCTCGCCGCGCCCTTCGGCGTTCGGAGGCCGCACCTCGAGGCGCACGACGTGCTCCTTCAGGAGCTTGAGCTCGGCGGCATCCTCGATGGTGATGATGCGCTCCGACGAGGGGATCGCCTCGCTGAGGGCGTTGAGCAGGGTCGTCTTCCCCGCGCCGGTCCCGCCGGAGATGAGGATGCTGAGCCGTGCCTCGACGCAGCCGGCGAGCACCGCCGCGATCCGGGCGGGGAGCATCCCGCGCTCGATGAGCTGCTGCATCGCGAGCTCGGCGCCGAAGCGGCGGATCGAGAGCACCGGGCCGTTGAGCGCGAGCGGTGGGATGATCGCGTTGACGCGGGAGCCGTCCGGGAGGCGGGCGTCTACCATTGGCGACGACTCGTCGATGCGGCGCCCGACGCGGCTCACGATCCGGTCGATGATCGCGAGCAGGTGCGCGTCGTCGCGGAAGCTGGCGCGGGCGCGCTCGAGCCGGCCGTCGCGTTCCACGTAGACGTCGTGGGCGCCATTGACGAGGATGTCACTCACCGACGGATCGCGGATGAGCGGCTCGAGGGGCCCGAGTCCGGTGATCTCGTAGACGATCTGCTCGATGACCTCCTCGCGCTCCGCCGCCGAGAGCGGGACGCCCTCGGTGCGCAGGAACCCACCGACGACGGCGCGGATCTGCTCGAGGAGGAGCTGCGGCTCGCGGATACGCTCCAGCGCCTCGAGATCGAGCCGCTCGATGAGCCGTCGGTGCACCTTCACCTTGAGCTGTTCGACCGAGGCGTCGGACGCGGTGCGCGGCGGCTCCTGCACCGCCGCGCTGCCGCCCGAGGACCCCGTGATGGACGGCGCCCCGAGCGTCGGGGTCACCCGCCGCGAAAGCCGGTCCCGCAGGGATGGGGGCACGGGTCAGCCCCCGAGGTGGAAGAACTTCCCGAGCCCGCGACCGGCGAGCCGATCGTTGGCGGGCACCGGAAGCGCCACCGCGGCCGGCGCGACCTCGAGGACCTGGGCGGCGAAGGTCTCGAACCGCTTCGTCAGACGCGCCTCGGGCATCGCCTGGCGGAGCGCCACGCCACGCGCCAGCGCCGTGGTACAGGTCCGATGATCGTTGGGCAGGGTATGCGCGATGTCGCGGCCCAGCACCTCGCGCGCGTCGGTGAGCGAGACGGCATCGCCCCCGCTCACACGGTTCATCACCACCTGCACCTTGTCATCCTCGTACCCCCGCTCGCGCAACCACTGGCTCGCACGCTGTGCGCTCCGGAGCGCGGGGAGGGAGAGCTGGGTGACCAGGAGGATCTCGTGCGCCGCATCGAGCGCGGCGAGGACGTGCGGCCGGCGACTGCTGTCGGCGTCGATGATGAGGACGTCGAAATGCGCCCGGAGATGCGCGAGCATCGCGGTCACCGCCGCCGCGTCGAGCCCGCCGCGCCCGCCGCGCTCGATCGCCGGGAGCACCCAGACGCCGGAGGGGTGCTCCGTGAGGATCGAGGCGACCACGCTGCCGTCGATGTCGTCCCCGCGCGCGAGGAGATCGGCGATGTCGTACGTCGGGGCGAGGTTCAGGAATAGCCGGATGTCCGGGTCGTCCTCGGTGAGGTCGATGAGGGCGACGCGTTGGCGCGGCGCGAGCGCCGCGCACGCGACTGCGAGGTTGATGGCGATGGTCGTGACGCCCATCCCGCCCTTCGGACTGTAGACCGCGAGGATGCGCCCCCGGCGGCCGTCAGGGCTGACGCGGCGCTGCGCGCGCTCGATGGCGGCGACGAGATCACGCGAGGCGGCGGGCCGGACCAGGAACTCGTGCGCGCCGAGCCGGAGCCCGCGCAGGATCAGCTCCGGGTCGGCGCTCGGCCCGGTGCCGACCACGGACATCGCCGGGTCGGCGCGCAGCGCGTGCTCAAGCGTGCCGAGCGCGTCACCGAGGGTATCGAGCGACAGGAGCAGGAGGTCGTAGTGCGCCTCGCGGAGATGCGCGAGCACTTCGGCGGTCGAGGCGGCCACGTCGGCGGGGGCGAAGCCGAGCGGCGCGAGGATCGTGTCGAGCTCGGTGTCGGGGCCCGAGGCCCCGGTGAGCGTGAGAACGGTGCGGCGGGCCATGTCAGTGACTCCCTCCCGGCGGCAGCGTCGTGGGCTCGGGGGGACGGAGCACACTCGCGGCCGGCAGCGTGGTGTTCGCGGGGGCGCGGAGGATGTCCTGCTCACGCGGACGCATCGGATCCACCACCACCGGCGTCACGATGACCACGAGTTCGGTCTCGTTCCGCTGCCACGACCGGCTCGAGAAGAGCGCGCCGACGATGGGCAGATCCTTCAGGCCGGGCACGCCGCTCCGCACCTGCTGCCGCTCGTCGTTGAACAGGCCCGAGATGACGAGACTCTGATCGCGGCGCACGTCGAGCGTGCTCTGCACCCGGCGCGTCCGCAGCGCCGGGATGCGGAAGCCGGCGAGGACGACCGCGTTCGCGTAGTCGAGCGTCGAGACCTCGGGCGTGATCTTGAGGCGGATCAGGCTGTCGCTCACAATCTCCCCGTTGAAGGAGAGCCGGATGCCGAACTCGCGATACTGAATGGTCACCGCGGCCACCTGGCCCGGGACGGCGTTCTGTGCGATCGGAACCGGGATCTCGCCGCCGGCGAGGAAGCTCGCGTCCTCCTTGTTGCCGGCCATGATGTTCGGCTCGGCGAGCGTGCGGACCTTCCCCTGCTCCTCCTGCGCTTGGAGGAGCGCCATGAAGTCGCGGGTCCCGAACGACGAGAGCAGCGTGAGGAATCGCGCATCGGCGGGCACCGAGACCGCACCCGTGGTGGGATCCACCTGCTGGCCATCGCGGAGGACTCCGCTGCCGATGCGGGTCTCGCCGCGGCGATAGAGTCCCGAGACGCCGAACTCCGTCAGAACATCGCGCCGCACCTCGGCGAACTTCACCGACACGAGCACCTGCATCCGGTCGGCCGGGGAGTGGACGAGCACCCGGTAGTGAGCCCGCGTGCCGTCGGCGTGCCAGAGCAGGAGATCGGTCTCACCGAGCGCCTTGGCGTTGATGACGAGTTCGCGCGGCGAGATCGCGAGGACGTCGGCGATGGCGTCGGCGGCGACGGAGACGCGGATGACGTCCACCGTCGTACTGATCGCATGCGACCGGCCGATGGGGAGGTCGATCTTCTGGATGACGGGCGCGATCGCGACCGGCGTGATCACCGAATCGGAGGCGTCCGGGCCCTGCGCGCCGATGAGCGCGGGCAGGAGCAGCACGGTGAGAGTGACGAGGCGGAGCAGTGGGCTCGGCCCCGCCTGGGCGACGGCGATCATGGGTTCCTCCGCGCGGGGGGCGTGGACGAGTCAGGCTTGAGGAAGGCGCGGGTCTCGGTGCGATCGCCGCGATGGATGGTGACGGTGAGCGACTCCGGCCGGGGGCGCGGAGGCTCGATGGGCGCCACCACGGGGGGCGGCGGCGGTGGGGCGGGCGGGCGACGGCGTGGGGCGGCACGCGGGCGGGTGACGGGCGCCGGCGTGAGCATGCTGTCGCCGAAGCCTTGGAACGAGGCGAGCGTCACGCCGACCACGTCCCGCGCATCGGCCCCTCGCGTGCGGACGGACTCGGAGTCGCCGAAGCCACGCAGGACGAGTTGGATGCTCCCCTCGGTGGCGGCGAAGGCGAGGCGCTCCGCCTGCTCGGGTGTCACCTCGAGGGCCGCGGTGGTGGCGTCGATCGAACGACCCGACGCGTCACGCTGCACCGTGGTCCCGACGGAGAGCACCCGGAGATCCTCCATGAACACCTTCGCGACCGGCGCTGGCGTTCCCGGGCCCTGCGGCATCATCACGACCACATCGACGCGGCTGTTCGGCTGGATGAGCCCGCTGATCCCGGCGACGTCGTTGATGCGGACCGCCATGGCCCGTTTGCCACGCGGCACCTTCACCTCGAGGCCCGGTGCCACACCGATCGGTGCCAGCTTGCCCGGGAGGAACACGTCGCCGGCAAAGACCGGCGAGACGATCACGCGTCCGATGAGAGAGTCGCGTCGGATGTAGGCCCCCTCCGGGACCTCGGTGGCGGGCCAATCACGGACGGTGAGGACGTCCGTCCCAAGGCTCGTGCCCTCAGGGAGATCCTTCGCGGCCACGACGACGGCGCGCATCGGGATCGCGCTGCGCGCTTTGGTGCGCTGGAGCGCCTGGTAGACGCCGACGGTGGCAACGGCCGCCGTGGCGACGGCAGACCAGAGGAGGATGGTGTAACGACGAGCCGGCATCGAGAGGGGGGCGTGGCGTGATGAGAGGGGATGTCGCGTCAGCCACCGAGTTCCCAGCGGTACCTCGCCGACGCGTGGAGCGTGAGCGGCGGGAGACCGAGGAGCGGACGGATCGGCGTGAGCATCGTGAACGGGTAGGCGACGCTCACCGTGGTCGACTGGAGCGTGGCGGGCGTGCCGGCGGCGTAGTGGTAGGTCACGCTGACCTGGTCGGGGGTCAGTGGCGGACCACCGAAGGGGGAGAGCCGCGCGACGGCGGTGTCCTTGATCGCGGCGGTGCTCCCTTCGGGATCCGGGGCGATGGCGGCGAAGCGGGCCGCCTCGCGGGCGGCGAGGTTGAGCGTGTTCGCCGTGTAGAGTGCGCGCCCGAAGTCCACGAGCCCGAAGAGCAGGCCGAGGAGGAGGACGAGCACGAGGGAGAACTCGAGCAGAGCGCTTCCCGTCTGGTCGGCGAGACGGCGGCAGACGCCATTCCAACCGGATGCGGTCCGCGTCCTCATTGGAACACGACCGGCATCCAACGGGCACCGAGGACGCCGCCAGCGATTGCGAGGGCGTAGGGGAGACGTGTCGCGGCGGGCCGCACGGCCAGTCGGAGAAGCTGAGGGGCCCGCCAGGCGAGCGAGAGCCGGAGCGCCCCGCCGCGGATCCCGGCCTCGTGCAGGAGGACCCCGGCGGCGAGGACGCCGCCGAGGAGTGCGGTGAGGAGCGCCGCGTCGAGGGCAGCGCGTGGGCCGAGCCAGGCGGCCGCGGCCGCGAAGAGCTTCACATCACCGGCCCCGAGCATCCCGCCGATGTGGAACGGGAGCCAGAGTGCGAGCCCGACTCCGATACCGGCGAGTGCGCCGGCGAGCGAGAGGTCCGCGGACCACCCGAACGCCGCGCCGCCCACCCCCACCGTCCCAAGTGCGACGACGAGGGCGTTGGGAATCCGTCGGTCCCGAAGGTCGGTGAGACACGCGACCGCGAGACCGCCGACGAGGAGCGGCGTGACGTCCGGGGACACGGTCAGGGGAGGTTGGTGTCGACCGTCTTGAAGGCGGTGCTCACCTTCCCGCCGATCGACTTGATGGAGATGATGGAAATGGCGGCGATGAGCGCGACGAGGAGTCCGTACTCCGCGAGCGCTGCGCCGTCCTCCGACGCGCCAAAGCGCCGGATAGCGTGGATGAGGGACCGCATGAAAGCCTCCGAGGGAGAGTGAGTGACGCCGCCGCGCCGTTCGCGACGACACGGGCAGGATGCCGCTCCCCGCGGTGCGGAAACAGCGTCGGTTCCCTGAGGTGGCGTGGGGCATTCACGCGTCAGCACACCGCCGTCATGCTGACGGCGGGACGCCCTACACGGCGGACCGATGCCCCGCACGCAGAACGGGGGGCGACCAGATGGTCGCCCCCCGTCTCCATCACATCGGGGCCGTATCGCTCCGACGTCGACGTGGGTGCAGCGTCGGGGAGGTCCCCGACGCGCCCGTCAGGCGCGTCCCTTCAGCGCGTTGACGAGCGAGGGTGACCGCGAGCCGCGCTCGAGCGATCGCCCCGCGCCCTGCCAGGCGAGCACACCACCGGAGAGGACGTACACCTCGGCGGCGCCGGCGGCGCGCAGCGTGCCGGCGGCGGACGCGGCGCGCGCGCCGGCGCGGCAGATCACGACGACCGGGACCGCGGCCTCGGCGATCATCCCCGCGTGATGGGCGACCTTGGCCAGCGGGACGAGGACGGACCCGGCGAGATGCCCGTCCGCGAATTCATCGGGCTCGCGGACGTCGAGCAACACGGTCCGCGGGCGCTCGGTGCGGAGCGCGTCGAGCGCGTCAGCGTCGAAGGTGGTGGGGAGGAGCTGGCGGATCGCGGAGAGGAACGACATCGGGACCTCGGAGGGGTGGGCGGGGGCGCGGGGATCCCGGGCGGGACATCCGGCCGACCAATATATGCGTATATGATTATATACTATCGCACGCGCGTCAAGAGCGACGCGCCCACCCACCCGACCTGCCCCTCCCAGCGGATCGTGAGCCAGCCGCGCCCGATCGCCGACACCTCCACCCGCGTCCCGGGCGCGAGCGTCGCCACAACCGACGCCTCGACCGACGGCGCGGTCCGGACCCGCACCCACGTCAGCGTCTCATACGCGAAGGTCAGCCCCGCCTCACCGGCCTCGGCGGGCGGCGCGGGGCGCGCCTCGCGGGACGTCTCCGCCGCCGTCAGCCCCGGCATCGGCTCCGGCGGTGCATCGGAGAGGACGGCCGGCGCGGCACCGGTGGCCGCTGCCGATTCCGGTGCGGCCTCGCTCGGCGACCCGGAGGCCTCGGTCGGCGCCGGCGCGGCATCGACCACGCCCGGCTCCGGCTCCGCCGGAGCACTCGGCCCCGGGCGCTCGACGGCGGCCCGGTCCCGTATCGACCAGAAGAGCGCCGCGATGCCTACGAGCCCGAGCACCCCGAGCACGAGCGAGCGCCAGCGACGGGCGTCGGATGCCCCACCGGCGCGCGGGGGTGGCTCGACGAGCACGACCCCGCTCGTCGGTGACTCGCCACCGAACGGGGCGAGGCACTTGGGACATCGTGATGCGCCGAGGACGGTCGGCGCACCGCAACGGGCACAGGTCACGCGAGGCATCGGCTCCCCGAGGTTCGCATACTATTTAGACGACCAGATACACGCGCACGGCACGGGTGCCGCCGGGCCGCGGGCGCGCCGACGGGACCCGCCCGCCAGCGCCACCGTTGCTGTCTGCCGACACCCGCCCTACCCTCCTATTGATGATGCTCCGCACGACCCGTCGAAGGTGGCCACTCGCCGCCCGGCTCGCCCTCGCCCTCGCGACCCTCCCGCTCCCGCTCGCGGCCCAGTGGGCGGGGGATCCCTCAGACCCCATCGCCATCACTGGGGTCCGTGTGCTCAACGGCGCCGGCGGCGCGACCATCCCGCCGGACGAGACAGTCGAGATCCGACTCCAGCTCCGCAACGTCTCCGCACGACCGCTCTCGGCGGTGACGGTGAAGGTCCAGACCGGAGGTGCCGCACGGGTGCGGTACATCTCCGCGCTCGGCACCGCCTTCGAGCGGCGACAGCAGATCAAGGTCGGGATTCTCGCCCCGGGCGCCACTGTCACCGTCCCCTTCCGCATCGTCGCCATCGAGCGACTGATGACCGTGGAAGGCGTCGTCCCGGTCCGCGTGGCCTTCGCCGCGCGTCGACATCCCACCACCGCACCGATCGACCTCGGCCTCACCATCGCCGGCGCCCCCGCCCCGCTCGTCGCCGCTGGCGGAGCGATCGGGAGCCCGCCGATCCTCCCGACGCCGGTCGCGGTCGGCCCTACCGACCTGATGCGCAGCGTCCCGCGCTCGCGCGCCGACCGTCCGGACGCCATCGCGGTGATCATCGGCAACCGGACCTACCGCCGTGCCCCGGCCGTGGCGTATGCCGCGAACGATGCCGCCGCGATGCGACTCCACGCCGAACGGATCCTCGGCATCCGGCCGGGCAACATCCTCACCGTCGAGGATGCCACCCTCTCCGACCTCAAGGGGCTGTTCGGTGACCGTGAGTCGCCAACCGGGCGCCTCCGCGACCTAGTGAAGCCCGGGGTCAGCGAGGTCTTCGTCTTCTACTCCGGACACGGCGCACCCGACCCGACGGCGAACCGGGCGTACCTGATGCCCGTGGACGGGGACGCGGACCGGCTCGCGCTCACCGCCCTCCCGGTGGACGCCCTCTACGACAACCTCGCCGCGCTCGGCGCGCGTCACGTCACCGTGGTGCTCGATGCCTGCTTCTCCGGTGCCACCGGCAGCGGCGAGATGCTCATCGCCCAAGCCTCGCCGATCGGCATCCGAGTGACCGATCCCGCCGCGCGATTCGCCGGCGGTGGCGCGACGATCATCACCGCCGCCGAGGGACAGCAACTCGCGAGCTGGCACCCGGAGCAGCGACACGGGCTCCTGACGTATCTGTTCCTGCGTGGTCTCCAAGGTGCCGCCGACGGCGACCGCGACGGGACCCTCACCGTGGGCGAACTCCGGACCTGGTTGACCGACCCCGTGCGCGGGCTCCCGTATGAGGCGCGCCGGCTCCACGGCCGCGACCAGTCGCCGCAGGTCTGGGGCGATCCCTCCCTCCGCCTCATCCCATGACGCGCGCCCTCCTCGCGACGCTGCTGCTCGTCCTCCTCGCGCCACGCGCCGACGCGCAACTCTCCGCCGAGACGCACCTCCGCTGGTCGGCGTTCGCCGGCGCCCTCGGCGTGGAGTCGATCGATGGACTGTCGGCGGGGGGCGGCCTCTCCGCGCGCCTCGTGCGCGAGAACGCACCCTTCGATCTCGCCTTCGACGGCGCCGTCTACCGGTTCCCGCCCGTCCGCGTGAAGGAGAGCGGCTACGAATCGCAGCTTGACCAGTCCTATGTGGCGCTCAGCGCGACCGTCATCGTGCAACGGCCGGGCTCGCGCCTCCAACTGCTTGGCGGGGCCGGGACCTATTGGTGGGTCTATGACTTCACCGACAATGAGGGGGTCTCGCAGCAGGGGACGGACCGCTCGGTGGGCTACCATCTCGGCGTCGGGTACCGCATCGCGGCGCGGATGGCGCTCGAGGTGCGGTTCGTGAACGCGCAGTACGCGGGCTATGACGACAGCGGGAGCGAGGCGAAGGTCCGGGTGCGGATGGTCCCAATCTTCCTGCGGCTCGCGCTGTGACCTGGCGTACGTTGCCGAGGGCGCCGGCCGGTCGTATGCTCTGTGCGGGGCGCATCGCGCCCCGACCACACTTTCCGGAGAACCCCGTGAAGCGCTCGCTCTCGTTGTTGGCCCTGGCCACCCTGCTCCTCGCCCCTGCCGCCGCTCAGGCGCAGCTCGCCATCTTCGGCGGGCAGCAGACGTGGACGTACGACGGTGGCTCGACGTACACCGGCACCGGTGGCGGCGTCGGCCTGCGCACCGGCATCCTGCCAATCTTCGACATCGCAATCGACGGCTCGTACTATGCGTTCCCGGATGAGGGCGGCACCAAGGTGACGAGCCTCAACTACGCCGCCTCGGCGATCCTCGGCAGCAAGAAGGAGCGCGTGAACCTCTACGCCGGCATGGGCAAGTACAACCTCCGCTTCGACGGGACCGCGGAGCCGGCGAGCATCGGCGTGCACGGCGGCATCATGCTGCACCTCTTCGGAGCGCTCTCCGCCGACGCGCGCGTCGTGCTGCTCAAGGGCGACAACGGCGAGCTGACGAACGCCTCGACCCGCATCATCCCGATCACGCTCCGCCTGCAGTTCTGACCCGATGTCCCAGCGGCTGCCGCGCACCGCTGACCTCGCGCTGAGGGCCCACGTGGCCCTCAGCGCGTTTTCGGGTCTGGCTTTCGCGACCTTCCTCGTCCCGCCGGTCCCGACGTTCTTCGCCACGCCCCCGAACGACGCGATCATGCGGATCGGGAATCAGTACGGCGGCCAAGTGACCGTCGTCCTCGGCGCGATCGCGGCGCTCGCCTTCTTGGCGCACGCCGTCGGCACCCGGCCCGCCGTCCGCGCCCTCGCCCTCTGCTTCGCGCTCTCCTTCGGGGCCGAGGCGATCGGCGCCGCGACGGACATCCCGTTCGGCCCGTACGACTACACCGACCGACTCGGGTTCATGCTCGGCGGGCTCGTCCCGTTCAACATCCCCACCTCCTGGTTCTATCTGGCGGTCGCCGCGCTGGGGATGGGTGCGCGTTTCCTCCCGGCGCGCGATGACAACGCGACCCGGTGGTGGTGGGCCTTCGTCGCGGGACTCATCCTCACCGGCTGGGACCTCGTGATGGACCCCGCGATGTACCGCACCGAGCATTGGCTCTGGTTCGTGCCGGACCTCAGCGCCGCCTCCGCCTGGGTGCGCCTCGTCGGCTACGACGGCTACCACGGCATCCCCGTCGCGAACTTCCTCGGCTGGCTCCTCACCGGGACTCTCGTCACGCGTGCGATGCTCGTCGTCATCCCACCCACGGACTGGGCACGCGCCGTCGGGCCGCACCTCTTCCCCACCGTCCTCTACGCCGCGAACGGTATCCTGCCGATCCTCATCTGTCTCCGCTGGGGGATGGTCTCGGCGGGCGTCGTCGGGCTCTTCACGATGGGAATCCCACTCTGGCTCGCGTGGCGCGCGCCCGCTCGCAGGACCGCCGCATGACCGAGATGCCGACGACGCCATTCCGCCGTACGATGCGGCGCATGACGCATGCCCTCGCATCCGACGGGATGATCGGCTTCATGCTCGCCGTCGTGTTCGTCGAAGCGACGGTCCTCGTGCTCTGGCACCGTCAGACGGGGCGCGGTCCCGCGCCGATTGAACTCCTCTCCTTCCTCGGGGCGGGCGGAAGCCTGATGGTCTCGATGTTCTTCGTGCGTCGGGTGGAGCGGCGCCCGCTCGCCTTCGCCTTCGCGTTGCTCTCCGCCCTCGCCTTCCACGCTTGGCACGTCGCCCTGCTCTGGGGCCGCTGAGCCCCGGCGCGGGGGTCAGCGTGTGCCGCGGGCGTGGACGCGCATCAGGATCTCCCGTCGCGGCCGCGTCGTCAGGCGTGCGACCGGGCGTACCGTCGCCGGCTCCACCGCGTCGAAGTCGAACCGCCGCGTGAGCCGCGCGATGAAGAGCGCGGCCTCAAGCGTCGCGAACGCCGCGCCGACGCAGACCCGCGGCCCGAGCCCGAAGGGCACATAGGCGCCAGGGACGATCGTCTCCTCCCGCCCGTCGAGGAAGCGATCGGGATCGAAGAGCTCCGGATCGGTCCAGAGCGCGCGATGCCGATGGATGGTCCACGGCGCGACGAGCACCATCGTCCCGCGCCGCACGCGGCGACCGCCGAGCGTCGTCTCCTCCGCCGCGACACGCGGGAGAAAGGTGATCGGCGGGTAGAGCCGCATCGTCTCCTTGAAGACCGCCTTGATGTACGGGAAACGTTTGGCGTGCTCGATCGTGATGGGGCCATCGCCCACGGCGGCGTCGACCTCGGCGCGGATGCGCGCCACGACCTCCGGCCGCTGCGCGAGGAGGAAGAAGACCCAGGTCAGCGCGCTGGCGCTGGTCTCGTGGCCGGCGAGGAAGAAGACGCCGAGCTCGTCGATCAGCTCCTCGCGGGTGAAGGGCGCGCCCGTCTCGGGGTCGACCGCGGCGATCGCCGCGGCGCAGATGTCGTCGGCGGGGAGCGCGCCCGGCGCGAACCGCGGGGCGATCATCGCACCGATGAGGGCACGAATCCGACGGCACGCCTCGAGCACCCGCGCCGGCTGCGGGGTGTGGCGCCACGGCTTGTCGAAGAG
>JARIFA010000009.1 GCA_031127075.1 Gemmatimonadota bacterium | reverse complement strand
TCCTCCTGACCGCGGTGGACCCCACCCTCGGTGGCGTCCTCATCCTCGGTCACCGAGGCACCGCCAAGTCGACGGCCGTCCGCGCCCTCCCGGCGCTCCTCCCGCCGATGACCGTCGTCACCGGATGCCGGTACGGCTGCGACCCCGACGCGGGACGACGACGCTGCGCCGACTGCCTCGCCCGGGAAGCTGACGGCCAGAAACTGCGGTCCGCCAAAGTCCCGGTCCCCGTCGTCGATCTCCCACTCGGTGCGACCGAGGACCGCGTCGTCGGCGCCCTCGACCTCGAACGCGCCCTCACCCGTGGTGAGAAAGCGTACGAACCCGGCCTCCTCGCCCGCGCCCACCGCGGCTACCTCTACGTCGACGAGATCAATCTCCTCGAGGATCACCTCGTCGACCTCCTCCTCGACGTCGCCGCGACCGGCGAGAACGTCGTCGAACGCGAAGGCATCAGCGTGCGCCATCCCGCGCGCTTCGTTCTCGTCGGCAGCGGCAATCCCGAGGAGGGCGATCTGCGACCGCAGCTCCTCGACCGCTTCGGCCTCTCGGTCGAGGTCATGACCACCACCGACCTCGATGAACGCATCGAGGTGATCAAGCGCCGCGACGCCTTCGACCGCGACCCCGAGGGCTTCGCGGCGCAATGGGCGGACGCGGACCGTGCGATCCGCCGGAAGGTCGAGCGGGCCCGACCCAAAGTCGACGCGCTCACCGTACCGGATGACGTCCTTCGCGCCGCCGCACGGCTCTGTACCGCGATCGGCACCGACGGCGTCCGTGGTGAGCTCGCCTTGCTGCGTGGCGCCCGCGCCCTCGCCGCGTTCGAGGGCGCCCGCCACGTAGGCCTCAGTCACCTCCGAGCGATCGCGCCGAGCGCCCTGCGGCATCGACTCCGCCGCAATGTGCTCGATGACGTCGGCAGCACCGCCCGCGTCGCGCGCGCCGTCGCCGACATCCTCGGCGCCTGACGATGCCCGTGGGGGAGTCGACCCCGGTACTCGACGGCACACACCGCGCCGCGCTCGCCGCGGCGCTGGTCGCGCTCGATCCCATCGCGTTCGGCGGCGTCGTCCTCCGTGCCTCGCGGGCGGACCGGGCCACCGCCTGGATCGCCCAGCTCACCGCGCTGCGTCCGGCGGGCGCGCCGATCGGCCGCGTACCGATCGGCATCGGCGAGGACCGCCTCCTCGGCGGCCTCGACCTCGCGATGACGCTCGCGACCGGACGTCCCGTCGCGGAACGCGGGCTCCTCGCCCGTCACGATGGCGGACTTCTCGTGCTCCCGTGCGCGGAGCGCGCGGGCGAGGCGCTCGTCGCCCGACTCACGGCGGTGCTCGACACGCACGTCGCGATGCCTCGTGGCCCCTTCGCCGGCGACCCAGCCGATGCGCGCATCGGGCTCATCGCGCTCGACGAGTCGGAGCCGGACGACGAGCCGCTCCACGCCGCACTCGTTGACCGTCTCGCGTTCCACCTCACCATCGACGAGGACGTCGACGCGGCGCTCCTGACGCGCGCGGAGGTCGAGGCCGCCGCAGCCCGCTGGCACACCGTCGGCATCGGACACACCCAGCTCGCGACGCTCGTGCGCACCGCGGCGCTGCTCGGGGTGTCCTCGTTACGCGCGCTCTCGTTCGCGGTGCGGGCGGCTCGAGGCTGCGCGGCGCTCGACGGGCGCGACCAGACCACGGATGACGACTGCGCGGCCGCCGCCACGCTCGTGCTCGGGCCTCGCGCGACCCGGCGTCCGCCGAGCCTCGACGAGGCGGCCGAGGCCCCGCCACCACCGCCACCGCCACCATCCGCCGATCAGGACGCGACGCCACCGGATCCCTCGGAGACGCCACGTGCCGACGACGTGAAGGCGCTCGAGGAGATGCTGATCCAAGCGGCGCTCGCCACGCTCCCCGTCGGCCTGACGATGTCCGCCCCGACGACGGCGCCACGTGCCGGTCGCAGCAGCGGACGCGCCGGGAGGGATCACGCGGGCGGACGGCGCGGCCGCCAGGTGGGGACGCGCCGTGGCGATCCGCGCGCCGGCGGTCGGCTCGACCTCCTCGAGACGTTGCGCGCCGCCGCACCCTGGCAACGCCTGCGCCCCGCACCCGCCGGGGCACGCGAACGGGTCCGCATCCAGGTCCGTCCCGACGACTTCCGGATCCGTCGACTCGTGGAGCCGACGGGGACGACGGCCATCTTCGTCGTCGATGCCTCCGGGTCGGCGGCACTGAACCGGATGGCGGAGGCGAAGGGCGCTGTGGAACTCCTCCTCGCCGATGCGTACTCCCGGCGCGATGAAGTGGCGCTCATCGCCTTCCGCGGCGCCGCCGCCGATGTGCTCCTCGCCCCCACGCGCGCCATCGCCGCGGCGAAGCGGGCACTGGCGGCGCTACCGGGCGGTGGCGGGACGCCGCTCGCGAGCGCGATCGATCGGGCGCGCGAACTCGCCGACCGCGCCCGGCGCGAGGGGAACGACACGATCGTCGTCTTCCTCACGGATGCGCGGGCCAATATCGCGCGCGACGGTACGCCGGGCCGACCCGCCGCGGAGGCCGACGCCACCGCGAGCGCCGCGCTCCTCCGACAGCTCGGTGGGACGACGCTCCTGATCGACACGTCGACGCGCCCCTCGCCGACGGCGCAGGCGATGGCGGTCGCGATGGGGGCGCGCTATGTCGCGCTGCCGCGCACCGACGCGCAGAGCATCCACGCGGCGGTCAGCGCCGTCCGACCGACGAGCGCCTGATGGAGCTCTGGCGCGGCGTGGGGCTCGTCATCGCGTTCTGGTGGGTCGCGACCGGGATCATCATCGCGATGCAGGCGACGCCGTGGACCCGAGGGGCCGGTCTCGTCCTCGCCACGCTCCTCGCCGTCGTCGGCTTCCTCGAGATGCGCGCGACGCGCGAGGATGATGCGCCGACCTCGGTGCGTCGGTCGTTCCTCGGTGGCGCGATGCTCTGGGGATGGGTCTCCGCGACTTTCTATGGCGGGTTCCTCACCGGCATCGCCCCGACCGCGCCGACACCGCCCGCGCCCTCGTGGGGCGCCGTGCTCCCGGCGATCGCCGCGACGATCGTCAGCGATGCGGCGGCGCTCTTCCTGTTGATCTTCTCCGCGTGGCTCGATCGCGGCGCACGGAACCGGACCGGACTCAAGGCGCTCGCCCTGTTCTGGGGCGTGCAGCAGGTCGCAAAGCTGAACGTCTTCTTCGGGGTCGAGAACCCGGCGGCGAACTTCCTCCCGCCGCATCTGGCAGGACTCCGGCAGTTCTTCGGACCGGCGGTGAACTCGCCATTCCGGACGGCGAGTCTCGTCGTGCTCGTCGTCGCGACCGCCTGGGTGCTGCTCGGCACGCGCCCGCGGCACACCGCGGGCCGGCGGCAGGCCGCAGCGATCTACGCGACGATCTTGGCGCTCGCGGTGTTGGAGATCGCGCTCCTCGGCGTCCGGGTGGACTCGACGCCGTGGGACGCCTTCCTTACGGCACGGGACCGCTGACGACGCGTCCGGCGGTGTCGAGCAGGGCGAGGAAACTCTGCACCTGCGTCGGCCCGAACGAACTCACCGCGATGCGTTCCCCGGTGGTCGGGTCCTCGATGGTGAGGCGGCCATCGTCCCACGCGGTCAGCAGGAACGGCGCGGACGGCGAATGGCCGGCGCGACGGCGCCCCCCGGCGAGCGCACGCAGCGCGCCACGGATGAACCCGTTCGTGCCACTCGGCATCGCGACCGCGAGGGTCCCGGTGGCGGCGTCGGTGGCGATGATGCCGCCGTCGGGCGCGTCGGTGAAGCGCAACGCGCGCTGCGCGACCGGGGTGCCGTACGTATCGGCAGACTTGCCGATGCCATAGCGCGCGGCGAGGAAGGCCACCACCAATGTGAGGGCGGCCATCGCCACCGCCGCCCGCAAGAAGGCCTTCGGCGGGGTGATCTGCGGCATCGCCGAGGTGGACCCCGGCTCCGCCTCGAAGTGAATCTGGACGCTCATCGCTGGCTCACTCGCCGAGGGTGGCGCGACGCAGGATCGCGCCGACGGCGGCGGGATTCTCGAGTCCGCGGAGGAGCGGCTCGGGGCGCCCGATGCGCCAGGGCCGGACGTGCGGGAAGAGCACGATCCACGCGAGCTTCTCCTTCGGATCGAGCTGCAACGCGATCTGTCCCGTCCCATCGCCGAAGGTGCGCGCCTGCGCGCCCTGGACATACGCGAGCGGGATGTTGACGGTCAGCGGGAAGATGACACCGAGCCGCATCACGAGGCGACGGTCGGTGATCGCGTACGTCGTGCTCGCGGCGATCCAGCGGGCGAGCCCGTGCGCGCCGCCGATGACGACCGCGACGAGCGCCAATTGCAGGGCGAACGGCCCCCAGAAGGCGGTGCCGTCGATTCGAGAGACATTGGCCAGCACCCACCAGCTTACCATCAGCGTGAAGTAGGCCGCGAGCGGGCGGACGAGCAGAAGGTGCCGGGCGAGCGCGCGCGGCTGCGGCGCGCCCTCCCAGAGCACCCGTTCCCCGGGGGGGAGGGCCTCGGCGACGCCGTGCACCCGTGCACGGGGAGACGTCGCCGAGACGCCGAGGACGGAAGTGGTCATCTCAGATCCAGGGCTCGGCGCGATCGGGCGTCGCGTAGAGGTGCCCGCCGGCGTAGTACGCCATGATCTTGTCCTCTTCGAGCAGCGTGATGCGATCATCGCGCTTCGTGGTGGGGACGTTGGCGAACTGCGCTGCCGTGATCGCCTTCACGATCACGTGGTCGTTCCCCCAGAGCCCGAAATGCGGCCACTGCACGAGGGCGGCGGGAAGGAGGCGATGCGCGCCGGTCGCGGCGAGCTTGACCTCGTAATAGCGGATCTGCGGCTCCGAGCGGTCGACCCAGAGGTCGGCGATCGTGCCGGCGATCGCGCCGTCGCACGCTTTCACGGGGAGCCCACGCGGATCGGGGTCGCCCGCGGCGATTGAGAAGCTCGGCGCCACGCGCATCGGGATGATCTTCGCTTCGCCGTGCGCCGTGAGATCCGGCACATCCGCGCGATCGGCGTACGCCGCCGGACCGACGGCATCGACCATCGGGTCGCCGGTCGGGACGAGCGGGGACCCGTTCCAGTGGTCCACCGGGACTGCCTTGAGCTCCGACATCAGTGCGACCCTCCGTCCGTGTGCTGGGTGACGTGGATGAACTCCTTCTTCTCGGGGACGGTCGGCCACCCCTCCCGCGGACCCTGCGGCGATTCGAGCGGATACCCCTCGCGCTTATCCTCGCGACGCAGGTAGATCACCAGCCCGATGAAGAACGCCCAGAACACATACAGGGCGATCTGTGCACCATCGATGTACTCCATGATTCCTCCCCCCTGGGATGAAAGACGACTACGCCGGCAGATCGGCGAGGCCGAACTCCGACTCGGGCGCGCGCCGGATCGCGCCCGACCGGACCAACCGCACGAGCGGCCCGAGGGCCAGCAGCGTGGCGAACAGCAACAACGTTTCGAGGTGGTACACGACCGTGTAGGGCACGCTCGGGTCGGCCCAGACGCCCTGAAGCGCCCCCGATCGGATTGCCGCCCCCATCGCGTCGCGGATCACGCCGGCCATCGCCATCGAGAGCCCTTCGCAGGTGGCGAAAACAGCTCCCCACGCTCCGAGCGCGATCCCGTGCTGCGTGACGTCGCGGAGTCCCATGGCGGCGCTGAGCGTGCCGACGGCGAAGAGCCCCTCCCCCAGCCCCATCAATCCCGTGCCGGCGATGAAGAGCGTGGAGGAATGCAGCGGCGAGGCGAAGATCACCGCGACGAAACTCACCACGCCGACGAGTGCCCCGAGCGCGGCGACACGTACGGGATCGTGGCCCCGTTCGAGGAGCGCGGCCGCGAGGACGAAGGCCACGAGCGCCCCGATCGCGGTGACCCCAGTGAGCGAGGTCGTCGCCCCCACCCCCCACCGCAGGATCTCCCCGCCATACGGCTCGAGGAGGACGTCCTGCATGTTGAAGGCGAAGAAGCCGAGCCCCGTCGCGACGAGGAGCCGGACCGCATGGCCACCGGCGACGAAGGTCCGCCAGGCGTCGCGGAAACGCGGTCGACGATCCGACGCCGTGTAGGGGACGGTGGCCGGGCCACGCGCCTCCTGCTGCCAGAGCGCGACGAAGTTGCAACCGACGGTGAAGACCGCCGCCCCCTGGATGACCTGGATGAGCCGGAGCGGCGTGAAGTCGTGCAGCAGCCCGCCGAGGAGGAAGGCGCTCGCAAGCGCCCCGACGAGCATCATCACGTACATCAGCGCCACCACGCGCGGCCGTTTCGCCTCATCGGCGAGATCGGTCGCGAGGGCCAGGCCGCTCGTCTGCACCGTGTGTGCCCCGGCACCGACGAGGAAGAACGCCAACGCCGCCCCGACATACGGGAGCCACGCCGGCCCGGACGCCTGCTCCCCGGACAGCAGGAGCAGGGCGAACGGCATGATCGCGAGCCCGCCGAACTGCATGAACGAGCCCACATAGATGTACGGCACGCGTCGCCATCCCCAGAAGCTCCGGTGCGTGTCCGACCGGAACCCGATGAGCGCCCGGAAGGGCGCCACGAGGAGCGGGATGGCGATCATCGCCGCCACCACCGTCGACGGAACGCCGAGTTCGACGATCATCACGCGGTTGAGCGTACCATAGAAGAGCGTCGTCGCCATCCCGACCGTGAGCTGGAACAGGCTGAGCCGGAGGAACCGCGAGAACGGCACCTCCGCCGTCGCGATGTCCGCGAACGGCAGCCAGCGGGGCCCCAGGGTCTCCAGGGCCCACGTCACGGGAGAGCGGCGACGGCTCATTGCCTCACCACACCGGCTCCAGCCGGACGTTGGCGGGGAGCGGCGCGTGCTTCGCCGGCAACAGCATCAATCGGAGGAAGGTGACGCCGTTGTCGAGCTTGGCGAGCGTCGACCGTACGGCGCCGCCGAAGCCGCCCGCCTGATTGGCGCGCTCGATCGCCTGCATGTTCCGGTGCATCCGCTCCAGCAGCGCCCAGAAGCGCGGGCTGTCGGTGTCGATCGTCACCGGGAAGACCTGCCGGCTAATTTCATTCGTCAGGCGGATCACCTTCCGGTCGAAATCGTCGACGTCGAACCCGAGCGCCTGGAAGAAGGTCTGCCGCGCGTGGTCCCGCACGTACATCGTGGCGAAGACGGCGAGGAGGAAAAACCGGATCCAGACCTTGTTGATCCCCTCGAGGGTGTGCGGGTTGGCCCGCATCAGCACGGCGAACGCCTCCCCGTGACGGAACTCGTCGTTGCACCACTCCTGGAACCACTTGAAGATCGGATGGAACCGGAACTCCGGATGCGCCTCGAGCTGGCGGTAGATCGTGATGTACCGCGCGTAGCCGATCTTCTCGGAGAGATAGGTGGCGTAGTAGATGTACTTCGGCTTGAAGAAGGTGTACTTCTTCGCGCGGGTCAGGAACGAGAGGTCGACGCGGACGTTGAAGTCGTTCAGTACGTGGTTGATGAAGCCTGCGTGCCGTCCCTCGTCGCGACTCATGAAGCCGAAGAGCTCGCGGATGTCCTTGTTCTTGACCCGCTTCTTCACTTCGGCGTACAGGATGCAACCGGAGAACTCCGCGGTCACGGAGCTCGTGAGGAACTCGATGAACGCCGCCTTCAGTTCGGGCGACCAGCCGGTCCAGTCGAGGTCGGCGAACTCGGGAGTGCGCTTGAAGTGGTCCTTGTTGGGATCCCGGCGGAATTCATCCACCAGCGCGTCCCACTGGGCGCGCAGCGGGGTGACGTCGAGCCGGTCCAGCTCGGCGAAATCCGTGGTGTAGAACCGCGGGTTCAGCACCGCGTCATCGGTCGCGGCGCGGGTCGTCTCGTTCACCGTCTCGATCGCGGGGGTCATCGTGGCGTCGATCATCGCTCAGCCCTCGAATCCGACTTCGTAGAGCTCTGTGATCCCGCTCGTCCCGAGGACGCGTACGAGCAGCCGACGGGGCCAGCTCGCCTGCTGCACCGTCGCGGTCGCCCGCATCGTCCGGACCTCGCCAATCCCGATACGATCCGGCGCCCCGTGCACCAGCACGGCATCGCCCTCGTTCACCTCGACGCCGTCGAGCACGACGTGCGCATGGAAGTCAAGTGGCGTCGAGGCGAGGTCGATGGTGCACGCGACCTCGCGCGTCCGACGATACGCCAGCCAGCCGGCCAGCGTGGCGGCGAAGATCGCCAGCCAGGTCCATCCGTTCATGGGATCCTCCGGGGGGTGAGGGAGAGATGCAGGCCCTGCGAGGTGTAGAAGCCGCGTTGCACGCGCATGGTGCGGCCGACTGTCCAGCCCGCGGTGCCCAGGGTGGCCTGGAGGCCACCCCGCACGGCGGCTTCGCGCATCGGGACGATGCGTGGCGCACGGTCACGCCCCGGCAGGAGCCGACCGACGCCGTGCATCACGGCGAGGAGCGGCGTCCGGGGCGCGAAGGTCCAGACGATCGACGCCCGGACCCGAGGAGCGAGACGCTCGAGCGCGGCCAGCGCATCAGGCATCTCGTAGTGGATGAGCGAATCCATCGCGATCACGTGGTCGAACGTCCCCAGCGCGGGGTCGAGCATATCCCCGCTCCGGAAGTCGACGCGGCCGCGCAGCGACGACTGCGCGGCCCGGTCGCGCGCGACGGCGACGAGGGTCGGCGAGAGATCGATCGCGACGACCTCAGCCCCGCGACGGGCGAGTTCGATCGACGCCGTACCAGTGCCGCACCCGGCGTCGAGTACCCGCATCCCGGAGAGATTCGTGGGCAGCCAGTCCAGAAGGGTACGCTGCATCTGCGCACGCCCTTCACGGACCGTCGCCCGGATGCGGCCAACCGGCGACTCCGAGGTGAGCGCCGCCCAAGCCGCGGAGGCGCGGCGATCGAAATACTCCTCCAGCCACGCGCGCGTGCGCACGTAGCCGGTCGACTCAGGCGGCTGCGCGAGATGCATCAGTCGTAGCCCAGCAGGTCGAAGATCTCGCGGTCACGGAGCGGCGTACCCATCAGCGGCGGGACCCCGGCCGCCAACGTCGCGGCGATACGGAGGTACTCGTCCTGCACGGCTTTCACCTCCGGCGAGTCCTCCATCTCGAAGATCGTGCACTTCTTGAGTCGGCTGCGCCGGATCGCATCGAGGTCGGGGAAACGCCCCGTGAGCGAGAGGCCAGTCTGGCCGTTGAAGCGGTCGATCTGGTCGACGTCGGCGCTGCGGTTGGCGATCACGCCGCCGAGCCGGACGGCATAGTTCTTGGACTTCGCGAGGATCGCCGCCATGATGCGGTTCATCGCGAAGATGGAATCGAAATCGTTCGCGGTCACGATGAGCGCGCGCTGGGCGTGCTGCAGCGGCGCGGCGAAGCCGCCGCAGACCACGTCACCGAGAACGTCGAAGATGACGACGTCGGTATCCTCGAGAAGATGGTGCTCCTTGAGCAGCTTGACGGTCTGGCCCACCACGTAGCCGCCACAACCGGTGCCGGCCGGCGGCCCCCCGGCCTCGACGCACTGGACGCCGTTGAATCCGGTATAGACGAAGTCCTCGACCCGGAGCTCCTCCGAGTGGAAGTCGACCGACTCGAGCACGTCGATGACGGTCGGCACCATCCGCTTGGTCAGCGTGAAGGTGGAGTCGTGCTTCGGGTCGCAGCCGATCTGCAGCACCCGCTTCCCGAGCTTCGAGAAGGCCGCACTCAGGTTCGACGACGTGGTCGATTTCCCGATGCCGCCCTTTCCGTAGACCGCGAATACCTGCGCGCCCGTGATCCGTTCGTTCGGATCCAGGTGCACCTGGACACTCCCTTCGCCGTCCGCCCGCGTGGGCAGCACCGGCAGCTCCATCGTCGCCATCTCCACCTCCGTCCCTCCGGCTCGCACCGGGTCGTCTCGCTGCGTGAACCGAGTGCTCACGCCACCGCGTAGACGCCCTCGAGCCGGTCCTCCAGTTCCTCCGACGCCTCCCGCAGCTGCGCGAGGACGTCCTCGCTCGGCTGCCAGTAGCCGCGGTCGTGCGCTTCCATCAGTCGCTTTGCCATCCCCGCCGCCGCGTTCGCGTTCGCCTGGGCGAGCCGGTCCCGCATCGCCGGATCGAGCACGAACGTCGTCGTGATGTCCGTGTACACCCACTCGGGCACCTGGCCGGCAGTCGCCGACCACCCGAGCGTCGTCGCCACGTGGCCCGCGATGTTCCGCGCCCCTTCGTAGCCCTGCGCCAGCTGCGCTTCGTACCACTTCGGGTTGAGCATCCGCGTGCGCGTCTCGAGCGCCACCTGTTCACCGAGGGTGCGCACCCGCCCCTCCTTCCCCGTGTGATCGCCGAGGTACACAGGCACATCGCATCCCTTCGCCCGCGTGATCACCCGGTTCATCCCGCCGAGCGACTCGACATACTGATCGATGTCGGTGGCGCCGAGCTCCACGGAGTCGAGATTCTGGAACGCGATGTCGGCGCCACCGAGGGCACGCTGCATCAGCTCTGGCATGGGACGCGCGCCGGGCCGCACCCCGTAGGCGTGACTCTTCCGGCGCACGAACTGCTCGGCGAGTTCGTCTTCCGACTCCCACTGCCCGGTATCGACGAGGAGGTTCACGTTGGAGCCGTAGGCCCCATCGGCATTCGAGAACACGCGGAGGGCCGCGGTCTCGAGATCGCACCCGAGTGCGGCCTGATGCGCCAGCGCGTGCTTTCGAATGAAGTTTCGGTCCTCGGGCTCGTCCGCCTGCGCCGCGAGCCACGCCGCCTCGGCGATGAGCTTCACCTGCAGCGGCAGGAGGTCGCGGAAGATGCCGGACAGCGTGCAGACCACGTCGATCCGCGGGCGCCCGAGCGTCTCGAGCGGGAGCAACCGCGCACCGGCGAGCCGACCCACCGCATCGAAGCGCGGCACCGCACCCATCAGCGCCAGCACCTGCGCGATCGGCGCCCCCTCGGTCTTCATGTTGTCGGTGCCCCAGAGGACGAAGGCCACCGTCTCGGGATACGCGTGCCCGTCAGCGAGGTGACGGGAGAGGAGCGCATCGGCGCGGGTCCGGCCATCGAGGAGCGCGTAGGCGCTCGGCACCTTGTACGGGTCGAAGCCGTACATGTTACGGCCGGTCGGGGCGACCTTCGGCGTCCGCACCAGATCGCCACCGGGAGCCGGCGGGAGATATCGCCCATCGAGCGCCCGGAGAATCCCGGGGATCTCGTGGTCCTCCGCGAGCAACCGGTCGAGCTGCGCCGCCTCGTCGTCCGTCATCGGCTCGGGCATCGAGGCCTGGATCGCGCGGATGGTGTCGGCGCGCGCCGCCTCGGGCATCCCCTCGCCCACGACGTGGAGGCCGAGCGGGATCAGCGCATATTCAAGCTCGAGCAACCGGCTTCGCACCGCCGCGATCTCCGTCGTCGCCTCGCCGACCCAGCGGGGGGCGGCGGCGCAGAGGTCGAGCGCTGCCGCCTGCTCCTGCACGAGCCCGATGAGCTGCGGGTCTTCCGCCCCGGCGGCGCGGGCGGAGTCGAGGCTTGCCTTCAGCGCGGCGAGATCCTTGTACAGACCGGCCTGCGCGATCGGTGGTGTCAGATAGGTGACGAGCGTCGCGCCGCCACGCCGCTTGGCGAGCGTTCCCTCGGAGGAGTTGTTCGACGCGTAGAGGTAGACGTTTGGGAGATCGCCGATGAGCCGGTCGGGCCAGCAGGCATCCGTTAGCCCGACCTGCTTCCCCGGCATGAACTCGAGCGCGCCGTGCGTGCCGAAGTGCAGCACCACGTCCGCACCGAAATCCTCACGCATCCACTGGTAGAAGGCGGCGAAGGCGTGCGTCGGGGCGAAGTTCCCTTGGAAGAGCAGGCGCATCGGGTCACCCTCCCACCCGAACGCGGGCTGCACGCCGACGAAGACCTGACCGAACTGCGCGCCGAGGACGAAGAGGTCGCGGCCGTCGGTGAGCTGCCGCCCGGGCGCCGGTCCCCACACCGCCTCGAGCTCGGCCAGGTGTGGTGTGCGCGCCACGTGCGACTCGGCGCTGACCCGCGCGTGCACATTCGCCGGCGCACCCAGGAGCGTCGCGTTCCCCTCGGTCACCGCCGTTCGTAGCGCATCGACGCTTGCCGGGACGTCGACGTCGTACCCCTCGCGCCGCAACGCGTGCAGCACGTTGAACAGCGATTCGAAGACCGCGAGATAGGCCGCACTGCCGGTGTTCCCCGCGTTTGGCGGGAAGTTGAACAGGACGATGCCGACCTTCCGCTCGCCGCGCGGCGTCCGCCGCAGGCGCGCGAGCTTCGCCACACGGGTCGCCAGCAGCGCGATCCGTCCCGGGATCGGTTCGGATGGGCTGACGCCGTCCGACCCGGCGGTCCCCTTCCCCCCGTAGACGAGCGGGCCGATCGCCCCATCGATCTCGGGGATCGCCACCTGGAGCGTGGCTTGGAGCGCATTCAGCCCGCGCGGATCCTGTTCCCACTCCGCGACACTCTGGAATTCCAGAGTCTGCAGCGAGAGATACGGCACGTCGAGCGCGGCGAGGACCGCCTGCGCCGCGTCCGCGTCGTTGTAGGCCGGTCCACCGACGAGCGAGAAGCCCGTCAGCGACACGAGCGCGTCGATCGTCGCCGCGGGCTGGCCCGTGCCTCGGCCCGCGTCCGACATGAAGTAGCGCGTGATCGCCGCGCGGGCATCGAGCCCCGACGCGAAGGCGGGCACCACACTCAGCCCCTGCCCTTCGAGCGCGCGGATGACGGCGTCGTAGTGGGCGGTGTTCCCGGCGAGCAAATATGACCGTCCGAGCAACACACCGACTCGCCCGGCCTTCCCCGCGCGCGGGAGCGCGCGCACATCCTCGGTGAGGCCGAGGCCTGGGAGTGTCGGGTGATAACAACCGACCTCGGGGTACTCCACCGGTTCGCCGACCGTCAGAGCGCCCCTGAGCGTGGCGCGCGGCCCCGCGGCATACCGGTTGACCAGCATCCGAACGAGGTTCGCGAGATTCTCCTCCGAACCTGCCAGCCAGTACTGCATCGCGAGGAACCAGCTCCGGACATCCTGCGCGGTGCCCGGGATGAAACGCAGCAACTTCGGGAGCCGCTTGAGTGCGGCCAGCTGCCGTTCGCCCGCGGAGCGCCCCTCCGTCCGCTCGCCGCGGAGCTTCTTGAGCAGCGCCATCGGCGACCACGCCGAGGTCGACCGGTCCTCATCCGCCATCGAGTACTTCCCGAGGCGCGTGGACTTGACCACCTCATTCACGCAGAGCATCGCGCAGACCGCGTCGCAGTGGGCTCGACGCGCAGCGATGGCGTCCTTCACCGGTCCGGCGGACTCTTCGGTGAAGAGTTGGCCAGCGATGATGATGTCCGCCGCAGCGATATCGGCGCAGGCGGCGGCCACGAGCGCCGCATCGTCAGCGTACTCGGCGGCGACGTGCATCGTGAGGGTGAGGCCGGGCAGCTCGCGAGCGAGCCGACGCCGGGCACCGACGAAGGCCTCCGCGAAGTGCGCGTCGAGCGTGAGGATCGTGACGCGGACGGGCACGGCGGCGCGCTTACTTGCCATAGTGCGCCTTCGCCTCGTACAGCGTGTCGACGGTGATCGTCGCGATCCCGCGGTCCGCCGCAAAGCGCTCGGTGTTGAGCCGCGCCTTCTTGCGCACGAAGAACGGAATCTTCTTGAGCTCACGCTCGCCGTCCGCACTCCAGCTCGGTCCGGCCGCCGCGACGGCCACGCTGGTCGCCGCCGCCGCGTCCACCAGCGGCGCCACGACATCGACCGACGCCATCGTGGCGGTGTCGGACAGCTCCGTCGAGCGGCTCGGGCCAGTGGCCTCGACGCTCGTCAGGATGCGGACCGCGCCCGCGCCCTCCTCGCGCCGGCCGCCGCCCTTACCGAGATGGCTGCCGGTCTCGTCGAATTCGAAATCCTCGCTGAACATCGTGATGAGGTGCTCCTCGAGCCCCATCATCAGAGGATGCACCCAGGCATCGAACAGGACGTTGGCGCCTTCCCATCCCATCTGCGGGCTGTAGCGCGCTGGGACGTCCTGCACGTGGAAGGGACCGGAGATCGTCGCGCACGGCACGTGCAGCCGCTTGGCGATGTGTCGCTCCATCTGCGTGCCGAGCACCAGTTCGGGCGCCGCGGCGGCGATGGCGCGCTCGACCTCGAGGTAGTCGTCCGAGATGAGCGCCTCGAGCCCGTAGCTCTTGGCCGCATCGCGGACTTCGCGTGCCATCTCGCGCGCGTACGTGCCGAGGCCGACGACCTCGAAGCCCAGTTCGTCGCGAGCGACGCGGGCGGCGGCGATCGCGTGCGTCGCATCGGCGAAGATGAAGACGCGCTTCCCGGTGAGATACGTCGAATCCACCGACCGCGAGTACCAGGGGAGCCGCGACGCGGGGCGGTCGAGGACCGACTGCACGTCGATGCCGAGGACGGTGCCGACCTCGGTGAGGAAGTCGCGCGTCGCGCCGACTCCGATTGGCACGGTGCGGACCATCGGCATCCCGTGGGTCCGCTGCAGCCACCCGGCGGTGGTCTGCGCGATCTCAGGATAGAGCACGACGTTCGCGTCGGCGTCGGTGAGGGTCGCGAGCTGGGCCGGCGTGGCGTTGAGCGGGGCGACGACATGCGTGTCCACCCCGATGCTGGCGAGGAGCTCCCGCACCTCGCGCACGTCGTCGCGGCACCGGAAGCCGAGGCTCGTCGGACCGAGGAGGTTCACGCGCGGGCGTCGGCCATCCCGCGACGGGCGTGGGCGCGCCGTGCTCCCGACCATCGCGCGGACGAGATGGTAGAGCGTCTCTGACGCGCCCCAGTTCTCTTTCTTGGAGTAGGCCGGCAGCTCGAGCGGCACGACGGGGACCGGGAGCTGCATCCCGACCGCGAGCGCCCCGGCCTGATCCTGGATCAGCTCCGCGGTGCAGGATTCGCCGACGAGGAGGGCCTGCGGGCGGAAGCGTTCATACGCCTCACGCACCGCCGTCACGACCATGTTCGCGGTGTCACCGCCGAGGTCGCGGGCCTGGAACGTCGTGTAGGTGACCGGCGGGCGGGCATCGCGCCGCTCGATCATCGTGAAGAGCAGGTCGGCGTAGGTGTCGCCCTGCGGCGCGTGGAGGACGTAATGCACGCCTTCCATAGATGTGGCGACGCGCATCGCCCCGACGTGCGGCGGCCCCTCGTAGGTCCAGAGCGTCAGTTGCATCGCGTCAGACCTTGAGCCGACCGATACGGTTCAGCGGACGCGCGAAGAGCTCGGCGAGGTCGGCTGCCTGGTCGTAGCCTTGAATCGGCGAGAAGACGAGCTCGATGCTCCACTTGGTGCGCAGCCCGGCCGCCTCGAGTGGATTGGCGAGGCCGAGGCCGCAGACCGTGAGGTCTGGCCGGAGCGCGAGGCAGCGGTCGAGTTGCTTCTCGACGTCCTGCCCTTCGGAGAGCTGCGTCAGCGGCAACGCCGCGAGTTCAGCTGCGACGAGCGCGCGATCGAGATAGGGCGTCCCGACTTCGAGCAGCGTCACCCCACACTCGGTGGCGAGGAAACGGGCCAGCGGGATCTCGAGCTGCGAGTCCGGGAAGAAGAAGAGTCGCCGACCGTCGAGGGTGGGGCGATGCCGCGCGAGCGCCGTGCGGGCGCGCTGGGCCGGCCCGGCGATCGCGCTCGCGAAACGCTCCGGCGCGACGTCGAAGGCCTCGGCGGCGGCACGCAGCCAGGCGGTGGTGCCATCGACGCCGAGGGGATACGGGGCGGAGAGGAGCGTCGCGCCCCGTGCGGTGAGGGCGCGCGCCGTCTCGTTCAGGAAGGGCTGGGCGAGGAGCACCTTCGTCCCCGGCCCGATCGGTGGCAGTGCCGACGCACGGCGCGGCGGAAAGAAGTCCACCCGACCGAGGCCGAGCTCGGCGAAGATCCGCGTGAACTGGTCCTCGACGACGTCGGCGAGGGTGCCGCAGACGAGCAGCGCGGGCGCATCGGTGGCGGCCGCGGGTAGCTCGGGGACCAGTGCCTTGAGGCAGGTGTCCTCGCCCTGCGTGAAGGTCGTCTCGATCCCGCTCCCCGAATAGCTCAGGATACGGGTCCGCCCCTGATGCGCGACGGAGAGCCGTGAGGCCGCCTTCGCGAGGTCGAGCTTGATGACTTCGCTCGGGCAGCTCCCCACGAGGAAGAGCGTCGTGATGTCGGGGCGCCGGGCGAGGAGCTCCCCCACGACGCGGTCGAGTTCATCGTTGCAGTCGGCGAGGCCGGCGAGGTCGCGGTCGCCGAGGATAGCGGTCGCGAAGCGTGGCTCGGCGAAGATCATGACGCCGGCGGCGGATTGCAGGAGATGCGCGCAGGTCCGGGAGCCGACGACGAGGAAGAAGGCATCCTGCATCTTCCGATGGAGCCAGACGATCCCGGTGAGCCCGCAGAAGACCTCGCGCTGGCCGCGCTCCTTGAGGACGGGGGCGTCGGTGCAGCCGGTCTCGACGACGGGGAGCGCGGTGCCGGTCATGCGCCCACCAGTCCCAGCGCCATCGCGCGCTCCTGTCGCCGCGCCGCCCGCAGTTTGAGGATGAACTGCACCGCGTTCACGACGTAAGCGGCGTAGGCCGCGAGGGCGAGCACCATCAGCTGCCGCGGCGCGAGGGCGCCGGTCCAGAGACCGTACACGTAGGTGAGATGGAGCGCGATGACGCCCATCGAGACGACGTCCTCCCAGAAGAAGGGCTTCGCGAAGAGCCATTCATCGAAGACGACCTTCTCCCAGATGGAGCCTGTCACCATGATGAGGAGGAGGACACCGGTCTTGATCAGGACGGAGAGGTTGGCGGCGGCGAGGCCGTCGCCGGTCCGCAGGTAGCGGATGACGAGGGCCGCGGAGATGACGCAGACGGCGAATTGGAGCGGCGCGAGGACACCCTGAACGAGGGTCCACCGCGTCGCATCACGCCGGGCGCGCTGCTCCGGGGTGTAAAGAGACATTGACGGTTCTTGGACTGACACCCCGTGATATTGGAAGCCCACTCACGCGATGTCAATAGAAGTTTACGTCATAGTGTCTTGACAGCCAGACACCCCGGTCCCACCTTGAGGGTGGAACAGCCTGGGTCAGCCCCCCAACCTCGGTGGTAGGTTCGCATGTCCTCTTCTGGTCTTGCCCGGGAAGAACGCCCGGAGACCGCGCGGGTCGTCATCGACTTCACCGACACCATCTTGTCGGCGGATGAGTCGGCGCCCGGCGTATTCGTCCGTGCCCTCCTGCGCGATGGCATGTCCCCATCGGCGATCCTCGAGCAGGTCTTCGCCCCCGCCGCCCGCATCCTCGGCGAACGGTGGGAATCGGACGACTGCTCCTTCTATGAAGTGACCATTGCATCCGGGCACATCCAGCGCCTCGTCCGTGCGATCAGCCCCCTCTTCCTCTCCGACCGCGTGCAGTTCGGGTCGATGGGCCGGATGCTCCTCACCTGTGCCCCGGGGGAACAGCACACCCTCGGAACGCTGATTGTAGCCGAACATTTCATTCGGGATGGGTGGGATGTCCACCTCATGACCATCTATAGTTCAGATATATTGTTGGACATGGTTAGGAAAGCCGATTATGATTGCCTCGGTGTCTCGGTTTCGTGCTCGCAGTACGTGCCAGGACTCCGCAGCGACATCCGACGTGTCAGGCAGGTGTCTCGCAACGCGGACATCCGCGTGCTCGTCGGTGGCCATCTTTTCGGTACCGATTCCTCGCTTGTCGAACAACTGGGGGCGGATGGCTTCGCGACCGACGCGGATTCCGCGGTGGTCGTGGCCCGACGTCTTCGGGGCGTCTCCGAGCTGAGCCTCGGTTGATGCATCCTCTCGCTGATAAGGCCCACTCATGACTTCCGGTCACTCCGCCTCGAACGCGTCGCGCGCCCCCCTCTCCGGTCTGGCACCGGACTGGGCCGCGACGCTGATCACCGCCACCAGCGAGGTGGCGCTGGTCGTGGATCGTGGCGGCATCATCCGACACGTCGAGTTCAGCGGGGCGGAACCCCCGGTCGATGGCGCGGAGAGCTGGGTCGGGACGCCCTGGGTCGACACCGTCACCCCGGAGTCCCGCGGGAAGATCGAGCAGATGCTGCGTGAGGCAACGACGGCGGGGACGACCCGCCGCCGACAGGTGAATCATCCCTCACGGGCCGGCGCCGACATCCCGGTCGCCTACAACGCGGTCCGCGCCGAGGATGGCTCGGTCGTCGCCGTCGGGCGCGACCTCCGCGCGATCTCGACGCTGCAGCAGCGCCTCGTCGACACGCAGCAAGCGATGGAGCGCGACTATTGGAAGCTGCGGCACGTCGAGACGCGCTACCGCCTCCTCTTCCAGCTCTCGACCGACGCCATCATCGTCGTCGATGCCGACACGATGAAGGTGGTTGACGCCTCGAACGCCGCGACACGCCTCTTCGACCTCCCCGCCGAGAAGCTCGTGGGGCGGAGTTTCCCTCTTGGCATCGCCGTCGGCTCCGCCCGTGCGATGGAGGATCTCCTCGCCGCGGCCCGCACCACCGGGCACGCGGGTGACGTGCGCATCACGCTCGCCGACGGCCGTGGTGAGTCGCTCGCCTCGGCCTCCTGCTTCCGGCAGGAGAACCTCACGCTCCTTCTCATCCGCCTCTCGCGCTTCGCGGCGCCGGCGGGCGTGAGCGCGACGCGCGAGCAGGTGCTCGCCCTCGTGCAGATGGCCCCGGATGCCTGCGTCATCACCGACGCCGACGGCGCCATCGTCTATGCCAACCGCGCCTTCCTCGACCTCGCGCAGCTCGCGAGCGAGGAGCAGGCGAAGGCCCGCTCCCTGGGCAACTGGGTCGGCCGACCCGGCGCCGATCTCCAGGTCTTCCTCTCCACGCTCAAGAAGCACGGCGTCGTCCGCGTCGCCGCGAGCAGCGTCCGTGGTGACTTGGGCCTGAGCTCGGAGATCGAGCTCTCCGCGGTGACCCTCGCCGACGGCGGCATCGGCTTCATCCTGCGGGATGTCGGTCGGCGCGTGGCCACCGTGCCGCACGGCGCGCGCGACCTCACCAAGGCGGTCGAAGACCTCACCGCGCTCGTCGGCCGCGTCTCGCTCCCGACGCTCGTGAAGGACACGACCGACCTCGTCGAGCGGCACTTCATCGAAGCCGCGCTCGAGCTCACCGGCGACAACCGCACGACCGCCGCCGAAGTCCTCGGCCTGTCGCGGCAGACGCTGTACGTGAAGCTGCGCCGCCACGGGTTGTCCGGCGGCGACACGGACACCGCCGAAGCCATCTGATCCGATGACGCGCGCCCCCATCCGCCCCGGTCTGTCTTCCTCGAGTGTCAGGTTATGACGACACTTTTGGGTGTCAATGCACCGTCGACCTCGGTCCGGGGTGCGCCGAGCCTCTGGACAATCGTCGAGCTGCTCAAGCCCGTCACCTGGTTCCCGCCGATGTGGGCCTTCGCCTGCGGCGTCGTCTCCACCGGGCTGCCGGTCCGTGACCGACTCGGCACCGTCGCCCTCGGCGTGCTGATCACCGGACCGCTCGTCTGCGCGACGAGCCAGGCCGCGAACGACTGGTTCGATCGCCACGTCGATGCGATCAACGAGCCGCACCGCCCCATTCCCTCCGGCCGGATGCCGGGGACCTGGGGCCTGCGCATCGCGATCGTCTGGACACTGCTCTCGCTCGCGGCGGCCATTCCCCTCGGGGCGAGCGGGATGCTCGCCGTAGGGATCGCCCTCGCCTTCGCGTGGGCCTACTCCGCGCCGCCGCTCCGATTCAAACAGAACGGATGGATCGGCAATGCCGCGGTCGGCATCACCTATGAAGGCCTCGCGTGGGTGACCGGCGCCGTCGTGATGCTCGGCGGCCTCGTCCCCGATGGACGCGTCCTCGCGATCGCCGCGCTCTACTCGCTCGGCGCGCACGGCATCCTGACCCTCAACGACTTCAAGGCGATCGACGGCGATCGTCGGATGGGGATCCGTTCCCTCCCCGCGACGCTCGGGCCGACGCGCGCCGCGTGGGTGCTCTGCGTCGTGATGCTCGTCCCGCAACTCGTCGTCATCGGTCTCCTCCGCGCTTGGGGCGCGACGGGCGCGCCGATCGGCATCACCGCCCTCGTGGCAGTGCAACTCGGCCTGATGGCCCGGTTCCTCGCCGCGCCGCGCGAGCGCGCACTCTTCCTCTCCGCCGTCGGCGTCCCGTTCTATGTCTCGGGGATGATGGTCGCCGCGGTGGCGCTCCGGAGCCTCGCATGACCACGACCCGACGCCCCTTCGGCTGGCGCGATGTCGCCCGGCTCGGGCTCGCGCAGATCGCGATCGGTGCGGTCGCCGCCGTGATGACCTCCACACTCAACCGCGTGATGGTGGTCGAACTCGCCCTCCCCGCGACGGTGCCGAGTGTGTTGGTGGCGCTCCACTTCGTGATCCAGATGTCGCGGGCGCGCTTCGGCTTCGACTCCGACCGCAGCGGGCATCGCGCGCCGTGGATCCTCGGTGGCGTGGTGACCTTCGCCGTCGGCGGCTTCCTCGCCGCGCTCGGGGTCGCGTTGGCTGCGACGCGCACGGTCCCGGGCCTCGGCGTCGCCTTCATCGGCTACGCGCTCATCGGCGTCGGGATGAGCGCGGCGGGCACCGCGCTGCTCGCCCACGTCGCCGAGGAGATGCCGCCGCAGAAACTCGGTGGAGCGGCCGCGATGCTCTGGATCATGATGATCCTCGGTATCGCCGTGACCGCAGGCGTCTCGGGTCAGCTCCTCGACCCCTTCTCCTTCCGTCGGCTCCTCATCGTGATCGGGGCGGTCTGCGCGATCGCCGTCGTCCTCGCGAGTATCGCGGCGTGGGGGTCGTGGCACATCCGGCGCGCGCCCGCCGGGACGGGCGCCGCGGCGCCGAGCGCAGGGTTCGGCACCGTGCTGCGTGACGCGCTGGCCGACCGGGCGACGCGCCGCTTCGCGCTCTTCGTCTTCGCAGCGATGCTCGCCTACTCCGCGCAGGACCTGATCCTCGAGCCCTTCGCCGGCCGCGTCTTCGGGATGACGCCGGGTGAGAGCACGAAGCTGGGCGGGACGCAGCACGGTGGCGTGATGCTCGGGATGCTCGGCGCCGCGCTGCTCAGCGCGCGCTTCGGCTCGCTGCGGCACTGGGCCGTGGGCGGGTGTCTCGCTTCGGCGCTCACCCTCGTCGCGTTGGCGCAGTCCCCTGCGCTCGGCGGGCCGACGGCGCTCTCGGCCATCATCTTCTGCCTCGGCGTCGCGAACGGCGTCTTCGCGGTCGGCGCGATCGGCGCGATGATGGCGATGACCGCCGCCGACGGGACGCGCGGCACGGGGATTCGGCTCGGCGTGTACGGCGCCGCGCAGGCGATCGCGTACGCCGCAGGCTCCCTCGGTGGCGGGGTCGCGAGCGACCTCACGATCGCCTGGTTCGGCGAACCGGCGCGTGGCTACACCGTGGTCTTCGCGGCGGAAGCGGTCCTCTTCGTGATCGCCGCCGCGATGGCGATGGCGAGCACGCCGTCGGTGCGCGGGGGCCTCCTGCGGCGCGCCGACGCCGGTGACGCGATTCTAGGGGCGATGCGCTGATGGTCATCGCCACCCTCCCGCTCCTCGCGGAGACGCCGACGCTCGCGCCGGCGCCGCACCGCGACCTCTGCACCGACTGCGGGGTCTCCCGCTCGTCGTGGGCGCATCAGTGCGGGAAGGCCTGTCAGTTCATCCATCCGCGATACGAGACCCTCGAGCGGCAGGTCCACGGGCGCGCACGGGACGTCGCACGCGGCGACGAGGCGTTCTTCGGCGTGCACCGCGCGATGCATCGGGCGCGCCTCGACCGGCCGCGGGCCGGCGCGCAGTGGACCGGCATCACCACGCGGATCGGCGAGCGACTGCTCGAGATCGGCGCCGTCGACGCCGTGCTCGCGACGGCGAGCGATGCCGAGGACCGCTGGCGGCCGCGGCCCGTGATCGTGACGGCCCCCGAGGGGATGGCCGAGTGCCGCGGGATGAAGATGGGCTACAGTCCGCTCCTCGCGCTGCTCGACGAGTGCGTGGCGCGCGGGTATCGCCGGCTCGCGGTCATCGGCGTGGCATGTCAGATCCACGCGCTGCGCGCGCTCGAGGCGGAACTCGGGCTCGAGGCGCTCTACGTGATCGGCACGCCGTGCAGTGACAACACGACGACGGAACGCTTTCATCAGTTCCTCGGCTTGCTCACCGACACGCCGGACGAGGTGACGTACCTCGAATTCCTGGCTGACTTCCGCGTGGAGCTGCGCTTCCGCGACGGCTCGCATCGCTACATCCCGTTCCTCCAGCTCCCGATCCGTGACCTGCCGCGCGACTTCTTCCCCGCGACGTGCCGGTCCTGTTTCGACTACACGAACAGCCTGAGCGACCTCACCGTCGGCTACATGGGCGGCGAGGGGGACCAGTGGTTGCTGGTCCGCACGGCGCGCGGCGAGGCGCTGCTCGACCTGATCCGCGACGAAGTGACGCTCGCCGCGCCGGGGTCGCGCGGGGACCGCACGGGCGCCGTGAAGACCTTCGTCGCGCTGAGCGAGCGCGCGGCGGGCGGGCTCCCGGTGCGTGGCGCCCCGGATTGGGCGCGGCCGGTGATCGGCTGGGCGCAGCGGCGGTTCGGCCCGAAGGGGCTCGAGTTCGCGCGCACGCGCGTGGAGATGAAGTGCGCCGAGGGCATCCTCGCCCTGCGGCACGAGCGTCCGCACCGGATGAAGCGGATGATCCCGGATTTCGCGTGGCACCTGGTGGCCCGGTACGGGCTCACCCCGCGGGCCGGCGAGCGATTGCAGACCCCCCAGGAGACGACCTGATGATCCTCGAGACGACGTACGACGTAGTGGTGGTGGGCGGCGGGCCGGCGGGCGCGACGGCGGCGCACGACCTCGCACGGAAGGGCCGGAAGGTGCTGCTCCTCGACCGCGCGTGGCGGGTGAAGCCGTGCGGCGGGGCGGTGCCGCCGCAGCTCCTCTCGGACTTCGAGGTGCCGGAGTCGCTTCTGGTGGCGCGCATTAATGAAGCGCGGATGATCTCGCCGAAGGGGCAGACGGTGGACATCCCGGTCGGCGACGGCTTCGTGGGGATGGTCGACCGCGACGTCTTCGACGAGTGGCTGCGGGCCCGCGCGGCAAGCGCCGGGGCGGAGCGCCGGCTCGGGGCGTTCGTCCGGCGCACCCATGACGGCGACGGCGTCGCGCGGGTGCACTACACCGACGGCCGCTCGCGGCACGGCGAGGAGCGGTCGGTGCGCACGCGCTTCATCATCGGCGCGGACGGCGCGCTCTCACAGGTGGCGCGGCAGTGTGTCCCGCGCGCCGACGAGGGGAAGTTCGTCTTCGCGTACCACGAGATCGTGAAGTCACCGGAGACCGACAGCCGCGTCTTCGCGCACGACCGCTGTGACGTCTACTACCAGGGGCCGCTCTCGCCCGACTTCTACGCTTGGATCTTCCCGCACGGGAAGACGACGAGCATCGGCACTGGCTCGCTCCAGCGGGGGTTCGGGCTCAAGGAATCGGTCGCGAAGCTCCGCGCCGACACCGGACTCGACCAGGTGGAGACGATCCGTCGCGAGGGGGCCCCGATCCCGCTCCATCCGCTGCCGCGGTGGGACGATGGCCGTGAAGTCGTGCTCGCCGGTGATGCCGCGGGCGTCGTCGCGCCCGCGAGCGGCGAGGGGATCTTCTACGCGATGACCGGTGGCCGCTTCGCCGCCGACGCCGTCGAGCAGGCGCTCGCGACCGGTCGCACCACCGCGCTCGCTTCGGCGCGTCGTCGCTTCATGCGGGCGCACGGGCAGGTCTTCTGGGTGCTCGACGTGATGCAGCGCTTCTGGTACACCTCCGACGCGCGTCGCGAGCGCTTCGTGGCGATCTGCCGCGACCGCGACGTGCAGCAGCTCACCTTCGACGCGTACATGCGGAAGCGGCTCGTGCGGGCCAAGCCGCTCTCCCATGTCCGGATCTTCTTCAAGAACCTTGCGCACCTCACTGGGCTCGCGACGACCTGATGGATCCGGCGGTCTGGCTCCCCGTTACGGCGGCGATCGCGTTCTGGAGCGCGGTCGCCGTGGCCGGCGCGCTCGTCACGGACATCGGGCCGTGGTATCGAGCGCTGCGCCAGCCGTGGTGGAAACCGCCCGACGCGCTTTTCGGCCCGATCTGGACGACGGTCTTCGTCTGCACGGGGACCGGCGGCGTCATCGCCTGGCGCGGCGGCGGGACGCCGGGCGAGCGGCGGACCTTTCTGGTGGCCTGCCTCATCAACGCGCTCGGCAACGTCTGGTGGAGCTGGCTCTTCTTCCGACGGCGGCGGCCCGATTGGGCGCTGCGGCAGGTCGTTCCTTTTTGGTGTTCGATCTTTCTGATGTACTGGACCACGCGGCCCCTCGCCTACGCGGCGGGGATCTGGTTCGCGCCGTACCTCGGTTGGGTCGCCATCGCCACCTACCTCAACTGGACCGTCGTGAAGCTGAACGGTCCCTTCCACACGAGGTGACCCGATGCTGATTTCCATCGCGGTCGACTTCCGCCACGCGAACGTCGCGACGCGGGAGCGGTTCCATCTCTCACCCGAGCGGATCCTCCGGCTGCACACGACGGCACTGCCGGCCGGGGTTCGTGAGCTCGTCGCGGTCGCCACCTGCAACCGCAGCGAGATCTACGCCTGGACGGCCGGGCACGATCCGGCCAGCACGGTCGCCTTCGACGACGCGGTCGACGCGATCGCGCGGGTCTGGATGGGGAACCGGGCCGGGGCGAAGGCGCTCCTCGGGGTGGCGCAGCGGCGCGCCGGGCTCGACGTCGCGCGCCGCGTGCTGCGCATCGCGAGCGGGCTCGAGTCGCAGGTGATGGGGGACGGACAGATTCTTGGCCAGCTCCGGCAGTCGTACCGCGAGGCGGCGGACGCCGGGGCGGCCGGGTCCGTGCTGCACCGCCTCTTCGAGACCGCGCTGCGCGCCGGCAAACGGGTGCACGCGGAAACGGCGCTCACCGCGGGCCGGCGCTCGGTCGGCGCAGAGGCCGCCGCCGTCGCACACGACCGGTTCGGCAACCTCGCGCATGCGCGGCTCGTGGTGATCGGCTGCGGGAAGACCGGCCAGTCGGTCGCGCGTCAGCTCGCGAAGCTGGGTGCCCGCGACGTCGTCTGCATCAATCGCTCGCCGAAGCGGGCGCACACGCTGGCGGCAGAGGTCGGCGGCCGCGCCGCACCCTACGAAGCCTTGCACGTCGAGGTGGCGATGGCGGACGTCGCGATCGCCGCGACGGGCTCGCACGAGCCGGTCGTCACGGCATCGGCGCTCGCGGTGGCACGCGCCAACTGCGGTACCGGCACCTACCCGCTCCTCCTGATGGACCTCTCGATGCCACGCAACATCGACCCGGCGCTGCACGGCGTCCCGGCGATCACCGTGGCGGACCTCGACGCGTTGCACCTCCCGGTGCTCCAAGCCGAGGAGGCGCGGAAGTCGTCGGCGCCCGCGGCGGAGTCGATCGTCGAGGCCGAGCTGGCCAGCTTCATCGAATGGGTGGCGGTGGCCGCGGCTCGCGAGGCGATCCGCCCGCTCGCCGAGGCGCTCACGGAGATCTGTCGCCGCGAGCTCACCTTCGCGGCGGGGGATGCGGTGGCGGACCACGCGACCGACCGTATCGTCGCGAAACTCCTCGCCCGTCCGATGACGAAGCTCCGCACCGCCATCGCCCACGGCGAGGCGCTGCAGGCGTTCCATCTCACGCTGGATTCCCTTTTCGCGGGGCCGATGCCGGCCCCGGCATCCGACCGCAGCCGGCCGCGCGGTCGGCGTCCCTCCCCCCGGAGCCACTGATGGCCACGAACGATCTCTTCCTCCGCGCCCTCCGTCGTGAACCGGTTGAGCGCCCGCCCGTCTGGATGATGCGCCAGGCCGGTCGCTACCTGCCCGAATACCGCGCGGTGCGTGCGAAGGCCGACTTCCTCACGATGTGCCGGACGCCGGAGCTCGCCACCGAGGTGACGCTCCAGCCGGTGGACCTCATCGGCGTCGATGCCGCCATCATCTTCTCCGACATCCTCGTCATCCCCGATGCGATGGGGATGGACCTCACCGTCGACGAGGGAGTGGGGCCGCAGTTCTCCGACCCCGTGCGCACGATGCGCGACCTCGCGCGCCTGCGTGACGTTGAGCCCGAGGAGGGGCTGCGCTACCATCTCGACGCGCTGCGGATGACGCGCCGCGAACTCGACGGCCGCGTCCCGCTCATCGGTTTCGCCGGCTCGCCGTGGACGCTCTTCGCGTATATGACCGAAGGGAAGGGGACGAAGTCGTTCAGCATCGCGAAGAAGCTCCTCTTCGCCGATCCGGAGTTCGCGCACGCGCTGCTCAGGCGGCTCGCGGACAACGTCGGCCGCTTCCTCGTCGCGCAGGCCGCCGCGGGCGCGCAGGCGCTGCAGCTCTTCGACTCGTGGGCTGGCTCGCTCGGCCCGCGCGAGTACCGCGAGTTCGCCCTCCCGTACATGGCGCGGGCGGCGCGCATCGCGAAGACCGCCGGCGTTCCGGTGATCGCCTTCGCGCCCGGCGCCGGCTGGGCACTCGGCGAAATCGCCGAGGCCACGGGGTGCGACGTGCTCGGCGTCGACTGGCACACCGATGCGGCCTGGGCGCGCGGCGTCGCGGACACGCGGCGCTGCGGCGTGCAGGGGAACCTTGATCCGTGCACGCTCTACGCGGCCCCGGACGTGATCCGCGAGCGCACCCGCACGATGCTCGCGGCGATCGACGGGCCCGGCTACATCGCGAACCTCGGGCACGGGATCCTGCCTGATGTCCCGGTGGCGCACGCGAAGGCGTTCATCGAGACGGTACAGGCGTGGGACTCGCGCGGGGCGATGGCGGCGGCACAGTCCGCGGAGGCGGCACGATGACGATGGCGAAGGGGCTCACCCGCACGGCGCGCCGCGACCTGATGGCGGCTTGGACCGCGCAGCTGCAGGACGAGATCACGACGTTCCTCGAGCGCCTCGACGGCGGGCACTTCTCTGAAGCGGCGTGGGACCGTCAGGGCGGTGGCGGGGGTCGCTCGCGCCTCCTCAGCGACGGCGCCGTCTTCGAGAAGGCCGGCGTGAACCGCGCGCTCGTCGAAGGGATCCTCCCGCCGGAGGCCGCCAAGCGGCTCGGCGGGAACGTGCCGGCGGACGCGACCCCGTATTTCTTCGCGACGGGCGTCAGCGTGGTGGTGCATCCGCGGTCCCCGATGGTGCCGACCATCCATCTCAATGTCCGGTACTTCGAGCTCACCGATGCCGACGGCCGCTTGCACGACGCCTGGTACGGCGGCGGCACCGACCTCACGCCGATGCATCCGTTCCCCGAGGACGCCCGGCACTTCCACCGCTCGCTGAAGTGGGCGTGTGATGCGCACGATCCGCGGCTCTACCCCGCTCACAAGGCGTGGTGCGATGAATACTTCCGCAACCTGCATCGCGCCAACGAGGCACGCGGCGTCGGCGGCGTCTTCTTCGATCACCTGCGTCCGAATGAGGGGCCGTTCCACTTCGCCCCCGATGCCCTGCACGCCTACGTGACGACCATCGGCCGCGCCCTCGATGACGCGTATGGCCCAATCGTCCACGCGCGCCGCGATCTCCCGTACACCGAGCGCGACAAGGCGCTGCAGCTCTATCGCCGCGGGCGCTATGTGGAGTTCAACCTCGTGCACGACCGCGGCACCATCTTCGGGCTGCAGACCGGCGCGCGCACGGAGAGCGTCCTGATGTCACTTCCGCCACTGGCTGCATGGGCGCCGTACCAAGAGCCCGCGCCGGGATCGATCGAAGCGGAGCTCGCCGCGATGCTCGCCCCGCGCGACTGGGTCGACGAGGCCTGAGCGGATGCGCGTCGTCGTGATCGGGGCCGGGGTGACGGGGTTGAGCGCCGCGCTCGAACTCCGTGACCAGGGCGTCGACGTGACAGTGCTCGAGGCCAGCGCCCGTGTGGGGGGCGTGGTCACGACCCGTCGGGTGGACGGCTTCCTCGTCGAATCCGGACCGACCTCGTTGAGCGCCACGCCGACCCTTGAGGCGCTCATCACGCGCCTCGGTCTGGCGGGCGACCGCGTGCTCCCGTCGCCGACGGCGAAGCGTCGGTTCATCGTCCGCGACGGGGCGCCGGTGGCGCTGCCGTCGGGCCCGGCGAGTCTCCTCACCTCACGCGCGCTCTCCCGCGGCGCCAAGTGGCGCCTCCTCCGCGAGCCCTGGGTGACGCCGGTGCGTGATCCGGAGGACGAATCGATCGCGTCTCTCGTGCGTCGACGCCTCGGCGCCGAGGTGCTCACCTATCTCGTCGCCCCGTTCGTCTCGGGGATCTATGCCGGCGACCCGGACCGTCTCTCGGCGCGCCACGCGATGCCGATGCTCTTCCACGCGGAGCGGCGCCACGGCTCCGTGCTCCTGGGCGGCTTCCGGGAGGCGCGCGCACGCGCCGGCGTCGTGCGGCACCGCGGCATCACGAGCTTCCGCGAAGGACTCGGCACCCTGCCGAAGGCGATGGCTGAAGCGCTCCGCGGCCGCATCCGGTTGCGTACGCGCGTGACCGCGGTGCAGCCGTCCGAGGACGGCTGGCACGTCACCATCGTCGACGCGGACGGCGCCGAGTCGCGGCTCACCGCCGATGCGGTCTGTTACGCCGGTCCCGCGCACGCACTCCACGCGATTGATCTGCCGTGGGAGGTCCGTCAGGCGCTGCAGCCGATCGAGCGCGTCGAACATCCGCCCGTCGCGACGTTGGCGCTCGGCTTTCCGCGCGACGCCGTCGCACATCCGCTCGACGGCTTCGGGATGCTCTGCCCTGCCGTGGAGGGCCGCACCCTCCTCGGGGCGATCTTCTCCTCCTCGCTCTTCCCGGGGCGCGCGCCGGACGGGCAGGTCCTCATCACCTGCTTCCTCGGTGGCCAGCGCGCACCGGAGATCGGCCGGATGTCGACGGACGCCGTCCTGCCGCGCGTGCTCGCGGACCTGCAGGCGCTGCTCGGCGTGCGCGGCGCCCCGACGCTCGTGGCGCATCAGATCTGGCCGCAGGCGATCCCGCAGTACGCGCTCGGCCACGAGCGCGTGGTCGGCGCCGCGCTCCGCATCGAGTCGGAGCATCCCGGGCTTTATCTGGGTGGGCAGTGGCGGGGCGGCGTGTCGCTCGGCGACTGCCTCGCGCAGGGGCAGCACCTCGCGATGCGGATCGTGCAGGAGCGCGGCGTGACGAGCGGCGGACGACGCGGCACCCCGCACGGGATGCCGCTCACGGTCTGACCGCGGCTACTCGCCGTCGGGGGTCGGACCCGGATCCAGTGTGAAGCGCCCGAGGATCGCCGAGAGTCGGACCGCGTGCTCGGTGGCGGCCTCGACCTCCTGCAGCAGCGGCGCGATAGAGGCGGCATCGGCGCTGTCGGCGATCTCGCTCACCGCGACGCCGGCATTCGCCCAGATCGCGGAGACGAGCGCCTGCACCGTCGGCGGGGCCGGTGGAGCGTCACCGGGTGCACCGCCCGGACGCTGCGCGGCGAGGATCAGGCGCTGCAACCGATCACGCGCGACCTCCGCTTCGTGTCGCTCGCTGAGGTCGGTGAGCATCACGACGACGCCGAGGAGCCCGCCGTCGACCCCGGGGATCGGATCGGCGCGCACCGCGACCGGCGTGCCGGCGTCGTGCCCGCGCGGGGTGAGGCGGACCTCGCCGCGCCAGGGGCGACGGTCCACCAGCAGGGTCGCCAGCATCGCGGCGGTCCCCTCCGCATCGGTGAAGGCCGCGGCGAGATCGTCCAGCGTCTCGAGTTGCCGATGCGGCCCACCGATGAGCCGCCCGACGGCGGAGTTGATCAGGAGGATGTCGCCGTCGGCGTCGGTGACGACGCACGGTTCGTCCATCGCTTCGACCGCGCCGTGCATCTTCCGCAGTTGACGTTCGGCGATGAGCACCCGGACGGAGCGGAGCTGCGTGACGATGTCCGCCACCGACGCGCCGATCGCCTTCGCGATCGCGCACTCCCGCATCCGCCAGGGCAGCGCGGTCTCGCGCACGTGCTCGCGCCAGGTGGGGTCGGCGGTGGGCGCCGTCCCCGATCGCCCGGCGGGCCCTGGGCCGCTCCAGATGACGTCGTGCGGTTGCTCGCGCCGGAACCAGGCGAGGTATTCCCCGCGGGCCGCCCCGATGCGCACGGCGAGGACACCGGCGGCGGCGCATGACATCCCGGCGAGGGGCGGATGCTCCTTCCCGATCGCGGCGCTGGCGAAGACCCCTGCCATCGGCAGCGTGTCGAGATGGGCGAAGAGGCGTTGGAGGTCGACGACGGCGGGGGCATCGCCGGTGGTGTGGATCTCACCGTCGAAGCGCAGTGCGGCACCGGTCGCACCGAGCGGCTGCAGCAGCTGCCGCGGCGTCTCGAAGAGCGCCCGCTGCCAGTCGCCGTCGGCCGACGTGGCCTCGATGAGGCGATGTTCGAGGCGGCGCACGAGCACCTCCGCCTGCGCCTCCGCGTAGTGTTCGAGCGCCGAGATGCGGGTGGAGACGACCTCGGCGAGGAGTTCGATCGCCGCGCGGACCTCGACCGTCAGGTAGCGAGCGCTCCCGTGCGTGCAGCGGAGGAGCCCCCAGACGCGGCCCTCGTGCAACAGGGAGACCTCGAAGAGCGCCCCAACGCCATCGGTGACGAGCTGCGCGCGCTCTGCCGGGGGGAGCGCGAGCAAGGCGGCCGCGCCGAGATCGGTCGACCGGCCCTCCGGCGCCGCGGCGGGATACATCGCGACGGGATCGGCGTGGAGGTCCACCGCGAGATGCGTCCGGTGGCGCAGCTGATGCGCGCGCGTCGCCGCGTGGACCGCGTGCGCCGGGACGCGCCGATGCAGATGTGGCACCAACGTGCGGCGGCGCGCCTCGGCGATCACTTCCGCGTGGCCCGCGACGTCCCAGCGCTGCATCACGACGCGATCGAATCCCGTGAGCTCGCGGAGTTCGGTGACGACGAGGTCAGCGAGCGCGGTGATGGAATGCGCGGCGCTGAGCCGGGCGACGAGATCGGTGAGCCGTGCCGTGAGCGGCGGCGTGCGCTTCGGCGGTGTCTTCCGGAGGTCCTCGAGCTCGACGAGCACGCTCCCCGTGCCGGGGCGATGCATCGTGACGAGTGCGGTGGTGATCCCGGTCGCCGTGGTGAGTCGGACGCGCCGGGGGATGGCGAGGGTGAGCGAGCCCGCCTCGGTCCATTGCCGTACCGCGTGCGCGAGCTCCGTCCCGAAGCGGTCGATGCCCTGCCCGACGATGGTATCGATCGACCACCCGAAATGCAGCGGCGCGTTCGCGCTGATTTGCATCACCTGTGCGTGGGGCTCCGCGACGACGAGGAGCACGCCGTGCGCCTGCACCATCCGCTCGGGATGATGCACGATGGTCGACGGCGACGTGTGAGCCGATCCGACGGGGGGACGTTCGGCGCGAGGCATTCCGACAGGGGCTGCGGGGGGTCAGCCACGGCGCCCCGGAAGGGGCATCGCACCACCTATATAGCACCCGGACCGGAAGATTGCATTAGGAAAAGTGGTCCGAATTTGGACCGACCCGTCAGGGTTCCCTGACGACAGGAGGTCGTGACAAATCGCCAGTGGGGCCGTATCTTCGGCCCGGAGGCCCCCCTTGGGGCTTGATGGCTGACGCACAGGGCGCACCCCCCCGGGCGCCGAGGTCCCGGGACGTCCGCCCTGCTGGGTGGAGGTGGATGGTGACCACAGACGGCACGTTCGTGATCGGGACCCGCGCGAGTCAGCTCGCGCTCTGGCAGTCGAACCACATCCGGGACCGGCTCCTCGCCGAGCGCCCGGGACTCGCCATCACCCTCGAGCGCATCAGCACGCGGGGCGATGAGATCCAGGATCGCCCCCTCGCCGCGATCGGGCGCAACTCGCTCTTCGTCGCGGAGATCGAAGAAGCACTCCGGGCACGCCGTATCCGGCTCGCGGTGCATTCGGCGAAGGATCTCCCGTCCACCTTGGGCGACGCCTTCACCATCGCCGCCTACACCGAGCGCGCTGACCCGAGGGACGCCCTGATCTCGAAGGCAGGGCCGCTCACCGCGCTCCCGCACGGGGCCCGCGTGGGGACGAGCAGCCCGCGGCGCGCCTGCCAGCTGAAGGCATTGCGCCCCGACCTCGTCTGTCTCGACATCCGCGGCAACGTCGACACGCGTCTCGCCAAGCTCGATCGTGGCGACTACGACGCGATCGTCCTCGCCGCGGCGGGGCTCGCGCGACTGGGATGGGACGGCGTGGTCACCGAGTACCTCGACCCCGACCGCATGCTCCCCGCCGTCGCGCAGGGGATCCTCGCCGTGGAGACGCACGCGGAGGACACGGAGGCCCAGGCGCTCTGTGCCGCCCTTGACCATCTCCCGAGCCGTCGGTGCGCGGAGGCGGAACGCGCCTTCCTCGCCGCGATGGGCGCCGGGTGCAACGCGCCGCTCGCCGGGTTCGCGACCATCACCGGCGACACGCTCACGATGACCGCGCTCGTCGGCGCGCCGGATGGGCGGCTGGTGCGCGTGCACCGCGCTGGTGCGGTCGATGACGCCATCGCGATCGGTCGCGCGACCGCCGATGCGCTCGTCGGCTCCGGCGGCGCGACGCTGCTCGCCGAAGCGCTCGCCGCAGGGACCTCGCATGCCTGAGCGGATGCTCGAGGGCCGCTGCATCGTCGTGACGCGCGCCGCCGCGCAGGGCGCCGCGCTGCTCGACGCGTTGCGCGCCCTCGGGGCCACGCCGATCGCCGCGCCGGCGATCCGTATCCTGCCGCCGGAGGATCCGCAGCCGCTCACGGCCGCACTCGAGCGCCTCGAGGAGATCGACTGGCTGGTCTGCACGAGCGCGAACGCCGTGCACGCGATCCTCGCGGCGCGCGGACCCGACGCGACGTGGCCCGAGACGCTGCGGGTCGCCGCGGTGGGGACTTCGACCGCCGTCGCGCTGCGCGCCGCCGGCCTCGCCGTCGCCTTCACCCCCTCGCAGGCGGTGGCTGACGCGCTCGGCCGCGAACTCCCGGTCACCGCGGGGGACCGCGTGCTGTGGCCGCACGGGGATCTCGCGGGTCCAGCGCTCATCGACGCGCTCGCCGCGCGCGGCGCGACCGTCGTCGCGCCGGTGGCGTACCGGACCGTCTCCGACGCCGGCTCGCTCGGCGTCGCGGAGATCCTGCGCGACGGGCACGTCGACGCGATCACCTTCACCAGCGGGTCCACCGTCCGCCACGTCGTCGACGGGCTCACCGCCGCGGGGATCGCGGTGGCCGACCTCGATCCCGTCACCCGGCCGCTCATCGTCTGCATCGGGCCCGTGACCGCTGCGGCGGCGCGCGACTGCGGTCTCCCCGTGGACGCGGTGGCGGCGAGCCACGATGACGCGGGCCTCATCGATGCCCTGCTCCGCTGCTGTGCCACCCGTTCCGTCGCCGTCTGACCCCCGGAGGCCGTGATGCTCGACACCCTGCTCCCCACCGTCCTGCCCGACGCGCGCCGTCCGCGGCGCACGCGCCGCACCGAGGCGCTACGCGCCTTCGTGCGCGAGACGTCGCTCGAGGCGGGGCACCTGATCCATCCGCTCTTCATCGTCGAGGGCACCGGCGTCGCGAAGCCGATCGAGACGATGCCGGGGCACGCGCAGCTCTCCGTCGATCGCCTCGCCACCGAGGTCCGGGAGATCCGCGCGCTCGGCATCCGCAGCGTCCTCCTCTTCGGGATCCCGCGCCGGAAAGACGACGAGGGGACGGGCGCGTGGGACCCCGACGGTCCGGTGCCGCAGGCGATCGCCGAGCTCAAGCGTCTCGACCCGTCGCTCGTGGTGATCGCGGATGTCTGCCTCTGCGAGTACACCGCGCACGGGCACTGCGGGATCGTTCGGGATGCGTCGGGCGTGGTGGTGAATGACGAGACCCTGCCGCTGCTGGGCGCCGCCGCGGTCTGCTACGCGCGCGCCGGCGCGGACCTCGTCGCGCCGAGTGCGATGATGGACGGCCAGATAGCGGCGATCCGCACCGCGCTCGACGACGCGGGGTTCCTCGACACGCCGATCCTGAGTTATGCCGCGAAGCACGCCTCGGCGTTCTACGGCCCGTTCCGTGGCGCAGCGGAGAGCACGCCGTCGTTCGGCGACCGGCGGGCATACCAGATGGACCCCGCGAACGCGCGCGAAGCGCTGGTCGAGGTGCAGATCGACGTGGACGAAGGCGCTGACCTCCTGATGGTGAAGCCGGCGGGCTCGGCGCTCGACATCATCCGGCAGGTGCGCGACCGGTTCCCGCATCCGCTCGTCGCGTACCAGGTGAGCGGGGAGTATGCGATGCTGAAGGCCGCCGCCGAGCGGGGATGGCTCGACGAGCGGCGCGCCGCACTCGAATCGCTCGTGGCGATCCGCCGTGCGGGCGCCGACCAGGTGATCACCTACTATGCGAAGGAGGCCGCCCGATGGCTGTCCACGGCGGAATGATCCAGCCCAGTGACGCGCCCCCGACCTCGCGGTCGGAAGCGCTCTTCGCCCGCGCGAAGACCCTGATGCCGGGCGGGGTGAGCAGCCCCGTGCGCGCCTTCCGGTCGGTCGGTGGGACGCCGCGCTTCATCTCGCGCGCGCAGGGCCCGTACCTGTGGGATGCGGACGGGCATCGCTACGTGGACTTCGTGCTCTCGTGGGGGCCGATGATCCTCGGGCACGCGCACCCCGAGGTCGTGGAGGCGGTGCGGAAGCAGGTCGTCGACGGGATGAGCTTCGGCGCGCCCTGCGCGCTCGAGGCGGACCTGGCCGAGCGGATCGTGCGGATGGTGCCGTCGATGGAGATGGTGCGATTCGTGTCGAGCGGAACCGAAGCCACGATGAGTGCCGTGCGGCTCGCGCGCGCTGCGACCGGCCGCGCCAAGCTCCTCAAGTTCTCCGGCTGCTATCACGGCCACGGCGATGCGTTCCTCGTGCAGGCCGGCTCCGGCGTCGCGACGCTCGGCCTCCCCGATTCCCCGGGCGTGACGCCCGGGACCGCGGCCGACACGCTGACCGCGCCGTACAACGATCTGGACGCGGTGACCCAGCTCCTCGACGCGCACGCCGGCACGGTCGCCGCGGTGATCGTCGAGCCGGTGGTGGGGAACGCCGGCTTCATCCTGCCGCAGCCCGGCTTCCTCGAGGGGCTCCGCGCGCTCTGCACCGCGCGGGGGATCGTGCTGATCTTCGACGAGGTGATGACCGGCTTCCGTGTCTCGCTCGGCGGCGCGCAGGCGCACTATGGCGTGACGCCCGACCTCACCACGCTTGGCAAGGTCATCGGCGGCGGGATGCCGGTGGGCGCCTATGGTGGTCGGCGCGACCTGATGGAGATGGTCGCGCCCGCGGGGACGATGTATCAGGCCGGGACGTTGAGCGGGAATCCCGTCGCGATGGCGGCGGGGATCACGACGCTCGATGTGCTCACGCGCCCCGGGATGTTCGCACGCGCGGAGAGCGCGGCGGCGCGGCTCGTGCGCCTGCTGACCGACTGGGCCGCCGACCGGGAGCTCCCGTTCCAGGCGACGCGCGCCGGCACGATGTGGGGCTCGTTCTTCACCTCGACGCCGGTCGTGGACTACGCGACGGCGAAGACCGCCGACACCGCGCGGTATGCGCACGTCTTCCACGAGCTGTTGCGCGAGGGGGTGTACCTCGCGCCGTCGCAGTTCGAGGCGGGGTTCACCTCGGTGATGCACAACGACGAGGTGATGGATCAGGTGGAGGACGCGCTCCGGCGCTGCGACGTCTAGCGGAGCCCGAAGCGGGACTCCAACGCGTCGCAGGCCAGTTCCACCCCGCCCTCCGCGCGGACGCGTGTGGCCACGTCGGCCACCGCCGTCCGCACCGCCGGGTCGTGCGCGAGCGCGTCGAGCTCGGCCGCGACCCGCCGCGCGCGGTACCGGTTCGGCGTGACGATGCGCGCCACCCCGAGCCGCGCGGCCCGGTAGGCGTTGTCGGGCTGGTCGTTGGCGAAGGGCACCGCGAGGATCGGTACGCCGGCGCGCATCGCAAAGGTCAGCGTGCCGACGCCGCACTGCTGGACCACCGCCGCCGCGCGCGGCATCACGAGCGAGTGCGGGGCGCGCTCGACGGCGAGGCAGCCGGGCGGGAGCGTGGCGTCGAGCATCGCGCGGTTCTCCGGTCCGACGAGCAGCAAGGCGCGCCCGCCGAGTCGCTGCGTGGCGGCGATGCTCTCCTCCCAGAATCGGCCCGGCGAGAGCACCGCGGAGGAGCCGAGGGTGAAGAGGACGGGCGGCGGGCCGTCGTCGAGGAAGCGCGCGACGGCGGGCGGCAGGGACTCGCCGTGCACGGCATCGTGGAACATCTGGCCCGTGATGACGACGTTGGCGGGCCAATCGGGCTGCGGTTCGCCGAGGACGCGCGAGTAGAGCGCGAGCACGAGATGCGGGCTGTGCTGCCCCTCGAACATCGGTGAGCCGGCGTCGGGGAGGCCGAGCTGGCGGCGGAGGTCGGTGACCGGCTGGAGCCAGGCCTTCGAGGCGACCCGCGCGCTCCGCGCCAGCGCGCGCCCCACCCAGGGCGCGACGCGCTCGACCGACTTGAGCCACGGCGCCGGCGGGAAGATCGGCACATCGGTGGAGGAGAAGAACATCATCGGTGCGAGCGCCGTGCTCGCCCACGGGATGCCGTAGCGCTCGCCGAGAAGCGGGAGCGGCATCGTGAGGGCGTGGCTGATGAGGAGATCTGAGGCGCGGGCAGGACCTTCGAGGTCCTCGTACATCTGCGGGATCGCCGGCGCGATGATCTGTCGGAGGAGGTGCTCGCTCCCCCGCCACCGGTCCATCACTAGGCGCACGATTTTCGTGTCGGTCGGACTGAGGTCGGGGCGGATCGGATGGAAGTCGAGTCCCGCGGCACGGATGTAGTCCGCGAAATACGACATCGTCGCGATGGTGACGTCGTGGCCGCGGCGCCGGAGTCCGACGCCCAGCCCGATGGAGGGATCGATATCGCCGTGGGAGCCCCAGCAGCCGATCAGGATGCGTGCCATAGGGCTGAAGAATAGTCACGGGGGGCGAAGCCATCCGGCCCCGCCCCCCGCGTTCCACTGCTCGCCTTCAGCCTTCAGCCTTTAGCATTTAGCCTTGAGCCTCAGACCGGGAACAGCATCTCCCGGTACCGCGGCAGCGGCCAGTACGCATCGCCGATCGAGACCTCGAGCGCATCCGAGAGCGTGCGGCAGGCGGCCATCGCGTCGGCGCCGGTGCTCGTGACGAACGCCGCGCACTTCGCGACATCGTCGTGCAGCGCGTGGGCCCGCGTGATCGCGGTGTGGAGCGCGGCGGTCTTGGCCTGCAGCGCCGCCACCTGCTTCCCGGTCGCCTCGGCGGCGGCCTTCTGCGGGATGCTCTTGATACCGGCCTGCTTCGCCTGCGCCGCCCCCTGCGCGAGGGCGCCGAGGTAGGCGTACGCCGCCGGGAGGATCTGCGTGTCGAGCATCTCGGCCAGCGTCTCCATCTCGATGAGCACGTCCTTCACGTAGCGCTCGACGCGCACGTGATAGCGGCTCTCGAGTTCCTCGGCGGTGAGGATGCCGAGCGAGGTGAAGAGCGTCTTCACCGGCTTCGTCGTCATCTGCGCCAGCGCCTCCGGGGCGCGGCGGAGGTTGAGGAGCCCGCGCTTCTTCGCCTCCTTCACCCACGCCTCGCTGTAGCCGTTCCCCTCGAAGCGGATCGCGCTCGTGGCCTTGAACGCCTTGCGCACCACCGTGAAGGCCGCGTCGTCGACCGAGCCGCCCTTCGCGAGCTCCGCCTTCAGCTCCGCGGTGATCTCACGGATCGCCTCGGCGACCACCGTGTTGAGCGTCATCACCGGGAAGGCGATGCTCTGCGAGGACCCGACCGCGCGGAACTCGAACTTCGCGCCGGTGAAGGCGAGCGGCGAGGTGCGGTTGCGGTCGGTGTTGTCCTGCTCGATCTCCGGAAGCTTCGCGACGCCGAGCGCGAGCATCGCCTGCTCCGCCTTGGTCCCGGCGCGGCCGGCGATGATGTCCTCGATCATCTTCGTGAGGGCGTTCCCCATGAAGACGGAGATGATCGCCGGCGGCGCCTCGTTGGCGCCGAGCCGGTGCTCGTTGCCGCTCGTCCCGATGCCGGCACGCAGCAGCCCCTGGTGCTTGTAGACGCCCTTCAGGAAGGCCGAGAGGAAGAGGAGGAAGCGCACGTTCTGGTGCGGTGTCTTCCCGGGCTTGAGGAGGTTGATCCCGTTGAGCGCGTTGTCGCTCGCGATCGAGAGCGACCAGTTGCAATGCTTGCCGGAGCCGTTGATGCCGGCGAACGGCTTCTCGTGCAGGAGGACCTGGAGGCCGTGCCGGAGCGCGACGTCCTTGAGGACCGACATCACGAGCTGGTTGTGGTCGGTCGCGATGTCCGTCTCCTCAAACTGCGGCGCCATCTCGAACTGGCAGGGCGCGACCTCGTTGTGCCGCGTGACGATCGGCACGCCGAGCTTGTAGAGCTCGTGCTCCACCTCGGCGAGGAAGGCCTGCACGCGCTCGGGGATGCCGCCGAAGTAGTGGTCCTCGAGCTGCTGGCCGCGCGGCGGCGGCGCGCCGACGAGCGACCGGCCGCCCATCACGAGGTCGGGGCGCATCGCGAAGTGCGTGCGGTCGATGACGAAGAACTCCTGCTCGGTGCCCATCGTCGTATAGACGCGGAGCGCCCCGGTGTCGCCGATGAGGTCGAGGAGCTCGCGCGCCGAGGTGGAGAGGACCTCGCTCGAGCGGAAGAGCGGCGTGACCTCGTCGAGCGCCTCCCCGTTGTAGCCGATGAAGACCGAGGGGATGCAGAGGGTCCGCGTGCCGGCGGCCTCCATGATGAAGAGCGGCGAGGCCGGGTTCCACGCCGTGTAGCCGCGCGCTTCCCAGGTGGCGCGCAGGCCGCCCGACGGGAAGGAGGAGGCGTCGGGCTCCGACTGGATGAGCTGTTCGGCCGTGAACTTCTCGATGGCGGCGCCGTCGCCGTTCAGCGCGAGGAAGGCGTCATGCTTCTCGGCGGTGAGCCCCGTCTGCGGCTGGAACCAGTGGCAGAAGTGGGTCACACCGCGGGAGATCGCCCAATCCTTCACCGCGCTCGCGACGGCGGGCGCGATGGCGGGGTCGAGCTTCTTCCCGAGCCGGATCGCCTCCGTCAGCTTCGCCGAGACCTCTTTGGGCAGCTTGTCGCGCATCTGGCGCGCGCCGAAGGTGTTGCTGCCGAAGTAGGCGGAGGTCGGGATCGGCGGCTCCGCGAGCGCGGGGACCTTGGGGACGATCGGGGCGCGCGTGGCGATGGCGCGGAGGGCGTCGGAGCGAGGCGTGGTCATGAGCGGAGGCTGAACTGAAGGCTGGAGGCTGAATGCTGAATGCTGAATGCTGAATGCTGAATGCTGAATGCAAAACGCTGAGCGTTCGTGGTTCTGTTCCAGAAAACCGTGGTGAAAATGCTTGGTGATCAAGATTTTGTGCGGATTCTGCAAAATTTATCTCTTCATTTGCCGTCTACAAGCGAAGAATTGCAGAAATTGCACAAAACAAGCTGCGAGTCACCGAAAGTGACCCTTTTTTAGGACATACAGGCACACTCGGCGCGCATCTACCCGTAGTTTCCCTCGGCCGTCAGTACCGCTACCTTTGCCCTGACGGCGCCGTGGCCAAGTGGTAAGGCGGCAGACTGCAAATCTGCTATTCGTCGGTTCGATTCCGACCGGCGCCTCTCGCGCCCCCGCATCGGGGACGCAGTTCCAGATCCGACACGAACGGGCGGCCCCTCGCGGGCCGCCCGTTCGTAGTTTCCGGTAGCATCGTCCGCACGCGTCGCCCCGCCCCACCGACTCCTCGCCCGCGAGGTCCCATGCACCGCTTCGTCGCCGTCCGCCGCGTCCTCCTCGGCCTGTTGAGCGCGGCCGCTGCCCGCATCGACGCGCAGCCGACCGCACCGGATGAGACCACGCTCCGCCTCCCGGGGCTCGAACAGCCGGTCGAGATCATCCGTGACCGCTGGGGGATCAACCACATCTACGCGAAGACGGAGCACGACCTCTTCTTCGCGCAGGGGTGGGCCGCCGCGAAGGACCGGCTCTTCCAGTTCGAGGTCTGGCGTCGGCAGGCGACGGGGACGGTGGCCGAGTGGCTCGGCCCGCGCGAGCTCGACCGCGACATCGGCGCCCGGCTCTTCCGGTTTCGCGGGGACCTCACGGCGGAGTTCCAGCACTACCATCCGCGCGGCCGCGCGATCATCACGGCCTTCGTCGACGGCATCAATGCCTATGTCACGGAGGCGCGGCGCGATCCCGCGCGCCTCCCGATCGAGTTCACGATCCTCAACTCGCTCCCCGGCCTCTGGACCCCGGAGGTCGTGATTTCGCGGCACCAGGGGCTGCTCGGGAACATCACCGAGGAGCTCGACTACGGGCGGATGGTCGCGGCGGTCGGCCCGGCGCGCGTGAAAGCGCTGCAGGGGTTCCGACCGGGGGATCCCGACCTCACACTCGCCCCGGGAATCGACTCGGCGCTCCTCGCCGCCGACATCCTGAAGCTCTACAACGCGTTCCGGGGGCCGCTCCGCTTCCACGCCGAGGACATCGCGCCCGCGTACCGCGCGGCGAACGCGCCGGGTGGGCGCGATGGGGGCTCGGGGCCTGCCGACGTGCGTCGCGATGGGTCGGGGGCGCGCACGAGCACGGAGACCGCGGAGGACGCCGACCCGATCGACTGGTACCGTGAACGCCTCGCCGGCGGGAGCAACAACTGGATCGTGAGCGGTCGGCTGAGCCAGAGCGGCGCCCCGCTCCTCGCGAACGACCCCCACCGCGCGATCTCCGTCCCCTCGCTGCGCTACTTCGCGCACCTCGTCGGACCGGGGTGGGACGTGATCGGCGGCGGCGAACCGGTGCTCCCGGGCCTCTCGATCGGCCACAACCAGCACGGCGCGTGGGGGCTCACGATTTTCGCGACCGACGGGGAGGATCTCCTCGTCTACGAGACCGACCCCGCGAACGCCGACCGGTATCGCTACCGCGGGCAGTGGGAGGCGATGCGCATCATCATCGACACGATCCCGGTGAAGGGCCAACGTCCCGCGATCGTGCGGCACCGATACACACGGCACGGGCCGGTGGTGTACCAGGATGCCGCACGCCATCGCGCCTTCGCGGTGCGGGCGGCGTGGCTGGAGCCCGGCGGAGCGCCCTACCTCTCGAGCCTGCGGATCGACCAGGCGACGACGTGGGAGGAATTCCGCGCGGCGAATCGTTACGGACACATCCCCGGCGAGAACATGATCTGGGCGGACCGCACGGGGCGCATCGGCTGGCAGGCGGTGGGGATCGCGCCGCGGCGCCCGAACTTCAGCGGCCTCGTGCCCGTGCCGGGCGATGGGCGCTACGAGTGGAACGGCTACCTCGACATCCTGCAGAAGCCGCACGTGGTCGACCCCGCCGAGGGCTTCTTCGCGACGGCGAACCAGGACAATGTGCCGCGCGACTTCCCTGCGATGGATGCGATCGGCTTCACCTGGGCGAGTCCGCACCGGTGGGCGCGTGCGACGGAGGTGCTCGGCAGCGGCCGGCGGTTCTCGCTCGCCGATATGACGCGCCTGCAGACGGATGAGCTCTCGCTCCCCGCGCGGGAACTCACGCGACTGCTGCGCGACCTGCCGATGCCGACCGCGCGCGTGGACTCGCTCCGCGCCCGCCTGCTCGCGTGGGACCACGTGCTCGCGAAGGAGAGCGTGGAGGCGGGGATCTACGTGGCGTGGGAGCGCCGGCTCGCGCGGCTGACCTATGAGCACCTGGTGGCGCCGGCCGAGCGGGCCGCGATGCCGACGATCCCCTTCGCGGTGGTGCTCCGCGCGGTGACGGTCCCCGACGGTGCGTGGGGCGCGGCGCCGTTGGCGGCGCGCGACGCGCTGCTCGTCCGCGCTCTGGTGGACGCCGAGGCGTCGCTCCGGGAGCGGTTCGGCGCGGCGGTGTCCGGCTGGGCGTACGGCCGGCCCGGCTACAAGCACGTGATGATCCGGCACGTCCTCAGCGGACTCGTCACGGACTCGCTGCAGTCGCGGTTCGACGTGGGCCCGGCGCCGCGCGGCGGCTACGGGCTCACCCTCAACGCGAACGGCACGGGTGACAACCAGACGAGCGGCGCCTCGTTCCGGATCGCGATCGATCTCGCGGACTGGGATCTCGCGCTTGGCACGAACACGCCGGGTCAGTCGGGGGACCCGGCGAGCCCGTTCTATCGCGACCTCTTCGCCGAGTGGGCGCGGGACCGGTACTTCCCTGTGCTGTACACGCGACCGAAGATCGACGCGGCGACGTCGTCGCGCACACGGCTCTCCCCGCGCTGAGGCCTTTCGGCAGTCGCATCGCCATCGCTTTCAGCCTCGAGCATCCAGCATCCTGCGACGCCCGTGCGTAGGCCTCCCGGCGTCCCTCGTTCCTCCCACCTCGGAGTCCGTATGTCCCGCTTGACCCGCCCGCGGCTCGCCACGACCGCGCTCCTCGCCTCGCTGCTGCTCCCCGGCACCGCTCGGGCCCAGGGCCAGCCGGTGGACCGCGCGTACACCGCCAAGATCCGCGAGCACCTCCAGGACGCGCGCATCAGCACGGAGCTCGTGGATCACCTGCCGGCCTCCGACCGCGTGCCCACGCCGCTGACATTTCTCGGGCGGATCGTCGGGACACCGGGCGAGCTGACCTACGCGCGGGACATCCACCGGTACATGTTCGCGCTCGACTCGGCCTCGCCGCGCGTGACGACGTGGAAGATCGGTGAGACCGAGGAGGGACGCGACATGATCGTCGTGGCAATCGCCGACTCGGCGGTCATCGCGACCCTCGATGCGCACCGCGGCTACCTGAACGAGCTGACCGACCCGCGCCGGACGACGGTCGCCCGCGGGCAGCAGCTCCTCGAGACCGCGAAGCCGATCTACTGGATCACCTCGGGGCTGCACTCCGGCGAAACGGGCGGGCCCGAGATGCTGATGGAGCTCGCGTACCGGATGGCGGTGACGGAGACCCCGTTCTACGAGAACATCCGGACGAACGTCATCACCTTCATCACGCCGGTGCTCGAGGTGGACGGGCGCGAGCGGCAGGTGGACACCTATTACTTCAACAAGGCACGCCCGGCGGGCGAGGCGCGGCTGCCGCTGATGTACTGGGGCAAGTACGTCGCGCACGACAACAACCGCGACGGGATGGGGCAGTTCCTCGCGCTGACGCGCCACGTGAACCGCACCTTCATGCAGTGGACGCCGCAGGTGATGCACGACCTGCACGAGTCGGTCTCGTACCTCTACTCGTCGACGGGGACGGGGCCGTACAACGAGGGCCTCGATCCCATCACGGTGAACGAGTGGTGGATGATGGCGCAGGCCGACGTGATGGAGCTGACCAAGCGTGGCGTCCCGGGCGTCTGGACCTACGGCTTCTACGACGGCTGGGTGCCGAACTACCTCTTCTTCGCCGCGCACTCGCGCAACGCGATCGGCCGCTTCTACGAGGTGCAGAGCTACGGCCCGGACAACAACCCGTCGCTGCGCGTGGGCCCGGGGACGACGAGCCGCGAGTGGTTCCGGCCGAACCCGCCGCTCCCGGAGATCAAGTGGGGACCGCGCAACTCGGTGAACATCGGGCAGTCGGGGGTCCTCTTCTCCCTCGATCACTTCGCGAAAAACCGGAAACTCTATCTCGAGAACTACTGGCTGAAGGCGCAGCGCTCCGTGGCGCGCGGGCGGACGGGCCCGACCTTCGGCTGGGTGGTGCCGGCGGGGCAGCGCCGTCGCGTCGATGCGGTCGACGCGATCAACGAACTGCAGCGCCAGGGGCTGGAGATCCACGTGGCCGATGCGCCCTTCACGGCGGGCGGTCTCAAGGTGGAGAAGGGAGACTTCGTCATCCGGGCGGACCAGCCGTACCGCACGCTCGCGGAGATGTACTTCGCCACCCAGAACTTCCCGAGCACAAACCCGCGGCCGTACGACGACACCGGCTGGACCTTCCCGCTGATGCGCAACGTCGTGTTGCACGCGGTGACGGACACCTCGATCCTCACACAACGGATGACGCGCCTCACCGCGCCGGCGCGCGCGTCGGGCGGCATCACGGGGAGCGGCCCGGTCGTCGTCGTCGACCACACCGCGGACAACGCACTCGTGACGATGCGCTTCCGCCTGAAGGAGGTGCCGATGGCCGCCGCCGAGGCGGACTTCGAGGCCGGCGGGCGTCGCTTCCGCGCCGGAAGCTTCATCATCTCGAACGCGAACCCCGCGGTCGTCGGGCCGGTGCTGCGCGACCTCGGCCTCGCCGGCGTGGCGCTCGCCGCGGCGCCGACGGTGAAGACGCATGACCTCGACCTCCCGCGGATCGGCTATGTGCACAGCTGGCAGCGCACGCAGGACGAAGGGTGGGTGCGCGCCGCGCTCGACACCTACGGCGTGCCCTACACCTACTTCGCCGACCAGAAGCTCCGTGAGGGGAACCTCCGCGCGCGCTACGACGTGATCATCTATCCCCACGTCGGCGGGTCCGCGGAAGCGCAGGTGAACGGCCTCGCGATGACGGGATCGCTCCCGCTCCCGTATCGCCGCACGCCAGAGACGCCGAACCTCGGCGCGAACGACCAGTCAGACGACATCCGCGGCGGGATGGGCTACGGGGGGCTTCTCGAGCTGCGGAAGTTCGTCGAGGCCGGGGGGACGCTGATTGTCGAGGGTGCGACGGCGACGATCTTCCCGGAGTACAAGCTCCTCACCGGGATCACCGTCGAGACGCCCGCGAATCTCTTCGTGCGCGGCTCGGTGATGCGCGGGATCGTGACGGACCGCACGAGCCCGATCGCCTACGGCTATGGCGCGCAGGTGCCGGTCTACTTCAACTCCGCGCCGGTGCTCAGCGTGGCGGGGGCGGGTGGCGTTGGCGGCGGGGCCGGCGGTGGTGCGGGCGCCGGACAGAACACGACGCCGATGGCAACGCCGCTGACCCTCTCAGCATGGAACTGGGCGGCGGTCGATTCGACGCCGACGCCGATGTCGGGCGCGACGGCGGCCCGCGGACGTGGGACGGCCGGCGGAAACGGCGGTCCCGCGATCGGCGGGGCGGCGAGTGCGGGGGCGCTGCCGGGCCGGCCGCGCGTGGTGATGAGCTTCCCCGCGAACCCCGCGGAGATGCTCCTCTCGGGATCGCTCGACGGGGGTCAGGCGCTCGCCAACCGCGCGCAGGTGATCGACTCGCCCCTCGGCCAGGGCCACGTGGTGAGCTTCGGGATCCGCCCCTTCTGGCGGTGGCAGACGCACGGGACCTTCTTCCTCGGCTTCAACTCGATCCTCCACTGGAACGACCTCGACGCCGGTCGGTAGGTCGGCGCGACCGGCGGCGCGGGCTCGGCTTCGTCGGGCGGGCGCCCGACGCGACCGGAGCGGATGCGACGAGGGCCCGGCTCCCCGATGGGGAGCCGGGCCCTCGTCCGTCGCGGTGTGACCGCGACTACTTCTGGAAGATCGCGAAGCCCCAGAAGCAGGGGTTCGTGCTGCACGCCGCCATCGTGACCTTCACCTTGTAGGTCCCGCTCTTCTTCGGGCGGAACTCGACAATCGGGTTGTCATCGGTGAGGACGTCGGACTCGAGCTCGGTGCCGCTCTCGTCGAGCAGGGCGATGTCGAGGTCGCTGCAGTCACCGTCGCAGACGCCCCAGAACTTGTAGGTCATCCCGGCGGTGAGCGCGAAGCTCCAGGTGTCGGAGGCGTCGTCGTTCAGTCGCCCCATGATGTAGTTTCGCGAGGAGAAGCCCTGGCTCTGGTTGGAATCGTAGCCACGCTTCAGCTGGTCCCACACAGTGTTGGCGTAGCTCTGCGCCGACGCCGCGGAGGGAGCGGCGAGGAAAGCAAGGCCGAGGAGGAGGAGAAGCCGCCGGAGCGCGTTATTCATCGATTGCGATCCCTACTGGGGTGATGGAGGCGCCGCGAGGGTGGGCGCTGACGTTCCTCACGATGCCACCGACCTAGGCCCTGAGTCAAGCAACGGGCCGGTCAACACCCGTTCCGCGTCACCTACGACGCAGCCGCCGCCCGCTCCCGCGCCGTTACGGAATTCCCGGGCCGCCCCGCCACCCGGCCGCGGCACGCCGCCGCCCCGCACCGGCAGTCGAAGCCGGCGCTCCGCTCATCCAAGAGCTGCCCGTAATCGAGGGTGAGCTCCTCGCCGACGGCGATGTCGCGAATCGCGACAACGTCGAGCCCACGGAAGGCGGTGTTCGCCGCACAGCTGTGGTTCCACGGCGCCCAGGCGAGGGGATCTTCGTCCCAGATGGCGTACACCTCGTCGCTCAGCGGGACGGCGTAATGCCGGAAGAGCTCGCGGTCGGTCGCATCCCAGTGTCGCTCCACGTGCCGGCGCGTCACGATCCGATGCGGGCGCCCCTCCCCAGCCCAGATCAGCTCGCCCGCCGTCAGCCGCTTGGTCGCGACGACCCCATACCCGGCGATGGCGTCCCCGCGGAGCGCGTACGCCTTCTCCCGGCGCCGATGCCGCGCGATCCCCTCCGCGATGATCCGATCGAGGAACCCGGCCTGCCCCATCGGGTCGAAGCGCAGGATATGATCGGCGGAGCCGCCATACGCCCCCTCGTAAAAGACCGAGCAGGTGAAGTTCATCTCGAGGAAGTGGATCGTCCCGGCGGCATCCATCCGGAAGTCCATCCGCGCGTAGCCGACCCCCGCGAACCCCTCGAAGACGCGTTCCGCCGCCTGTCGGAGCCGGCTCGCGAGCGCCTCGTCGCGCACGGGATGGTTCGCCTCGGGATGCAGTTCGCTCGTCTTGAGCGCGTAACTCTTGTACCGGAACCCCGGCGGGAAGGTGTACTCCACCGGCACGAGTGCCGTGCCACGGCCGGGCCGCTCCGCCTCCCCGACGACGAGCACGGTGAACTCACGCCCGTCGATGTACTCCTCCACCAGCAGCGCCGGGAACTCGTCGGCGAGCGTCCGCACCTGCGTCACGAGCGCATCAAGATCGGCGACGACGGCGTGGTCATCCACGCCGAGGCTGTCGCCGGCACCGGCGGGCTTCACGAAGCAGGGGTATCGCAGCCGCTGCGCGGCCGCACCGATGACTCGGCGCGCCTCTGCCCCATCCGCCGGGAGACGCGCCGCGTCGAGCAACGCGTGCACCGGTGTCGCGACGCCCATGATGTGGGCGACGTACTTCATGATCGGCTTTGGGACGTCGTACAGCGTCGGCGTCGGGCCGGTGTATGGGAGGTCGAGGGCCTCGAGACACTGGATGACGTCGATCCCGGGGACGTCCCACTCGGGATAGCCCTCGCAGAGGTTCACGAAGATGTCGAACCCCTCCGCGGCGAGCCGCTTCAGCTGCCGATACGTGCTGACCTTGTTGAGCGCCTCGTGGTGCACGGTCGCGCCCGGGAGCAGCGGCGCGAGGTCGCGCTGCGGGTCGTAGTGCCGGTAGTCGACGCCCGAGGCCGAGTAGTCGGGCTGGAGGACGCAGACCTTCATCCGGCGGCGCGGGTCACGCGCCGACCACGACGACGCTCCGGGATGTTGGCGTGCGCGAGGATCGCGGCGACTGCACGCGCGAAGGGGATCTTCGCGAACCGGAGGATCGCCCCGATCGAGGTCTGCACCTCGTCCTCGGAGAGCCCGCACTGCGAGTTCACTTCGAGGACGTAGAGCTTCCCCGTGCGCGCGTCCTGCCGCAGGTCGACGCGCCCATAGCCGCGCCCACCGACGGCGGCGTACGCGGCCCAGCTGATCGCCTCGATCTCGCGCGCGAGCGCCTTCCGGCGCACCGGCGTGTAGCGCCAGAGCTCGCCGTCACCGCCATCGATCTCGGGCTCCTCCTCGTAGATCCCCCAGAGGCGGTCGAACGACAAGAATCGCTCCCGCACCGGGATCGTCTCGTTGAAGAGGCGCTCGACCGGCGGATAGATCCGCGCGCCCGCCGGGTCCGCGCCGTTCCCGACGATGAAGGTCGTGTACTCGGGCCCGATGACGAACTTCTCGACGAAGGCGCCCCCCTCGGCGAGCGCCCAGCCGCGATAGCCGTCGTGCAACCGCTTGAGCTGCGCGCGCAGCGCCTGCGGGGAGCGCACCACCGACTTCATCCCGATGCCGAGGCTCCCGGCGGAGATGGCCGGCTTCAGAATGAGCGTCCGCGAGATCTCGTCGAAGAGTCGGGCGGTGCCGCGCCCGTCGCGCTGGACGATGGCCCAGGGCGCGGTCGGGACACCCGCCGACTCGAAGAGTCGCTTCATCACGATCTTCGACGTCGTGAGGTCGTAGAACGTCTCATCCGCACCGGTGAAGGGGATCCCGTGCGCTCGGAGCGCGCGGATCACCGAGAGGCCCGGGGAGCCGTTGATCTCATCGCCGTCACAGAGGTTGAGCGCGATCGGCGCATAGCCGCGCGAGGCGCGCCGGAGGCCGCCGATCACCGTCTCCACGTCGGCCATCGTCACCGGCTGCCAGCGCCACGCCATCCCGAGCGTCGCGAACGCGCGCGTGTACTCCTCGCGCGCGAGCGAGTAGTCGCTGTACCAGGCGAGGTTCGGGTCGTCGGTCGCGACGGTGGGGATGAGCACCCACACGAGGGGCGCTGGGGTCGCGATCGGGATCGGCAGGGCAGCCATTCGGGTGGATTCAAACGCCACCCACCACCTCGCGCAAGTCGAAGCGCGAGGCCCGTTTGCGCTCACCCGGCCTGCATCTCCCGCTGCAGCCGCCGGAAGGCGAGTACGGTGAGTCCGAGGCTCACCGCGAGGGTCAGCACGAAGATCCCACTGCGCCCCCGTACGAAGGCATCACCGAGATAGACCACGACCGCCACGAAGGGGAGCTCGGCGAGCGCCATGATCGGGAGATACTTCACGAAGGGATAGCGCAGGACGCCGAGGACATAGCTCGGGAGCTCCGACTGCAGCGCGACCCGGAAGAGGAGGATGCTCCGCCACTGGGCGCGCGTCGCGAAGAACGTCTCGTAGCGGTGGAACGGCTCAGCGGGAAGGAAGCGCACCGCGACGCGGCGGCCGAGGGTGCGCGCGAGCCAGTAGCCGCCCGTGCCCCCCAACACCCCACCGATCCAGAGCAGGAGCATCGTCCGCTCGGCACCCCAGACGTAGACGCCGACGGGGACGATCGGGGTGCTCGAGAAGAACGAGAGCATCGCCGAGACGGCGGCGAAAGCGAGGAAGACGGCCATCCCGGCCCGCGGATAGCTACGGACCACCCGCTCGAGGATGCCGAGCACGTCACGCACCGCATCGCCGAGGATCGCCGACTGCCCCACCCCGACGACGAGGAGGAGGATGACGGCGAGGACGACGAGGCGTCGGTGGTGGAGTGGATGGTGCGGCATACGGACGGAGGGGGCGAGCGGTGTGGGCGATGATACCCCGTGGACATGGAACCGGGCGATCCGTCTCGGCGCGCCCCGGCGCTACACCCCGGTGCGCTCCTCGGGATGCAACCGGCGCAGCGTCCGCAGCGTGGGGACGAAGAGCGCCGTGCACGCGACCACGCCGAGCGTCGCGACGCCGCCGAGCACCACACTCGGCGCGGTCCCGAACCACCGCGCGGTGACACCGCTCTCGAACATCCCGATCTCGTTCGACGAGCCCACGAAGAGTTGATTCACCGAGGCGACGCGGCCGAGAAGCGCCTCCGGGGTGCGCGACTGCAGGAGGGTGCTGCGGATGACGACGCTGATCATGTCGAGCAGCCCCGACCCGAAGAGGAGCGCGAGCGAGAGCCAGAAACTCGTCGAGAGGCCGAAGCCGATCATGCAGGCGCCGAAGCCCGCGACGGACCAGAGCAGGACGTGCCCGGTGCGCTCGAAGTCATGATGACGGGCGAGGACGAGGCCCATCGTGACCGCGCCGACGGCGGGCGCGGCGCGGAGGAGGCCGAGCCCGACGGGGCCGACGTGGAGGATCTCGGCCGCGAAGATCGGCAGGAGTGCGACGGCGCCGCCGAAGAAGACGGAGAAGAGGTCGAGAGTGAGCGCGCCGAGGATGACCGGCTCCCGCGCGACGAAGCGGACGCCCCCCGCGACGGAGTCCCAGATAGGCTCGCTCGACCGGGTGCGCTCGGGGGAGCGGTGGCGGATCGAGAGCATCACGCCGACCGCGAAGACCATCAACGCGGCATCGACCGCGTAGGCGAGCGTCGTGCCCCCGAGCGCATAGAGGAGGCCGCCGAGCGCGGGGCCGAGCACCGCGGCGAGCTGCCACGAGCCGCTGCGCCAGGTGATCGCGTTCTTGAAGAGGGCCCGCGGGACGAGTTCCGCGGAGAGCGCCTGCCGCGCGGGCTGGAGGAAGGCTCGTGCGACGCCGCTCACGATGATGACGCCGTAGATCGCCCGCACGCGCACCGGCGTGGCGAGGGCGACCCCGAGCGCGTGCGGGCCCGCAAGCGCCCAGAGCGCGAGGCTGCAGGCGACGAGGACGGCGAGCGCGAGGAGCGCGATGCGCCGTCGGTCGTGCTGGTCCGCCACGTGGCCCGCATAGAGCGCCGTCGCGAGCGCGGGGAGCGCCTCGGCGAGGCCGATCAGCCCGAGGGCGAGCGGGTCGCGCGTGAGGTCGTACATCTGCCAGCCGACGACCGTCCCCTGGATCTGGATCCCGAGCGTGAGGGCGAAGAGGCAGAGGATGTAGCGCTTGAACTTCGGATGCCGCAGCGCGGCGTACGGGTCGGGAGGGACCGGTGCGTCCGGGCTCACGCGGTGGTGCCCGAGGCGTGGGGCGTCGAGGATTCGTGCATCGCGCGCGCCTCCGCGAGGAGCGCCGCGGCCTCGGCCGCGACCTGCGCGATGGCGATCTCCATCTCGCGCCGACGCGTACGGAAGCTCAGCACGCAGATGCGCGCGAGGGCGCGGCCCTCGGCCACGCACCCCGAGAGCATCACATCGCCCCGCGCGGTGACGCGCTCGACGAGCGCAGCCGTCGCACGGTCCTGCGCGTCACGCGTCGCGAGCCCAGGCCCCTCGAGGTGGAACGCCATCAGCGAGAGCTGCGGCGGCGCGTCGAGGACGAGCCCCGGCACCTCCGCGAGCCGCGCCGCGGCCTCGAGCGCGAGGGCACGCTTCTCGGCGAGGGCGGCGCGGTAGCGCGCGAGCCCGACGAGCTGAAAGGTCAGCCAGAGGCGGAGTCCCGGGAAATCACGGGAGAGGTCGGGGCCGTACTGCGCTGGGTCGTAGAACGCCCCCTGATTCGGCGGGAGGTAGCCGGCGGTCGAGGCGTGCAACGCACGCAGCGCCTCACCGTCACGGACGAGGAGCGCGCCCGTGCCGTACGGCAGGAAGAGGCCCTTATGTGGATCGAGGGTGAGCGAGTCGGCGCGCGAGAGACCGGTGAGGAGCGGGCGGAGTTCGGGGACGAGATGGAAGCAGGCGCCGTAGGCGCCGTCGACGTGATGCCAGCACCCCGCACGCGCGGCGAGGTCGGCGATGGCATCGAGCGGATCGACCGCACCGGTGTTGGTGGTGCCCGCCGTCGAGCAGACGAAGAACGGCGTCAGGCCCGCGGCCCGGTCGGCAGTGATCGCCGCGGCGAGCGCGTCGACGCGCATCCGGTACGCGGCGTCGACCGGGATCTCGCGGACGCGGTCGGCGGCGATGCCGGCGAGCTTCGCCGCCTTCTGCACGCAGTGATGCGCCTGGGTGGAGACGTAGAGCGTACCGCGGCGGATGTCGGGGCCGAGGTGGCGTTCGCGGGCCGCGGCGATGGCGTTGAAGGTGGCCATCGAGCCGCCGGTGGTGAACACGCCGCGCGCCGTCTCGGGGAACCCCATCCAGTCGCGGAGCCAGTCGAGGACGTTGGCCTCGAGCTGCACGAGGGCCGGCGCCGCCTGCCAGATCCCGGTGAAGCGGTTGGTGGTATCGGCGATGAAATCGGCGAGCGCGGCCGGATAGATGCCGCCGCCCGGGATGTAGGCGAGGTACCCCGCGCCGATGGTGGTGAAGGAGGGCGGGATGCAGCGATCGAAGAGCTCGTCGAGGAGGGGCTCGAGCGCGCGGCCCGTCTCCGGCGCGTCCGCGCGGAGCGCGCGACAGAGCGCCTCCGCCGCGACGTCGCCGCGGCTCGGCATCGTGGGAATCGACGCGAGATGATCGACGGCGCGGTCGACGACGGCGTGGCCCATCGCCCGCATCACGTCGGGCGGGAAGTCGAGGGCGGCGGGATCGTCGGGGGGGAGCAGGTCGGCCACGGGGGGGGTCGGGTGCGAGACGGCGGAGAAGCGCGCGCCGAAGGAGCGCGCTGCCGAAGGATACGCGCGCCGGCGGCGGGTGGTATCGTTGCCGGATGCGACATCGTCCCGCCGCCTTCGCGGTCGCCGTGCTGCTCCCGGTCGTCTTCCTCGCCGCCGTGCCGGCCGCCCCCGCCCCCGCCCTCTGGCGCGTGGTCAGCTACAACATCCGTCACGGCCGCGGGACCGACGAGCGCGTCGATCTCGACCGTACCGCGGCGGTCCTGCGCGCCCTCGCCCCCGACGTCGTCGGGCTGCAGGAGGTGGATCGCGTCGTCCAGCGCAGCGGCGGGATCGACGAGGCCGCACACCTCGGCCGCGCGCTCGGGATGGCCCACGCCTTCGGCGCCTTCATGCCGTACCAGGGCGGCGAGTACGGCCTCGCGATCCTCTCGCGGCACCCGATCGTGCGGGCCACGCCGATCCGTCTCCCCGACGGGAACGAGCCACGCGTCGCGCTCGCCGCGACCATCGTGCCGGCGCCCGGGGACACGGTCGTCGTCGTCAACGTGCACTTCGACTGGGTCGACGACGACAGCTTCCGCTTCACGCAGGCGACGGCGCTCACGCAGGTGCTCGACACGCTGCGGCACCCGTATCTCCTGCTCGGCGATTTCAACGACGAGCCCGGCTCGCGGACCCTGGCGCTCTTCCACGCGCGCGCGATGGAGGTCGCGAAGCCGGCGACGGACCGCTTCACCTTCTCGTCGACGGCCCCGGTGAAGGAGATCGACTTCGTCTTCGCGGCGCCGCGTGATCGCTGGCGCGCCCTCGGCGCCCGGGTGATCACCGAACCACTGGCATCGGACCATCGACCGGTGGTGGCGGAACTCCAGGGCACCGGGGTCAGGTGACCGGTCGCGGGGGATCGCGCGCGGCGCGCGGCCCCCGGATACCTGAGACCCGACCCCGGCTTTCCCCTACCCCCGACGACCCTCCCGCCTGATGTCGGCGCGCGCACGCGGTGGCGGTATTTCGCCGTCCCACCTCTCGGAGTCGTCCCCCATGGTTCCCCTCACGGATCGCCTGCGATCCGTCCGCCGTCTCGTCGGCGGTACGCCGCTCCTCGCCATCGAGTGCCGCCGTGACGGCGGCGCGCCCTTCGTCATCCACGCGAAGGCGGAGCACCTGAACCTCACGGGGAGCATCAAGGACCGCGCCGCGGTGGAGGCGGTGCGCCGGGGGCTCGAGGATGGGGCGCTCGACGCGGCGACGCGGCTCGTCGCCGCGGCCGAGGGACACACCGGGGTGAGTGTCAGCGCGGTGGGGAGCGCCATCGGACGGCGCGTGCAGCTCGTGATGCCCGACGACGCGCGGCCCGAGCACACGCTGCTCGCGCGCGCCTACGGCGCGGAGCTCCATCTCGCCCCGCGAGCCCTGCTCCCGACACTCGCCGACGAGCTCGCGCGCGCCACGCCCGGCGCGTACCGGCTCGACCGGCTCTCGCCCGACGAGCAGGCGGAGGCGCACCGCCAGACCACGGCGCGCGAACTCTGGCTGCAGCTCCTCGGGCAGCACGCCGTCCCCGACGCGTTCGTCACGGGGGTGGGGACGGGAGGGACGCTGCGCGGCGTCGGGCAGGCGCTGCGACGCGAGATCCCGTCGGTGCGGGTGCATCACGCGCACGCGGCGGACGGCGGCGAGATCCCGGGGTGGCGGCCGCGCGCCGACGGCCCGCTCCCGGGGAGTGACGGCCCGGTCGCGATCGCCGCGGGGGACGCCATCCTGATGGCCCAGAAGCTCGCGCGCGAACTCGGGCTCGGGGTCGGCATCTCGAGCGGCGCGAACGTCGTCGCCGCCCTCCGCCTGCACGAGACGCTCGGCGCGGGCGCCGTCGTCACGACGGTGCTCTGCGACTCGAACCGCACCTATCTCGACGGACCGTTGCTGCGCGAGACCCCCGTGCGCGACGGCTACCTGACACCGCGCGCGACCTTCGTGGGCTTCCGGGCGATCAATCGCTCGTGCCTGACCTGCGTGGACCCGCAGGACACGGCGAGTTTCCCGACGGGGATCTTCGAGATGGCGAAGGGGCTGGAGCGCCGGATGGGGCGCTGACCGCCGCGGTCAGTCCTCGAGGATCAGCGACGCATCCCGCGTATCCGGCATCCGCCAGTACACCACCAGGGAGGCCGCGATCACCGTGGTGGCGTACCAGTAGAACCAGCGCTCGTGGCCGAGGCCCTTGAGCCAGAGCGCGACGTATTCCGCCGTACCGCCGAAGAGGGAGACGGCGAGCGCATACGGCAACGCGACGCCGAGCGCGCGGACCTCGGTCGGGAAGAGTTCGGCCTTTACGACGGCGTTGATGGACGTGTAGCAGGTCACCACGGTCAGCGCCGCCCCGAGGAGGAGCACCGCGCGGAGCGGCGTCGCCGTCTCGAGCGCGGTGAGGAGCGGCACCGTGCCGAGGGTGCCGAGCACGCCGAAGGTGAGGAGGATCGGCCGACGGCCGATGCGGTCGGAGAGCGCACCGACGAGGGGCTGCAGGAGCATGAAGCCGACGAGGGTGATCGCGTTCACCTGCGACGCGACCGCCTTGGAGAGCCCCGTCGTGTTGACGAGGAACTTCTGCGCGTAGGTGGTGCAGACGTAGAACGCGAGGGCCCCGCCGGCGGTGAGGCCGAAGACCGTCCACGCGGCGCGACGATGCCGCGCGAGCCCGCGGAGGCCGCGCGCGGGGGCGTCCCCGGACGCCGAGGCGGTCGAGGCCACGCCCTCCGGCGCGGCCTCGGCGCGGAGCTGCGCCTGCTGCGCCTGCTGCGCGCGCGTGAAACTCTCGGTCTCATCCAGCGCGTGGCGCATCCAGACGGCGACGATCGCAGCGAGCGCCCCGAACACGAAAGGGATCCGCCATCCCCAGGCGACGAGCGAGGCCTCCGGCATCACCCGTTGCAGCACGAGTAGCACGGTGAGCGCGAGGAGCTGCCCGAGGATCAGCGTGACGTACTGGAAGCTCGTGTAGTAGCCCCGGCGTGCACGGCCCGCGCGCTCGCTGAGATAGGTCGCGCTCGCGCCGTATTCGCCCCCGACGCTGAGCCCCTGGAGGAGCCGCGCCACCACGAGGAGGACCGGCGCCGCGACGCCGATCGTCGCGTACGACGGCGTGACCGCGATGAGGAGCGATCCCGCGCACATCAACCAGACGGAGCGGGTCAGCGCGGCGCGACGCCCGTGTCGGTCGGCGTACCAGCCGAGGAGCCAGCTCCCGACCGGCCGCATGAAGAACCCGACCGCGAAGACCGCGGCGGTGCTGAGCAGCTGTGCGGTCGCGTCACCCTTCGGGAAGAAGCTCCCCGCGAAGTAGAGGGCGAAGGCCGAGTAGGTGTACCAGTCGTACCACTCGACCAGGTTCCCGACGGAACCGCCGATGATGGCGCGCAGGCGACCGCGGTCGGGGGGCGACACCGGTGCGTCCGGTGGTCAGGGCGTCGGCTTGCGACGTGTGCCGGTGAAGGTCGCGCTCCCCATCCCCTGGAAGTCGACCTCGCCGCGCACGAGATCCGGCGAGATCACGCGCCCGACGAAGGCGAGGGCCATCCCCCCCTCCGACGCCGCCGCGAGGACGAAGCGGATCGTGTCGCCGACGACGGAGCCGCTGATGGGGCGGACACCCATCCGCCCTGACTCGTAGGTCCCGGTGAGCGTCGTGCCGTCCTGGGTCATCCGGACGACCGGGGTGCCGGTGCCATTCTCGGTGACGACGGCGAAGTCCCAGACGCCGGTGAGATCATGCCGCAGTGCGGCAGCGGCGACGACCGGGAGCAGGAGGGCGAGGACGAGGACGAACCGACGGGAGGCGGGCATCGGGGGCGCGGGAGGGGGAGAAAGCAACGCGGCAGCAGGGATCGCTGCAGCCGGAATCGCTGAAAGCGGAAAGCGATAAGCTGAAAGCTATGGGCTGAACGAGGCGACGGACGCCCGCCTCCAGCTTCCAGCCTTCAGCCTTCAGCCTTCAGCCTTCAGCCTTCAGCCTCTATCTCCCGCCCCCGAAATTCCAGACGAAGTTCACGAGCGGCACGCAGCACCCGCCCTCGCCGAAGCTCCCGAGCCCGAGGTCGGCGGAGATCCGGTCGCCGATGAAGCGCACCCCGCCGCTCACGAAGCGCGCCGACGACCCCGCCGCGAACCAGTTCTCGCTGACGAGCTTCGTCCGCCGCCCCACGCGCCGTTCGAGGCCGAGCACCAGCACCGGCTTGCTCGCGAGATCCACCGTCGATCCATCGCTCGCATAGCCCCACCCGGCACCAGCGGTCACCGCGTTGTCGCTCGTGCCCCAGGTGCCGGACCCATACACCACGCCAACCGACCCCTCGTCGCGCGAGGAGAAGAAGCCGAGCGCGCCGAGCGCGTACGTGGCGCGCTCGCGCTGCGCCACCGTGTACTTCGGTGCGAGATAGAACACGCGCCCGATCGCCTCGGGGATGATCGGCGTGCCGCCGGCCATCGTGAAGCGGTCGGTCACGCCGTACGCGACGAACGGGAAGAAGAGCAGGAAACTCGACACGTAGCCCTCGCCCTTGGGCAGAGGCCGCGCCGTCGACGTGAGGAAGAGCCGCGAGAGATTCGGATCCTCGCCCCAGAACTGCCCATCGCGCGCGGTGCCGGCGGCGATCCTCCGCCGCTCGATCTGTGCACGCGGCACCTCCACGCGCGCACCCGAGCTCGTCAGGACCACCACGCGGTCTGCATCCTCGCTCACGACGGTGCCGAAGAGCCGGGAGCCGTCGCGGAGGATGAACTCGTAGATGGTGTCG
>JARIFA010000054.1 GCA_031127075.1 Gemmatimonadota bacterium | reverse complement strand
CACCGGGTGGGGTCGCGGCACGCCCCGTACGCCGGATGACGCCCGCGCCTGGGTGCGCTGGGCCAAGCAGAACGGCGCCGACGGCCTGAAGCTCGGCGCCGAGCGTCCGGACCTGATGGCCGCGTACATCGATGAGGCGAAGAAGCAGGGGCTCGGGACCACGGCGCACCTGCAGCAGGGCGGCGTCGCCCAGGTGAACGGGCGCATCGCGGCGGAGATGGGACTCGGGGCGATCACGCACTTCTACGGCATCTTCGAGTCGATGTACGACCACCATCAGGTGCAGCCGTGGCCGCTCGATGCGAATCTCGCCGATGAGCAGACGCGGTTCGCCCAGGTGGCGCGGCAGTGGAGCCTGGTGACGCCGGGGAGCGAGAAGTGGAACTCGTTCCTGAAGACCCTCCTCGCGAACGACGTGACGCTCGACCCGACGATGACGACGTATCTCACCGGGCGCGACGTGATGGCCCGGATGCGCGCGCCCTGGCACGAGCGGTACACCATCCCGACGCAGTGGGACTTCTACATCTCGAACCGGTCGAATCACGGCGCCTACTTCTACGATTGGACCACCGATGACGAAGTGGCGTGGCGCAACTTCTACCGCGTCTGGATGCAGTTCATCAACGAGTACAAGAACCTGGGGGGCCGCGTGACGGCGAGCTCGGACGCGGGCTTCATCTACAACACGCCGGGCTTCTCGACCATCCAGGAGCTCGAGCTGCTGCAGGAGGCGGGGTTCTATCCCGGCGAAGCGATCCGTGCGGGCACCTACCACGCCGCGCTCACGAACGCGAAGCCCACCGGTCGGCCGATCGAGACCGGCGTCATCGAGCCGGGGATGCTGGCCGACCTCGTCATCGTGAACGCGAACCCGTTCCAGAATCTCAAGGTCCTGTACGGGACCGGGTGGGAGCGGCTGAATGACGCCACCGGCCGCGTCGAGACCTACGGCGGGGTGCTCTGGACCATCAAGGACGGCATCATGTACGACGCCAAGCAGCTCCTGAAGGACATCGAGGAGATGGGGAACGCCCAGCGGCGGGCGCGGGCGGCCGGCGGCATGCGGTAACGGCATCGTTCGACGCCGTTCGGACGGGGCGCATCCGGGGTGCCGGGTGCGCCCCGTCCGTCGATAGATTGCCCGTCATCTCACACGAATAGGTGGACGGTGGCGACGCACGAATACGAGGTGGTGATCGTCGGAGCGGGACCGGCGGGGATGTGCGCCGGGCTCTACACAGGGCGCTCGATGCTGCGGAGCGTCGTGCTCGAGCGTGGCTTCCCCGGCGGGGAGCTCCTCAACACCGAGGTCATCGAGGACTACATCGGCTTCGAGCACGTCTTGGGCCACGAGCTCGCGTCGAAGTTCCAGGCGCACGCCGAGAAGTTCGGCGCCGAGATCCGCACCTCGACCCCGATCGATTCGGTCACCCGCCGCGCCGACGGGCTCTTCGACTGCGTCACCGAGTCGGGCGACGTCTATGTGGCGCCGACGGTCATCGTCACCGCCGGCGGCACGCCCGTGAAGCTCGATGTCCCGGGGGAGATCGAGTACGCCGGGAAGGGCGTCTCCTACTGCGCCATCTGCGACGGCGCCTTCTACAAGGGCCACACCATCCTCGTGGTGGGCGGCGGCGACGCCGCATGCGAGGAGGCCGACTTCCTCACGCGCTACGCCGAGAAGGTCTACCTCGTCCATCGGCGGGACACCTTCCGGGCTTCGAAGCTCGTGCAGCAGCGCGCCTTCGCGAACCCGAAGATCGAGGTCATCACCGACACCGTCGTCGATGAGATCTGTGGCGCCGATGGCCTGATGACGCACGCCCGCATCCGGAACCTGAAGACCGGGACGGCGTCCGAGCTCGTGGCGACCGGCATCTTCATCTTCGTCGGCTTCAAGCCGAACACCGGGATCATCCGCGACCACGTCGAGCACGACGCCGCCGGGTACCTCATCACCGACGCGATGATGCAGACCTCGGTGCCGGGGCTCTTCGCCGCGGGCGACGTGCGGGCGCAGCTCACGCGACAGGTCACCACCGCGGTGGGGGATGCGACGACGGCCGCGATCGGCGTCGAGAAGTACCTGACGGCGCGCAAGAACGGGCAGCCCGTGCCGGCCGCCCCGCCGATGCTCGGCGCCTCGGCGTGAGCGAATCGGCCGTCTTCGTCGTCGGCGCCTTCCAGGAGAACTGCTACCTCCTGCACGATGCCGAGGCGGGCACGGCCGTCTTCGTCGATCCCGGCGACGACCCGGTCCGCCTCTGCGCCGAACTCGAGCGCCGGGCGGCGCGGCTCACCGCGATCTGGCTCACGCACGCGCATCTCGATCACATCGGCGCGATTGAAGGGGTCCGGCGCGCCTGGCCCGGCGTCCCGGTGCACCTGCATCCGGCGGACACCGAGGTTTATGAGAACGCCTGGCGCGCTGCGGCGATGTACAATCTCCCGTTCGAGCAGCCCGCGCCCGCCGACCGCGCGTTCGCGGAGGGGGAGACGCTGACCTTCGCGGGCGAGTCATTCACCGTCTGGCACCTGCCCGGCCACAGTCCCGGGCACGTCGCTCTGATCGGTGAGCGCCGGATGTTCGGCGGCGACCTCCTGTTCCAGGGCTCGGTCGGCCGGACCGACCTCCCGCGCTCGGAGCCGGCGACGATGGCCCGGTCCCTCGAGCGGCTGCTGACGCTCCCGGAGTCGCTGATCGTCCTGCCGGGCCACGGCCCCGCGACGACCATCGGGGCCGAGCGGGCGTCCAACCCCTTCCTGACCGGCGCCGCTCGCATCCCGCGGAGTTGACCCGGTTGCGGTGTATCTTGCGGTAGCCCCTCCACCTCTGGCCCCGCTTCCCATGCGTTTCTCCCTGGCGTTCCGTCGGTCACTCCCGCTGGTGGCGCTCGCGGTGACCACCGCGTGCGTCGACACGCTCGAGATCCCGAACGCCCGCTATGGCGTCGTCTCCATCTCCACGTATCAGGATGACCTCGTCGGGACCGCGATGGCGCCCGAGGTGATCTTTTACGACAAGACCGACCTCCGGATCACGCCGCCCAGCGCGGACTCGTGCCAGTTCGCCGCGTACACGCCCAGTCAGAACGTCAACACCGGCAGCTTCACGCTGAGTGCCGGCGACTACCTCCTCTCGACGATTCGCACACGGACGGATACGCTCCGGCCCTATTTCATCGGCAACCTCGCCATCTACCGGCCGCCGACCGGGCGCGTGATCCCCTTCATCCCCGGGGACACACTCACGCTGCAGGTCCCCGGCTCCCCTGCGGGCTTCCCGGCGATCACGTCGAGCGTCCGCACCGCCGAGGCGTTCACGCATGAGCCCGTGACGACGCCCGCCGAAGGGCAGCCCCTGACGCTGACCTGGACGCCGGCGCCGCAGTCGGGCTCGCTGATGACCTTCGCGCTCCGCTACGCGAACAACTTCTCCACCGACCAGTCGCCGAACGAGCAGGTCTTCTGCGGGTTCACCGATGACGGGAGCGGGACGATTCCCGCGGAGTTCCTCGACTTCTGGCGCAATGCGCCGGTGGCCTCGCGGAGCGTCCGGGCGATCCGCCTCCGCGTGAAGGAGGTCGTGATCGATTCCCGCACGCGGCTCGCCTTCGTCTCGACGTACGGGCTGCCGCTGCTGACGGCGCCGTGATCCAGGCGAGCCGCACGGAGCACGACGCGCTCGGCGCGGTCGAGCTCCCGGCGGACGCGTGGTACGGGATCGCCACCGCGCGCGCCCTCGCGAACTTCCCGATCAGCGGCCTCCGGGCCCATCCGGGCCTCGTCACCGCCGTCGTGCGCATCAAGCGCGCGGCGGCGGTCGTGCATCGCGGCACGGGGCGGCTCGATGCGCGTCGGGCCGACGCCATCATCGCCGCCTGCGACCAGCTCCTCGCCGGTACGCATCGCGAGCAGATCCTCGTCGACGTCTACCAAGCGGGGGCCGGGACGTCGCTGCACATGAACGTCAACGAGGTGCTCGCGAACCTCGCCACGGTCGCCCTCGGCGGTGCGCGGGGGACGTACGACCCGGTCCATCCGAACGACCACGTCAACATGGCGCAGTCGACGAACGACGTCATCCCGACCGCGATGCGGTTGGCCGCACTCGATGCGCTGGGGCCGGCCCTCGGTGCCGTCGACGCGGTGGTCGACGCGCTTCGAGAGCGGGCCGCGGCGTTCGACGGGCTCGTGAAGGCGGGGCGCACCCATCTGCAGGACGCGATGCCGATCCGGCTCGGCCAGGAGGTCGGCGCGTGGGCGGGCTCCATCGAGCGCGGGGCACGTCGGGTGCGGCACTCGGCGCGCTATCTCCTCGACCTCGGGATCGGGGGCACCGCCGTCGGCACCGGCGTGAACGCCGAACCCGTCTATGCGGCGCGGATGGTGGAGGAGCTCTCGCAGCGGACGGGGCTGCCGCTCCGTCGTGGTGCCGACCCCGTGCAACTGATGCAGTCGCTGGGGGATGTCGCCGGCGTGAGCGCGGCGTGGCGGGTGCTCGCCCTCGACCTCGGGAAGGTCGCTGCCGACCTGCGTCTCCTCTCGAGCGGACCTCGCACTGGGCTCGACGAGCTGCGGCTCCCGGCGGTGCAGCCCGGCTCGAGCATCATGCCGGGGAAGGTGAACCCGAGTGTGCCGGAAATGGTGCAGCAGGTGGTGTTCCAGGTGCTCGGGCACGATGCGACCGTCGCCGCGGCCGCCGAGCGCGGAGAGCTCGAGCTCAACGTGATGATGCCGGTCGTGGCGCACAATCTGCTGTCCGCGATCACGATCCTCGGCAACGCGGTCCGTGTCCTCGAGTCGCGGGCGATCCGCGGGCTCGAGGCGAACCCCCCGATGCTCGCGTACTGGGCCGAGCGGTCGGCCGCGCTTGCGACCGCGCTCGCGCCGCGCATCGGGTACGCGCGGGCCGCTGCGCTGACCAAGCAGGCGGTCGCCGAGGGCCTGACCATCCGCGAGCTCGTTGTGCGGGAGGGCCTCCTGACCGCGGCGGAGGCCGAGGTGGTGCTCGACCTGCGGCGGCTCACCGAGCCCGGCGTGCCCGGCGACAGGTGAGGGAACCCCGAGTGCCCTTGTCCCCATCCCCGGGCCGGGTCCAAGTTTCCGCGCATGCGCATCACGACGTGGGCTGAGTACGGGGTCATCTGCGCGCTGCATCTCGCGCGCCGCACCGACGAGGGGCCGGTCACCGGTCGCGACATCGCCGCCCGCGAGCGGCTTCCCGGCGACTACGTCGAACAGATCCTCCTGCGGCTCCGGCGCGCGGGGATCGTGCAGAGCACGCGGGGCGCCAAGGGCGGGTACGCGCTCGCGCGCGCGGCCGACGCGATTACCGTGCGCGAGATCATCGCCGCCGCCGAACTGGTGACGTTCGACCTCCACTGCGACACGCACCCGCTCGACGCCGAGCGCTGCTCGCAGTCGTGCGACTGCTCCATCCGGCCCGTCTGGATGATGTTGCAGAAACGGATCGACGAGGTGCTGGACGGCGTGCGCCTCGGTGACCTCCTCGAGGCGGAACCACAGGTCCGGGAGCGTGTCGGGTTGCCGGTCCTCCAGGGGTGAACGACGACGCGCCGCCCCTGGAGAGGAGCGGCGCGTGATCGTTCGACTCGGTGCTCAAGTGCCGAAGGGGGGACTCGAACCCCCACGGGCGTTAGCCCACTGCGCCCTGAACGCAGCGCGTCTACCAATTCCACCACTTCGGCGAACTGGGGAACGTACCGGCGCGTGATACCCAAGTCAACGTTCGGTCGTCATTCTTCAGGCGAGATGACCAAGCCACGGACCGACGAGGGGATCGCTTCGATCGCCCGCAATGCACGCGCCCGCCACGACTACGAGATCCTCGAGACGTGGGAGGCCGGCATCATGCTGCTCGGCACCGAGGTGAAGTCGCTGCGTGATGGGCGGGCCCAGATCACGGACGCGTACGCGGTCGTGAAGGATGGGGAGGTCTGGCTGCTCAATGCGCACATCGCCCCATACTCGCACGGCAACGTGTGGAACCACGAACCGACCCGGAGTCGCAAGCTCCTCCTGCATGCGCAGGAGATCCGCAAGATGATCGGGGCGGTCGAACGCAAGGGGCTGACGCTCGTGGCACTCGAACTCTATTTCCGGGATGGCCGCGCTAAGGTCCGCATCGGGCTTGCGCGCGGGAAGAAGCTTCACGACAAGCGTGCTGACGAACGCGAGCGTGACGCGAAGCGCGAGATGGCGCGCGCGCTGCGGACGGTGAAGGCACTCGTCGTGGCGGTCGGACTCGGTGCCGGGCTGTCGGGCGCCGCCGCGCCGACGGGACCGGTCATTCGCGTGCGTGGCGCCGCGGGGGACACCGCGGTCTCGGTGGTGGAGAGCCCGTCGGGGGGGGTCGTGCGCGCCGACGTCATCGCGCGACTGCTCGGCGGACAGTTGGAGGGCCGCGGGCCCGGTCGCTGGCGCTTGGCGGTCGGGAGTGCGGCCGTCGAGATCGAGTCGGGTTCGCCCTTCGCGACGTACAACGGATTCCCGCTGCCGCTCGTCGAGGCGCCGCGGCTGATCGATGGCGCACCGGCGGTGCCACTGCAGCTCTTCAGTGAGATCCTGCCGCGGTTCGACGTGGGGGTGCGGTGGGACCGCGCCGCGGGCGAGCTCCGGCGCGACCGCGAGGGGGCGGTCGCGCGCGCGACGCCTGTGACGCCTGTGACGCCCGCCACGCCCACGACGGCCGTGGAGTCGCCACGTCTGGATCCGGATGTGCGGCTCTCGCGGCCGTACACCGTCGTCGTGGACGCCGGGCACGGTGGGCGCGACCCCGGGATGCGCGGCGCGGTCGTGGAGGGGCGCGCGCTCAGCGAGGCGCGGATCACCCTCGAGATCGCCAAGCGCGTGAAGGCCGAGTTGGAGTCGCGTGGGCTGAAGGTGCTGATGACCCGCACCACCGATACGCTGATCAACCTGTTCCATCGCGGTCCCATCGCGAACCGTGCGAGTGGGGACCTCTTCGTGTCCGTGCACGTCAACGGGGCGAACCCCAAGTGGAACAACCCCACGGCGGCGCGCGGGTTCGAGACGTTCTATCTCTCGACGGCGCGGACCGAAGATGAAGCGCACGTCGCGTCGATGGAAAACGACGTCGTCCACTTCGAGACCGAGGCCGATGCGCCGCGCGGGAACGACGCGCTGTCGTTCATCCTGAACGACCTGGCCCGCAACGAGCATCTGCGGGAATCGCAGGAGGTCGCGGCGGCGGTGCAGCGCCGGCTCGCCGGGATCCACCCCGGGCCGAACCGCGGCGTCAAGCAGGCGGGGCTCGCCGTCCTCTCCACGGCCTATATGCCCGCCGTGCTCGTCGAGGTGGGGTTCGGGTCGAATCCCGCGGAGGCGCGCTGGATGTCGAGCGACGCGGGGCAGGCGGACGCCGCGCGCGCCATCGCAGCGGCGGCACACGAGTATCTGGTCGACTACGACCGGCGCCGCGCCCGGCTCACCGCGCGATGATGCACCGCACCCGCTCGGCACGCCGATGACCGACCTCACGACGCGGCTCGGCCCGCTCACGCTGCAGAACCCCGTCCTCCTCGCGTCGGGGACGGCCGCGTATGGCCGCGAACTGGCGGATGTGATGGATCTTGAGGCGCTCGGGGGGGTCGTGACGAAGGCCGTCAGCGTCGAGCCGCGGACCGGCGCGCCGGCGCCTCGCGTCGCCGACTTCGATGGCGGGATGATCAACGCCGTCGGACTCGCCAACCCCGGGGTGGAGGCGGTCTGCGCCGAGGATCTGCCGTGGATCGCGACGCACGTGCGCCGGCCGCGGGTCCTCGTGAACGTCGTGGGGCGCGAGGCCGCCGATTTCGGGGCGGTCGTCGCGCGGATGGATGGGGCGCCGGGCTTCGACGGATTCGAGCTGAATGTGAGTTGCCCGAACGTGAAGCAGGGCGGCATGGAGTTCGGCGCGGATCCCGAGGCGCTGCGCGCCGTCGTCAGCGGCGCCCGCGGGGCCACGCGGAAGCCGATTTTCGTGAAGCTCTCGCCGACGCTGCCGCGGGTGGGAGACGTCGCGCGGCAGGCGGTCGACGCGGGCGCCGATGGCATCACGGTGATCAACACGATTCCCGGACTCGTCATCGACCTGGAGCGTCGTCGGCCGATGCTCGGATTCGGCAGCGGCGGGGTGAGCGGTCCCGGGCTGTTGGCCGTCGGGGTGCTCGCCACGTGGCGGGTGCGTCAGGCGGTCTCGGTCCCGATCATCGGCGCCGGTGGCGTGCAGCACGCGACCGACGTCCTGCAGTACCTGATGGCGGGGGCGTCCGCGGTGGCGATCGGCACCGCGGGGCTCGCCGACCCGAAACTGCCGGGGCGGGTGATCCGCGACCTCGGCGCCTGGGCGGAGCGGCACGGCATCGCTCGGCTCGCGGACCTCATCGGAACGCTGGAGTGGCCCTCGTGACCTCGTCGCCGTTGCGGGCGCAGCCCGTCATCGCCTTGGATGTGCCTGACCTCTCGAGCGCGCTCGCACTGGTGGACCGGCTCGGCCCCGACGCGGACTTCGTGAAGGTCGGGCTGGAGCTCTTCACCGCAGCCGGCCCGGCGGTCGTGGAGGCGATGCATCGGCAGGGGCGCCGGGTCTTCCTCGACCTCAAGCTCCACGACATCCCGACCACCGTGCGTGGGGCGGCGCGGAGCGCCGCGGCGATGGGTGTGTCGCTGCTCACCGTACACGGGTATGGCGGCGCCGCGATGGTGGAGGCGGCGGTGCTGGGGGCGGCCGAGGGCGGGGCGGGGCATGTGGCGGGCGGGGGCACCGGGATCCTCGTGGTGACGGTGCTGACGAGCCATACCGCTGCCGACCTCGGGGTGACGCTCGGTCGCGAGACCCCGGAGGTCGGGGCGGAGGTGATCCGCCTGGCCGGGGTGGCGCAGATCGCCGGCGCGCACGGGGTGGTCTGCTCGGGTCACGAGGTGGCGGCGGTCCGGTCGACGTATCCGGCGCTGCATCCGTTGGTGCCGGGGATACGACTCTCGGGCGGCGCCGCGCACGATCAGGCGCGGATCACGACGCCGGAGCGGGCGGCCGCCGACGGGGCGGCGTATCTGGTGCTGGGGCGGGCGGTGACCGGGGCGGCGGACCCGGCGGGGGTGCTCCGGGGGATCCGGGAGACGCTGCAGGGTCGCTGACGCCAGACCTCGGGCCTCAAATCCTGCTTTTCGGTACATGTCGGTCCGCCACTTGTGTCAAGTGGTTGGGCCCGCTAAGCTATGGGGCTGGCCGAAAACCGGTCAGCGCAAGCATTTGCGGGCGGCGACGCCCTCACGTCCCTTCGGAGTCCTCAGTGAAAGTTCGCAGCAGCGTGAAGCCGATCTGTGAGCACTGCAAGGTGGTCAAGCGGGCGGGTGTGACGCGGATCATCTGCAAGCGCAATCCCAAGCACAAGCAGCGGCAGGGGTAACCAGACAATGGCACGTATTTCCGGCGTGGACCTCCCGCGCGACAAGAAGGTCGAGATCGGCCTCACCTACATCTTCGGCATCGGGCGTGTGCTCGCGCGCCGTATCCTCGCGGCAACGGGTGTGAGCCCGGAGCAGCGGATCCGCGATCTCTCCGACGTGGACGTCAACAAGCTCCGTCAGGAGATCGAGAAGCAGTACCGCGTCGAGGGTGCGCTCCGCACCGAGGTCGCGATGAACGTGAAGCGCCTGATGGATATCGGCTCGTATCGTGGCACGCGGCATCGCCGCGGGCTGCCGGTCCGCGGGCAGCGCACGCACACGAACGCCCGCACGAAGAAGGGGCCGCGCCGCGCGATCGCGGGCAAGAAGAAGGTGACCAAGTAATGGCTCTCGGGAAGAAGACGAAGCGCGTGGTGGACGCCGAGGGGGTGGCGCACGTCAACGCGACGTTCAACAACACGCTCATCACGATCACGGACGCGCACGGGAACGCCGTGGCGTGGGGCACGGCCGGCAAGGCCGGCTTCAAGGGGTCGAAGAAGAGCACCCCGTTCGCCGCGACGGTCGCGGGCGAGCAGTGCGCGCGCGAGGCGATGTCGGCCGGCGTGCGCCGGGTGCACGTGAAGGTGCAGGGCCCGGGCTCTGGTCGCGAATCGGCGATCCAGGCGCTCGCCTCCGCGGGGCTGCAGGTCAAGTCGATCAAGGACGTGACGCCGATCCCGCACAACGGCTGCCGTCCCCCCAAGCGTCGGAGGGTCTGATCCATGCGCTATACCGGTCCCAGTTGCCGGCAGTGCCGGCGCGAAGGCACGAAGCTCTTCCTGAAGGGCACCAAGTGCTTCACCGAGAAGTGCCCGGTGGAGCGGCGCCCGTACGCCCCGGGGCAGCACGGCCAGAACACGGCCCGTCGCCGCAAGGTGAGCGAGTACGCGAAGCAGCTGCGTGAGAAGCAGAAGATCAAGCGGATCTACGGGCTGAGCGAGCGGCAGTTCCGGAACACGTTCGAGCGGGTCTCGACCCTCCCGGGCGTCACCGGCCACAACCTCCTCGCGGCGCTCGAGAGCCGGCTCGACAACATCGTCTACCGCATGGGCTTCGCCGCGAGCCGCAAGGCCGCGCGCCAGCTGATCCGTCACCGGCATGTCGAGGTGAACGGGAAGTCGGTCGACGTGCCGAGCTTCGTGGTGGAGCCGGGCCAGGAGGTCCGGGTGCGCCAGAAGTCGCGCGAGCTCGTCATCGTGCAGGCGGCCCTCGAGGTCGCGGCGCGTGGGGCCTCGCCGGCGTGGATCGCGGTCGACAAGGACACCTTCTCGGGCCGGATGCTCGAGCGTCCGCAGCGGCAGAGCATCCCGATCGCGGCGCAGGAGCAGCTGGTCGTCGAGTTGTACTCGAAGTAAGCAGACAGACTCCCTGACAGTCTCACGAGCGTACCGCGCGTCAGGGGCGGGGTACGGCGTCGGTGGCGCACCCGCGCCATCGTGACACCACTTCTCTCAAGGATTCCCAATGGCCACCACGATCGATCTCCGCGGGCTCGTCCGGCCGCAGCTCGTCGAGATGACGAAGCGCGAGGACCAGGCGAATGCGGCGGAATTCCGCCTGCAGCCGCTGGAGCGCGGGTTCGGGCACACGCTCGGCAACAGCATGCGTCGCATGCTGCTCTCCTCCCTTCGCGGCGCCGCCGTGTGGGGCTTCCGCATCGACGGCGTGCTCCATGAGCACCAGACCATCGTCGGCGTGGTCGAGGACGTCCATCAGATCATCGCCAACCTGAAGACCCTCGTGCTCGCGCTCGACGCGGACGTCGAGGAGGCGGTGCTCTCCGTGAAGGTGCGGAAGGCGGGCCCGGTCACCGCGGGCCAGCTCGATCTCCCGGCCGGCGTGCGCATCGTCGACGGGGCGCATCACCTCCTCACGCTGCAGGACGCGCGCGACCTCTCGATCGAGCTCCATGTCAACAAGGGGCGCGGGTACGTCGAGGCGGAGCAGCATCCGATGGACCGGTCGCTCCCCGTCGACCTCGTCCGCATCGATTCCATCTACTCCCCGGTGCGGCGCGTGAACTTCGCCGTGGCGGAGACGCGCGTGGGCCAGCGCACCGACTACGACCGGCTCACCCTGACGGTCGAGACGGACGGCACGGTGTCGCCCGAAGAGGCGGTGAGCTACGCGGCCGCGCTCGCGCAGACCCACTTCCAGTATTTCGCGAGCTTCGGCACGTCCGCCGCGGCCGCGGTCGCGGTGCCGGGCGCCGAGGGGAGCCCCGAGGGGGCCCGCCTCGCTGAGCTGCTCCGCACCCCGATCGACGAGCTCTCGCTCTCGGTTCGCTCGGTCAATTCGCTCAAGAACTCGAGCATCCGGTCGCTCGGGGATCTCGTGCGGCAGACCGAGACACAGATCCTGCAGGTCAAGAATTTCGGCAAGAAGTCCCTCCAGGAGATCGCCGAGCTCCTCGAGAAGGAAGGACTCAATTTCGGGATGCGGTTCGAGGAGTCGCCGGATGGCGTGCGCGTGGTCGATTGGGGCACGCCGCCGAGCCGCGCCGCCGCGAATGCCCCTGACGACGAAGAGGAGTAGGCCCCATGCGTCACCGTAAGGCTGGGCGGAGCCTCCGCCGCACGTCGGAGCAGCGCCTGGCGCTCCTCCGCAACCTCGCGACCTCGCTCATCGAGCAGGGCGCCATCGAGACGACCGAAGCGAAGGCCAAGGAACTGCGGCCCTTCGTCGAGAAGCTCATCACCAAGGCCCGGGCGGGCACGCTGCACGCCCGCCGGCTGATCGCGCGCGACGTGCAGAAGCGTGGCGCCGCCGACAAGCTCTTCCAGGACGTCGGGCCGCAGCAGGCGAAGCGCCCCGGGGGCTACACCCGCATCCTGAAGACCGGGCACCGCAAGGGTGACGGGGCGGATATGGCGCGGATCGAAATCATCCAGGAGGGCTGACCCATGGCCATCCAGCGCAATCGCTGCTACGTCTGCGACAAGGGCGTCGCCCACGGCAACAACCGGTCGCATGCGAACAACTCCACCCGCCGCACCTGGAAGCCGAACCTCCAGGTCGCGCGGATCGTCGAGGGCGGCAAGACGGTGAAGATCAAGGTCTGCACCCGCTGCCTGAACGCCGGGAAGATCCAGCGGGCCCCGCGTGGGGCTGCGGCCGCGGTCTGATCGGCGCCGCGTTCGTCCAGTGAGACCCGCGGGGGGAGCGTGAAGGCGCTCCCCCCGTTTCACGACCGGCAGGGAGGCCCGCGATGGGAACGGCACGGCAGCAGAAGACGGCACTCATCACTGGGATCACCGGCCAGGATGGCTCCTACCTCGCGGAACTCCTCCTCGCGAAGGGGTATCGCGTCGTCGGTGTCGTGCGGCGCTCCTCCACCACCCCGTACGAGCGCATCGGCCACCTCGTCGACCGCGTCGAACTCCTCTCCGCCGATCTCCTCGACCAGACCTCGCTGATGGACGTGATGGCCGAGGTGCGCCCCGACGAGATCTACAACCTCGCGGCGCAGTCCTTCGTCGCCACCTCCTGGAACCAGCCCGTCCTCACCGGCGAGTTCACCGGGCTCGGCGTCACGCGGATGCTCGAGGCGATGCGCCGCACCGTCCCCGGTGCGCGGTTCTATCAGGCCTCCTCGTCCGAGCAGTTCGGGATGGTGCAGGAGACCCCGCAGCGCGAGACGACGCCCTTCTACCCGCGATCCCCGTACGGCGTCGCGAAGGTGTACGGCCACTGGATTACCGTGAACTACCGCGAATCGTTCGGGCTCTACGCGGTCAGCGGGATCCTCTTCAATCACGAATCGCCGCGCCGCGGGCTCGAGTTCGTGACGCGGAAGGTCACCGACGGGGTCGCGCGCATCGTGACGGGGAAGGCGACCGAGCTCCGGCTCGGGAACCTCGACGCCCGCCGCGACTGGGGTTTCGCCGGCGACTACGTCGACGCGATGTGGCGGATGCTTCAGCAGGAGCGACCAGCGGATTACGTCATCGGCACCGGGGAGACG
>JARIFA010000053.1 GCA_031127075.1 Gemmatimonadota bacterium | reverse complement strand
CGTGGGTTGCCAGGCGCGGATCCACTCGAGCGAGCGGGTCGGCGGATGGATCTCCGAGAAGACGCGCGCCTCGCGGACGCGTCGGGCGATGAGCTGGGTGAACTGCGAGCCGCAGTCGAGGATCAATACGCGGGACGTCACCGGGTCCACTCCGTCGGATCGAGCGTGATCACCTCGACCTGCTTGGTGTCGAGGTCGATGATGGCGGCCGTCGGCGTGCCATGGAGCCAGCCGCACGCCTCGCCGGGATTCACGAGCAGGGTCTCGCCGCGGCGTTCGATCGTCGCCACATGCGTATGGCCGAAGACGACGACGTCGTGCGCATTGATTGATCCCTCCTGCACATCCGCGAGGTCGTGCACGAGCAGGACTTTCACGTCACCGAACTTCACGGAGTGCGGGGACTCGAAGAGCTCCTGCCCCATCCCCTGCTCCGCGAAGGCGCGCAGGCCAGCGCGGTCCCCGTCATTCCCGCCGAAGACGCCCGCCATCGCGACATTCTGGTCTCGGAAGGGGCGCAGCGCGAACGGAGCACAGAAGTCCCCCGCATGCAGCACCATCGTCACGTCGCGCGCCACCATTAACCGAAGCAGCGCGTCGACCGCGGGCACGCGGTCGTGCGAGTCCGACATCACCCCGATGCGCATCAGTCCCGCCTCCAGTCCGGCGCCGCCACGTCGTGGCGCGCCAGATCGTCATAGGTCTCCCGCGTCGTCACCACCGCCCACTGCGCCCCATCGACCATCACCTCGGGCGCCTTCGGGCGGGCGTTGTACTGCGAGGCCATCACCGAGCCATAGGCCCCGGCCGCATGAACCGCGAGGAGCGCCCCCACCTCGACGACCGGGAGCGGCCGCTTGAGGGCGAGGAAATCCCCCGTCTCGCAGACCGGCCCGACGACGTCGACGATCTCCTCCCCCGTCGCGACCTGCACCGGCTCGACATGGTGGTAGGCATCATAGCGCGAGGGGCGCACCAGCTCGGTCATCCCCGCGTCGCAGACGAGCGTCGTCCGCCCGCCATTCCCCTTCCGATACAGCACTTTCGTCACGAGCATCCCGGCGTCGGCGATCACGAACCGCCCGGGCTCGACAAGCAGCGCGACCTCCAGCGCGGCCGCGGCACCGCCCACGATCCCCGCATAGGCCGCCAGATCGGGCGCCGCCTCGTCGCGGTAGCGCACGGGCAGCCCACCCCCGACGTCGAGGAACCGCAGCTCGGCGCCGGCCGCGCGCAGCGCCTGCCCCAACTCGACGAGCCGCTCCGCGCCGTGCCGGTACGCCTCGAGCGAGAGCAGCTGTGATCCCACATGCATATCAAGCCCGATGAGACGGAGGTGCGGCGACGCGAGCGCCTGCTGCCCCGCGGCCAAGGCCTCCCCGATCGGGATGCCGAATTTGTGGCCTTTCTCGCCGGTCGCGATGAACCGGTGCGCGTTCTCGACGTCGACCTCAGGATTCACACGGAGCCCGACCGGGGCCACCACACCGAGCGAGGCCGCGATCTCGGCGATGAGCGCGAGCTCCGCCGGCGACTCGACGTTGAGAACCTTCACACCACCGACGAGCGCCTCGCGCAGCTCGTGCGCCTGTTTGCCCACGCCGCCGAAGAGAATGTCGTCCGGGCCGAACCCGGCGCGGCGCGCGCGGTCGAGCTCTCCGCCGGACACGACGTCCACCCCAGCGCCGGTCGCGCGCACCACCTCGAGGACCCCGCGGCAGGCGTTCGCCTTCATCGCGAAGTGGATCCGATGCGGGATCCCGTTCAGCGCCGCCGAGAGAGCGCCGAGCTGCGATCGGATCCGCTCGGCCGAATATACGTAGAACGGCGTCCCGACCGCGGCGGCCAGCCGCGGGAGCGCGACCGATTCGGCGTTCAGCACGCCGTCGATGCGCTCGAAGCTCATCAGTACGCCTTCGCCCAGATGACTTCGTGTCGGGCGGGCTCGCCGGTCACGAGGCAGGTCGTCGGCGCCTGCGCGGACCGGAACTCCGGGTCCGGGATGCACCGGATCGTGGCCTTGGTCTCTTCCTTCACCTTCGCCTCAACGGCGGGGTCGCCGTTCCAGCCGGCGTACACGAAACCGCCGGGGCCCTCCATGATCTCCTTGAACTGCGCGTAGGAGGTCACGTTCCGGTGCGAGTTGGCCTCGCGCCGCGCGGTCGCGGCGGCGAGCAGGTCCGCCTGGATGGTCTCGAGCAGCCCGGCGACCGCCGCGGGCAGCCCCGCCATCGGGAGCGCGGCCTTGGCGCGCGTATCCCGGCGCGCCGAGAATACCGAGCCCTTCTCGAGGTCCTTGGGGCCGATCTCGAGGCGCAGCGGGATGCCACGCATCTCGTGCTCGTAATACTTGGCACCCGGCTTGATGCCTTCACGCGCATCGACCGTCACACGCAGGCGGTCTGTCGCGCCGCGCCCGGTCCAGGCCGCCAGCTCGTCCCGCACCTGGTACGCCGCCTCCACCACGCGCGCCTTCTCGTCGTCCGACTTGTAGATGGGGATGAGCACCACCTCCACCGGCGCGAGCCGCGGCGGACAGATGAGCCCATTGTCGTCCGAGTGCGTCATGATGAGCCCGCCGACCATCCGCGTGGAGACGCCCCACGAGGTGTTCCACGCGAACGCCATCTCCCCGCTCTCATCCTGGAACTTGAGATCGAACGCCTTGGCGAAGTTCTGTCCGAGGTTGTGCGAGGTGCCCGCCTGCAGCGCCTTGTTGTCCTGCATCATCGCCTCGCACGAGTACGTGCGGAGCGCCCCGGCGAACTTCTCGCTCTCGGTCTTCTGCCCGGTCACGACGGGCATCGCGATCCACCCCTCCATGAACTCGCGGTAGACGCCGAGCATCCGCCGCGTCTCCGCCTCGGCCTCGTCGTGCGTCGCGTGCGCCGTGTGCCCCTCCTGCCAGAGGAACTCGAGCGTCCGAAGGAAGAGCCGCGTGCGCATCTCCCACCGCACCACGTTCGCCCACTGGTTCATCAGGATGGGGAGGTCGCGATACGACTGCACCCACTTGGCGAACATGTGGTAGATGATCGTCTCGGAGGTCGGCCGCACGACGAGCGGCTCCTCGAGCGCCTTCCCGCCCCCGTGCGTCACCACCGCGGTCTCCGGGGCGAACCCCTCGACGTGCTGTGCCTCCTTCTGCAGGAAGCTCTGCGGGATGAAGAGCGGGAAGTACGCGTTCTGGTGGCCGGTGGCCTTGAACATGTCGTCCAGGGCGCGCTGCATCCGCTCCCAGATGCCGTACCCGTTGGGGCGGATGACCATCGAGCCCTTCACGGGCGAATAGTCGGCGAGCTCGGCGCGGAGCACGAGCTCGTTGTACCAGGCGCTGAAATCGTCGGCGCGCGTCGTCAGCTTCTTGTCGTCAGCCATTGGTCTCTCGGGCGGTCGCGCGCTGCTCGGCCAGCCAGTCGCGCAGCCCCTGCATGGTCGTCACATCCCCGGCGAGGGTCGCCGCAGGGTCCATCTCATAGGACGGTGCGTCCTTCATCCGTCCGAGGATCGATGTCACCTCGAGCCGGCCATCCTCCCGCACGCCGATCACGGCGGCCGCGCCCGACTTCTTGGCGCCGTCCACCTGGTTCCGCGTCGCCTGGGACAGAAAGCGCTCGGCGTTCAGACCGTGGTTCACGCTGAAGCCCGCCCCGCGCAAAGCGCTCACGAGCTGGAGCGCCTCGGCATACGGCCGGCCCACCGCCCCGTTCCCCGCCACGAGGTAGAGATCCGCCCCGTCCGCGCCGGGCGCCGGGACGAGTCCGCGGTCGGCGAGGAGCTCGCCGAGGACCACGTCACCCATCCCGAACCCGAGCGCCGGGAGGTCCACGCCGCCAAGCGACTTGAGCAGCGTGTCGTAGCGTCCGCCGCCGCAAATGGCCCGAAGCTCACCCTTGGCGTCAAAGAGCTCGAAGACGATGCCCGTGTAGTAGGCGAGCCCGCGGACGATCGAGAGGTCGAGGTCCACCCAGCCGCCGACCCCGAGCGCCTCGAGGTGCCCCAGGTAGCGCCCGAACCGCTCCACGTGCTCTGCGGCCGCCGGCGCCGCCCCGAACTCCGCGCGCACCGCCTCGAAGGTCGTGCCCGCGGCGAGCCCCAAGACGCGCTCCACCTGCGTCGGCGTCAGCCCAGCGGCTGCGAGCTTCTCCGCCGATACCTCGCGGGGCTGGCGCGCGATCTTGTCCACCACCGCGTACACGGCGGGGATCTGCAGGTCGGTGACGCCGAGCGTCGTGAGGATGCCGCCGAGGAGCCGACGATCGCTCACCCGCGCACGCACATCCGCCTCGGTCAGCCCGAGCGCCCGCATGATGTCGATCGCCACCCCGAGGAGCTCGGCGTCGGCCACTTCACTGGACTCACCGACGATGTCGACGTTCAGCTGATAGTGCTCCCGGAGCCGCCCTCGCTGCGCCCGCTCGTAGCGGAAGAGCTGGGGGATGGAAAACCAGCGGACCGGCTTCCGGAGGGCATTCGCCCGCGCCCCGACCATCCGGGCGAAGGTGGGGGTCATCTCGGGGCGGAGTGCGACCTCCCGCCCCCCCTTGTCAGTAAAGTTGTACAGCTGTCCGACGATCTCGTCGCCGCTCTTCTTGGTGTACAGATCCAGCGGCTCGAGCGGGGGCCCGTCATACTCGACGAAGGCGTACCGGCGCGCGACGGCCCGCCAGGCCTGGAAGATGTGGGCTCGGCGGGCCAGCTCGTCGGGGTAGAAATCACGGAATCCTGGGAGTGCCGCACTACTCATCCGGGAAAGCTACCCGGTGGCCGGATTCACCTGCAACCGCGCCATCGCGTCACCGACCGTGTGGAAACTCCCCGTCACGAGGACGGTCGCCCCGCGCGACGGGGCGATGGCCAACGCCGTCTCGAAGTCCGGGATCAACTCCGCCACCCAGCCGGCGTCCATGGCGTATCGCCGAGCGACCTCGGCATCCCACGCCCGGCTCGCGGGCGCCGTTGGGGCATTTGTCAGGATGAAGCGGTCCACCACCGGGGCCAGCGCGTCGAGAATCCCCCGCCAGTCCTTATCCCCCAGCACACTGACGAGGGCGACCACCGGCGCAGGCGGAGCGACGGCCTGCAGGGTGGCCGCCGACACGACCGCCCCGTCGGGGTTATGCGCAACGTCGAAGATCCAGGAACCGTGGCGGGAGAATCGGCCCGCCAGACGGAGATCGGCCAGCAGGGGCGCCGCCGCCTCCGGCGGCACGTGGAAGGGCGCCGGGAGCGCGTCGAGCATCGTCAGGGCCACCAGCGCATTGCTCGCCTGATGACGCCCCGGGAGCCCCATCACCACCTCCAGATCCCCCGCGGCGCGACACCACCGGAACCGCGTCCCCGCCGCCGTCAGCTCGATCTCCTCCGCTGCCCCTTCCTCCGCCACCACGCGGATCGGTGACGCACCCCGGCGGACCGCCTCAGCGGCGAGGATCGCCCGAATCTCCGCGTCAGGCTCCCCCACCACGGCCGGCCGACCCGGCTTGAAGATCCCCGCCTTCTCCGGCGCGATCTGCGCCCGGGTGGTCCCGAGGAACTCGGTGTGGTCCAGGCCGATACCGGTCACGCCGGCGACGAGGGGGTCCACCACATTGGTCGCGTCGAGCCGCCCCCCGAGCCCCGTCTCGATCACCACGAGGTCGACCCCGGCGTCGGCGAAGAGCTGGAATCCCATCGCGGTCGTCGCCTCGAAGAAGGTCGCGCCGATCCGCTCGACCGTCGGGGTCCACCGATCGAGGAAGTCGACGATCGCGGTCTCGGGCACCGGCCGGCCGTCGATCAGGAACCGCTCACGGAAATCGACGAGGTGCGGCGAGGTGTACTTGGCCACGCGCCACCCGCGTCGGCGCAGCACGTGCTCAAGGGCCGCGCAGACGCTCCCTTTCCCGTTGGTCCCGGCGACGTGGAGGACCGGCACCCGACGATGGGGGTCGCCGAGGACCGCCAACAGTGACTCCACCCGGTCGAGCCCGAGCCGCCACTGTCCCGTCGTCCGCGCGAAGAGGGCCTCGAGCGCGGCCCGATAGTTCGCGCCGCTCAGGAGGTCGCCCACCCCGTCGCCGCAGGCTTCCCGCTCATATGCCGCAGCAGCTGGCCGATGGTCCGCTTGAGCTGATGGCGATGCACCACCCGGTCCACCATCCCGTGCTCGAGCAGGAACTCCGCGGTCTGGAAGCCCTCCGGCAGGTCCTGGCCGAGGGTCTGCTTGATGACGCGCGGTCCCGCGAACCCGATCACCGCGCCGGGCTCGGCGAGGATCGCGTCCCCGAGCATCGCGTACGAGGCGCTGACACCACCGGTCGTCGGATTCGTCAACACCGAGACGTACGGGATCTGACGCTCGGCGAGTTGGGCGAGCACCGCCGATGTCTTGGCCATCTGCATCAGGGAGAGCACGCCCTCCTGCATCCGGGCGCCACCCGAGCACGAGATCAGGATGAGCGGCCACTTCTTCTCGAGGGAGCGATTCCCGAGGCGGGCGATCTTCTCGCCGACCACCGAACCCATCGATCCGCCCATGAAGGCGAAATCCATCACCCCGAGGTTCACGGGCGTCCGGTCCATCTGTCCGGAGACGGTCAGGATCGCATCGTGGGGGCCGGCGCCCTTCCGGGACTTCGCGAGGCGGCCCGGGTAGTCCGGGAACCCCAACGGGTCGACGGAGGCGACGTCCTCATCCTTCTCGTCGGCCGTCCCCTCATCGAGGAGGAGAGCGGCGTACTCGTGCGCCCGGAACCGGCGGTGGTGGTCGCAGGCAGGACACACGTTGTGGTTGCGGTCGAACTTCTCCGCGATGTCGGTGTGCCCGCAGGCCTCGCACTTCTCCCACGCGTCCTTGGGGATCTCGAGGCGCTCCCCCCGGGGACGGAGGGGCTTCTTTTCCTTCCGGAACCATGCCATGGACGGAAAGCTGGACAGAGCCGCGGGCCCGGGCAAGCACGGCCGGCTCCCGTGCCTACAGCTGGTCCGCCCGCCCGCGCCCCTCCGACGAGATCAGCAGCAGGATCCCCACCGAGAGCCAGCTCGCCAACATGAACGACCCGCCATAGGAGAAGAAGGGCAGCGGGATCCCGGTGATCGGCATCAACCCGACGGTCATCCCGACGTTGACCATCAGATGGGTGAACCAGGCCGAGGTGAGGCCGAACGCGACGAGGGAGGCGAACGGCGTCGACGACCGGACCGCCACCCGAATGGTGCGGAGCAACAGCGCGGCGAAGAGCGCCAGGGCCACGGTCACCCCGAGGAACCCGAGCTCCTCGGCCACGACCGGGAAGATGAAGTCGGTCTGCTGCTCCGGGAGGAAGGCGAGCCGCTTCTGGGATCCGAGGGTGAATCCCTTGCCGAACAACCCCCCCGATCCGATCGCCACCTGCGACTGGATGAGATGGTATCCCGACGCGCGCGGATCACTCGACGGATCGAGAAAGACGAGGAGCCGGCGCTGCTGATACGGATCGAGCCGGTTCCAGAGGATCGGTGCGAGCACCCCGAGCAACAGGTTGCCGGCGACGACGACCGCCCCTTCCCATCGCGAGGGTCGCACCAGCGCGAGGATCGCCAGCAGCACCAGGAACCACGCCCCCCAGAGCCCGGTACTGAACGCGAGGATGAGACTGATGCCGGGACTCGCGGCGAGCAGGAGCAGCCACCAGCTGACACCGGCCCAGAAGAGCATCGCGTAATAGATGCCGATGAAGACGATGCCCGTCCCCAGGTCAGGCTGCGCCATGATCAGCAGCCACGGCACCCCCACGACCGTCGCCGAGGGGAGCAGTTCGAAGAGCGTCGCCGGGGCGCGCCGGGCGGCGCTGAGGACGTGCGCCACCATCAGCACGACGGCGATCTTCGCGAGCTCTGAGGGCTGGCCGAGTCGGACGCCCCCGATGGCGAGCCAGCTCTTGGTGCTCGCCGCGGTACCGGCCCCCTTCCCGATGAAGATCAGGAGGAGCAGGAGGACGCAGGCCGCGACATAGGCTGGGACGCTCACGTCGTCCAAGAGGCGACTGCTGAGCCGTGTGACCACATAGCCCGCCACCAACCCGAGCACGACCCACGCGAGCTGCACCCGCCAGAGCCCCTCCACGAAGGTCGGCACGTCGGTCTGGCCGGCCGAGTACACCATCGAGAGACCGAAACAGGTCAGCAGCAGCGCCACGAGTGCGAGCGGCCAATCCGCCGGGAGCCGGAGGGCGCGGATCATCCCTCGGTCTCCGGCATCGCGACCACGTCACGCTTGAGGTAGTGCTCCATGATGCGCGTCGCGATCCGCGCCGCGCGCGACCCGTGCAACCCGAACTCGAGCATCACCGCGACGACGATGGTCGGTGCCTCGGCGGGCGCATACCCGACGAACCAGGCGTGGTCACGCTTGAGGTCCGCGGCGTTCTGCGCCGTGCCGGTCTTCCCGGCGACCGTGATGCCCTCGAGCCGAGACCCTGCCGCCGTCCCCGCGCCGACCACGGCCGCCAAGGCCTCTTGAATGCCCTGCATCTGCTTCGGCGTCAGCGTGAACAGAGGCGCCCGGTCCCCCGATCCACCGACGATCATCGGCTGTGCCGCCGTCCCGTCCGTCGCGAGCGCCGTGTAGAAGCGCGCCATGTTCGCGACCGTTTGCGAGTGCTCCCCCTGCCCGATCGAGAGGTTGAGCGTGACCGCGTTGCTCCAGCCGCGCGGGCCGAAGCGTCGGTCGTAGTACTCCCGCGCGGGATCCGTCGGATAGAGGGGACGGTTCTCCGACGGCAGGTCGATCCCGGAGCGTTGCCGTGCGCCCAGCTGCAGACCGCCCGCGATCAAGCGCTGGAGCCCGATCTTGAGCCCAAGCTGATAGAAGTAGGTGTCGCACGAATGCTGGATGGCCCCGGCGAGCGTCACGTTCCCGTGGCCCTTCGGATCCCAGCAGCGGAAGTAACGGTTCCCGTACTGGAACCCGCCCCGGCACGGCGTGGCCATCCGATCGTCGATGTCGACGAGTCCCGACTCCATCGCGGTGATCGCGGTCGCGAGCTTCCAGATCGACCCCGGCGGATACGTCCCCTTGATCGCCTTGTTGTAAAGCGGGCGGCGCGGGTCGGACTGCAGCGCGTTCCAATAGCTCCGCGGGATGCCGCCCGTGAAGCGGTTCGGATCGAAGGTCGGGGCGGAATGCAGCGCCAGCACCTCGCCGGTCTGCGGCACCATCGCGACGACACCGCCGATGAGTGAATCCCCGAAAATCCCGGCGATGAACCGCTGCAGATCGAGGTCGAGGTTGGTCCGTAGCGCCTCCGGCGAGGCCGGGGCGACGTCGCCACGGGCACGATCCCGCACCATCCGGCCGCGCGCATCGACCTCGACGAAGCGCACCCCCTCCCGCCCGCGGAGCCGCTCCTCGTACTGCTTCTCGAGCCCGTCCTTCCCCACCTGCTGCCCGGCCTTGTACCCGGTGAAGCTCGTGTCGTCGAGCTCGCGGTCGCTGATCTCGCCGGTGTACCCCACGAGCGCGGAGACGACGGAACTGTCGGGATACCAGCGCTTCGGGGCGGACTGGATGATCAGTTCCGGGAACTCGAGGCGACGCTCCTCGAGCGCCGACACGACCCGGAACGGGGCGTCCGTGAAGAGAACCACCGGGCGAGACGGGTCGTGGCGATAGCGCCGCACCGCGCCCCCCACCTGCTCCGGCGTCACCGGATCCAGTTCACCGATCCGCCGCATCATCTCGCGCACCGCGCGCTCCGTGCGGGCGAGGTACGAGACGGTGTAACTCGGGACGTTCTCCGCGATGACGGCGCCGTGGCGATCGAGGATCATTCCGCGGGCCGCGGGCAGCGGCACCTCACGGAGTCGGTTGTCCTCGGCGGCCAATCGGAACCGCGCGTATTCGATCACCTGCGCGCGGAAGAAGGCGGAGAGGAGCACCGCGAGCGCGACGACCACGAGTCCCGATGCCAGCTGGGCTCGCCGCTGGACCTCGTTCGGCTGGAAGCTCATCGCCCCCCTCGCCGCCGGTCGGCCGGCGGGGGAAGGAGGCGGAGCACGACGAGCCCGACCCCAGTCGTCACGATCGCGCCGAGCGGCGCCCACCAGATGAGGTGCAGGAGCAGGTCGGTGCCGTGCAGCCGCCCGGCCAGAAGGACGTAGAGGACGTCGGCGACGAGCCGAGCGATCGCGAGCACGGCGGCCGTGGCCGCCACCCGCTCCTCGAAGGCACCGGCGGAGAGGCGTGACACCCCATAGCCCACCACCGCGAACGCGAGCGCCGACGCGCCGAAAGCATCGGGCACGGCGGCGTCGCGGAGCACGCCAAGCACGAATCCCGTCAGCGCCGCGAGGCCGGGCCGTGTCCGACCGGCGACGGCGACGACGGCGAGCAGCATCAGGTCGAGCAGCCCCCGCGCGTCCACCAACGGCCACACCGCGAGGTCGAGCAACACGAAGGCGGCGATCCCGACGACGAACCCCAGCGTGCGTCGCTCCATCATCGGCTCCACACGCTGTCGAGCCCAGCCCGAACCCGCGGGGCACGCAGGACGAGCACGCCGGACAGCGACGGCAGCGGGACCGCCGGGTCCACGAGGTAGCTCCGCACCCAGCCCCCCTCGTCCGAAAGCACGCGCAGCACTTTCCCGACCGGGACCCCCGCCGGGAAGACACCGCCCAGCCCGGAACTCACGATCAACGTCCCGGGGGCGAGCAGCGTGCGGAACGGCACGCCGGTGAGCTCCAGGAGCCCCTCCCCGCCGCGGTTCGAGGCGTGCGCCGTGACGATACCCACCGCGCCAGCGTCCTCGCTCATCGCGCTCACCCGGAAATCGGGATGCGCCCAGGTGAGCATCACCGCCGACCGGTCATCCACCGTGGCGACGAGGCCGGCCACGCCGGCCGCCGTCACCACCGGACTGAGCGGCGCGATGCTGTCCCGCGCGCCGATGGAGAGGAGCCGGGTGGCGGCACCCCCCGGCGCAGAAGCGGGCAGCGCCTCCGCCACGACGTAGCCCCACGCTACCTGCGGCGCGAGACCAAGGAGGCTCCGGAGCGTCGCATTCTCCGCGGCGAGGGCCGTCGCCCCCTGCGCGAGGCGCGTCAGGCTGTCGGTCGCGCGCCGCAACGCCGCCGCCTCGCGGAGCGCCCGCTCGGACCGCGTGACGGAGGATTGGCCGGCGAGGAGCGGCGCCACGAAGGTCTCCCGGACCGCCCGAGCAATCGGGTCGCGGCGAGCCGGCGCGAGCGAGCGGAGCGTCAGCGCGGCAAGGACACACGCCACGACGAGCGCGGTGTCGAGCCGACCGTTCGAGCGGGCGCCGCGTGCCACGCGTCGCGGCGGATCAGCTCGTGAGCACCGACCAGTACCGCTCCTCGTCGTCGAGGATGCGGCCCGTCCCACGCACCACGCAGGTCAGTGGATCCTCGTCCACGTGGATCGGGAGCCCGGTCTCCTGCGTCAGGAGCACATCGAGCCCCCGCAGCAACGCGCCCCCACCCGTCATCACGATCCCGCGGTCGACGATGTCGGAGGCGAGCTCCGGCGGCGTGATCTCCAACGCCCGTCGCACGGCGTTCACGATCTGCTGCACCGGCTCCTGCACCGCTTCGCGGATCTCGGCGGAGTGCACCCGCACCGTCTTCGGGATGCCGGAGACGAGGTCGCGGCCCTTCACCTCCATCTCGCGCTCCTCGCCCAGCGGCGCCGCGGAGCCGATCTGGATCTTGATCTGCTCCGCCGTCGGCTCACCGATGAGGAGGTTGTAGCTCTTCCGCATGAACTGCACGATGCTGGTGTCGAGCTCGTCACCGCCCGTCCGGATCGAGGTGTCGGAGACGATGCCCGAGAGCGCGATCACCGCGATCTCCGTCGTCCCGCCACCGATGTCGATCACCATGTTCCCCGTCGGCGTATCGACCGGGAGGCCGACGCCGATCGCCGCCGCCATCGGCTCCGCGACCATGAACACTTCCTTGGCGCCGGCACCGAGCGCCGAGTCGCGCACCGCGCGGCGCTCCACCTCGGTGATCCCGGACGGGACACAGACTATCACGCGCGGCTTCACACGGAAGACGTGGTTCTTGATGATGAGCTCGAGGAAGAAACGCAGCATCTTCTCGGTCACCTCGAAGTCGGCGATCACGCCGTCCTTCATCGGCCGCACCGCGATCACGCCCTCGGGCGTGCGGCCCAGCATCCGCTTCGCTTCGAGCCCCACCCCTTTGATGCGCTTCGTCTCACGATCGATCGCGACGACGCTCGGCTCGTTCAGCACGATGCCCTCGCCCTTCACGTACACGAGCGTGTTCGCGGTCCCGAGGTCGACGGCGATCGCATTCGCCGTGAGCAGACCACCGAGATTGAAGGACGGCCAACGCATGGGAGAGACTCACTCGCGCGATCCCGCGCGGCGGGACCGGACGCTGACGACGGAGGGGAAGTGCCGGGGCCCCTTGAAGTTAGCGGGAGGCGCGCGGCCGCGACAGCCAGCGCGAGGCGCAACGGCCTCAGGGCCGGAGCATCGCCTCCTGCGGGTCAAACAGCACGGTCTGGCTCACCCGCTGCGGCACCGGCATCCCGTTCCGCCGAGCCGGCGCCCACTCCCGCGCGACGACCGCCCGTCGGACCGCCTCCCCGAAGGCCGGATGCGTCGCCCAGACCACGCCGACGGTCTCCGGGCGCACCCGTCCCGCGGCGTCGAGGACGAACTCGACCTCGGCCGCCCCGAGCACTCCGGCCGCGTGGAGCGAATCCGGGTAGAGCGGCGCGAGGCCCTCAGCGCCGGAGAGCCGCGCGGCCGTGTCGACCTGGTCCGCGGTGTAGACCTCTCCGCGCTCCACGAGCCCCGCCGTCCGAGCAAACGGGCTCGGGTCCCCTCGACGCCGCCGCGGCGCGGAGACCTGCCCCTCCCGGCTCCAGAGCACGATGGTCCCGCCGCTCGTCGTCATCCGCGCCGAGCCGGCGAACTGGGCGGGGACCGTGGCCGGACCCGAGTAGACCTCCACGCCGGCGAAGGTGCGGGCATCGAAGGCGTCGATGTCGAGCTCGCCGGCACCGAGGGGCGCCCCATCGAGCCAGACCAGCGGGGCCACGTTCGCCCCGCGGAGTCGCATGGTGTTCATCCCCCCGCGACGGGTATCCATCCGGAGGCCCGGAAGTCCCCGCAGGAGGTCCGAGAGCCGACGCACCCCCTGCCGATCGATCTCCTCCGCGGCGAAGAACCGCCCCTGCCCCTGCGCCCGCCGGGCGTAGAACCCCGCCAGCGGACCGCGGAGGTCGCGTCGCCCGTTCACGACGACCGGCGGCAGCGCCGAGGCCATTCGACCGAGGACGAGCAGGAGCGAGGACGACGCCCCCGGTGGCACCGGTACGGTATCCGGAGTGAAGCCCACGCGCCGCGCCAGCACGCGGTCACCCGGCATGGCCGACGGGTCGCCGAATGCGAATCGCCCGAGCGAGTCGGCCTCAGCCTCTCGGGTCGATCCGTCCAGCGCGAGGAACCGCACCTGAGCGCCCGCGAGCGGCCGTCCCGCCGGATCCTGCACGATGCCCGAGACGCGCGCCGACGTGACCGTCGCTGCCGTTCGGGACGACGCCCGATCGGCGCCCACCGTCGCGCCCACTCCCTGACCCGAAAGCGCACTGGCGGTCGTGGCGCTCAGCGCCA
>JARIFA010000008.1 GCA_031127075.1 Gemmatimonadota bacterium | reverse complement strand
CAGGTCACCCGCGTCCGCCGGACGTCGCTGGACTCGCTGAGCTCTTTCCTCCAGGACAAGTTCGGTTACGCGACCGGTCCCTATCAGGGCTACGACCACGAGGTACCGTCGACGCGCCTCACGGCGAAGCTCGACTATGCGTTCAGTGATCGGAACAAGTTCTCCCTTCGCTACAGCGTGCTCGATTCGAAGACCGACGTCCTCGTCTCCAGCTCGTCCTCGCTCGGCTTCGGCGGCAGCCGCCGTTCGGGCCTCACGGCGCTGAACTTCCAGAACTCGAACTACCAGATCCTGGAGAACCGCAAGTCGATCGTGGGCGAGTGGAACTCGGTGATCAACGACCGGATGTCGAACAACATGATCATCGGCTACGACTACAGCGATGAGAGCCGTGCGTCTCGTGGCGAGGTCTTCCCCTTCGTTGACATCCTCGACGCGGGCACCGTGTACACGTCGTTCGGTTTCGAGCCGTTCACGCCGAACAACGAGCTCCGCTACAAGAGCTATCAGTTCCAGGACAACTTCACCATCTACGGGGACCGTCACGACCAGACCTTCGGCGTGAGCGTTGAGAAGTACAACTCGGAGAACGTCTTCTTCCCGGGCTCGCAGAGCGTGTACGTCTACAACTCGCTCGCCGACTGGTACACCGACGCGAATGACTACGTCGCGAACCCGTCCCGGACGACATCCCCGGTCAACCTCCGTCGCTTCCAGGTCCGCTATGCGAACCAGCCTGGGATGGAGAAGCCGGTGCAGCCCCTCGAGGTCACCTTCGCCGGCATCTACGCGCAGAACGAGTGGCGCGCCTCGCGGAACCTGACGATGACCGTCGGCCTCCGGGTCGAGGTCCCCATGTTCGGTGAGACCGGTTTTACGAACGAACTGGCGAACGATCTCATCTTCCGTGACGAGACCGGGGCCGCGGTGCAGTACCAGACGCAGAAGCTCCCGGATCCGACGCTCCTGTACTCGCCCCGCCTCGGCTTCAACTGGGATGTCGACGGCGACGGCGTGACGCAGGTCCGCGGTGGCACCGGCATCTTCACCGGCCGTCCGGCCTACGTCTGGATCTCCAACCAGATCGGCAACAACGGCGTCCTCACGGGCTTTGAGCAGTATGACAACGTGACGACCCGTCCGTTCAATCCGGATCCGAACGCGTACAAGCCGACGACCGTCACCGGCGCGCCGGCGGCTTCGTACGAGCTCGCGCTCACCGACCCGAACTTCAAGTTCCCGCAGGTCTGGCGTACCAACCTCGCCGTCGACCGGAAGCTCCCCTTCGGGATGGTCGGCACGGTGGAGTGGATGATGGGCCAGGACGTCAACGGCGTGTATTACATCGACGCCAACCTGTCGAACCCCGATGGCAACTTCACCGGTCCGGATCGCCGCCCGCGGTGGTCGGTCGATGACTGCCCGACGGTGTCCGGGACGCAGCAGCGCATCAATTGCAACATCACGAGCGCGGTCGTCCTGAAGAACCAGGATGTCGGTCGCTCGTGGAACTTCGCCACCTCCCTCGAGAAGGCCTTCAGCAACGGGCTCTTCGCGAAGGCGGCCTACGCGTATGGCGTCTCTCGGAACACTGTCGACGCGGGCTCGATCGCGTTCGGCTCGTGGAACGGCAACCCGCACGCCACGAACCCGAATGACCCCGGGGTCGGGTACTCCGGCACCACGCAGGGCCATCGGTTCTTCCTGACGGCCGCCTACACGCGCCAGTTCCTCGCGATGGGCGCGACCGGCATCTCGTTCTTCCTCGAGAGCCGCACCGGCGGCAACGGGTCGTACACCTACTCGGGTGACATGAACGGCGACGGTGGAACCGGGAACGACCTCCTCTACATCCCGAAGGACATCACGGAGACGCTCTTCCTCCCGATCACCGGGTCGGCGCCCTTCACCGCGCAGCAGCAGTCGGAGGCCTGGGAGGCGTACATCCAGCAGGACCGCTATCTCCGCAACCGCCGCGGCCAGTACGCCGAGCGCGGCGCCGTGATGCTCCCGATCTTCACCCGGATGGATGTCAGCCTCACGCAGGACATCAGCCGGATCGTCGCGGGCAAGCCGAACAAGCTCCAGCTCCGCATGGACATCCTGAACTTCACCAACCTGATCAACTCGGATTGGGGCCGGTTCCGGACGTTTAACTCCTCCCAGCCCCTCGTCCCGGCCGGCGTCAACGCCGCGGGGCAGCCGCAGTACCGCTACCGGACCATCGGCGGCAACCTGCTGAGCCAGAGCTGGCAGAAGACCTCCGGCACCGCCGACGTCTGGCGGATGCAGATCGGGGCGCGCTACAACTTCAACTGATCGAAGTCGCCCGACCGATGTGACGACGCCCCGGGGAGCCAAGGCTCTCCGGGGCGTCGTGCATTTCCGGCGCTGCGCTTGCCACATCGCGTCGCCCGCGGTGCGGCCGAAAAGGTCAGAACACCGAGAACTTGATGTATTTCCGCGGATTGCGCTGGAAGTCCGCGGTCAGCGAATCGAGCCGCTGCAGGAGCGCCCGCGTGTCGCGGTACATCCCGGGGTCATTCAGCAGGAGCCCGGCGCTCCCCTGACCCGCCTCCAGCTTCGTGAGGACCGCATCGAGGTTCGCCGCGGTGGCTCGCAGATCCGCGCCGAGCGCCGCCATGTTGGTCGAGAGGTCGCCGACCGCCCGGATGGTCGAGTCCACCTGCGCCGAGTCCACGGCGCCCGCCACCCGGCGCACCGCCTGCTGTGTCCGCGTCAGCTCCCGCGACTGCTCGGACGCGACGCGGTCGAGCGTCTCGATGAGCTCGTGCGCCGAAGCGACCGTCGCGCGGAGTTCGGCGAGCCCCTTGGCATCCACGAGCTCGCTGCGGAGCGCCGCCGTCAAGGCCCCGATGTCGCGGCTGATCGTGTCGACCTTCCCCAGAATCTCCCCGATTCCGACCGATGGCGGTCCCGCGGGAATCGTGTCTCCCGGGGCGAAGTGTTCGTCGGTGGCCCGCGACGGCTGGAGGGTGACCATCATGTCGCCGAAGACCCCGTTGGGGGCGACCTTGGAGGTCGTACCGAGCGGGACCTCATAGCGGTTGTAGATGCGCATCCCGACGACCAGCTTCCCGTCACGCCGGATGTCGGTCGAGGCCACATAGCCGACCGACACGCCGGAGAGCATCACCGGCTGGCCCTGGCGCAGACCGGACCCCCAGTCGTACACGCTGTAGACCTCATAGCCGGGCAGCAGGCCGCCGCGGGCGAGGTAGAGGGATCCGACGACGCCCAGCCCGACGGCGGCCGTCGCCACGATGCCCACGAGGACTTCGTCACGTCGCTTCATGCCTGAAGATAGGGTGCGAGGAGGACGGCCGTGGTGGCGTCGAGGATGAGGATGGCGATTGACGTGATGACGACCGCCCGGGCGGTGCTCTTCCCGACCCCCTCCGCCCCGCCGAAGGTCTTGTATCCCTCGAAGGTGCAGAGGAAAGCGATCGCGCCACCGAAGAGGGTCGCCTTGATGAGGCTATAGGTGACCTGAAACTGGTCGTAGCCGAGGCGCATCCCCTCGAGGAACTGCGAGAGCTGCACGTCGGCGACGAGCACGGATGAGAGCATCCCCGCGCTGACGCCGGCGATGTCGGCGAAGACCGTCAGGATCGGCAGCATCACAATCCCGGCGATGAGGCGAGGGACGACGAGGTAGGCGACGGGATCGAACGCGAGCGTCTCGAGGGCGTCGATCTGCTCCGTCACCCGCATCGTCGCGATCTCAGCCGTCATCTTCGCGCCCACACGCCCGGCCAGCACCAACCCCGTCAGGAGCGGGCCGGTCTCGAGGATGACGATCTGGCGGGTCGAGAGGCCGACGATCGAGAGCTGGATCCCCGGAAAGAGCTGGTAGCGGATCTGGATCGCGATGACGCCGCCGATGAAGGCGGCCACCATGATCGTCAGTGGGAGCGAGTCGACACCGATCGCCCGCATCTGATGAACGACCTCTCGACGCCAGGTCGGCCCCTCGCGCAGCGCGCGCCGGATCTCGCCCACGAAGAGCACGCGCGCTCCGATCCCGCCGAGCAGCGCGAGCGCGTGGCGGCCCATCCAACGGAAGAAGCGGAGTCCCCCCGCCTGGACGACGGGGAAGGTCTCGGTCGGGCGCTCGGTCAGGTCAGGTACGGACACGGGAGAGGAGGATCGAGCCGATGACGCCGAACACGGCGCCCGGGATCCACGCGGCGAGCTCGGGCTGGACGAGCCCCCCGGCACCGATCGCCTGGGTCAGCTGGAGCAGCATCAGGAAGATAACCGTGATGGCGAGGCTGATGCCGATGCCGTAGGCGGTGCCGCCACGTTGGGTGCTCGTCGCGAGCGGCGCCCCGATCAGCATGATGATCACACAGGTCACCGGAATCGCGATCTTGAGCATCCGCTCGACGCGGAGCTTCCGCACGTCGGTGCCGGAGCGCTCCATCGCCTCGATGAAGCGTCCGAGGTCACGGAACCCCATCTCCGCCGGCGCCTTCGGGTTCGCCATCAGGCCGCTCGGGGGCTCCCGGAACGCGACGTCCCGGAGCGAATCAAAGGCAAAGGTTAGGTTCGAGAGGGAATCGGGGAGGACGTGCATCACGCCGCTCGCCAGCAGCCACCCGTCGGCGGCGCGCCAGGTGCCGTTGCGCGCGGCGATCACATAGGTCGGATAATCGGGCCCGGTCCCGCGGCGCTCGATCTCGAGCTGCTGCACCTGCGCCTCCGCCACGTCCGCGTACCCGATCCGGTAGGTCCGCCCGGTCTCGGACGCGTACGCGAAGTTCGCGCGCTCATTCGTGTTCCGGAACGCCTTCTCCTGCAGCAGCTCGAGTCGGTGCGCATTGAGCGGCGGCACCACCTCGGCGAGGACGAGCCCGAACCCCGTCGCCCCGAGCGCCCCGAGCGCGATCGGGGCGATGAAGCGGTGGAAGCTGATCCCTGAGGCCTTCGCGGCGGTGATCTCGCTGTGGCGCGTGAAGCCCCCGATGGTGAAGACCGTCGCGAAGAGGACGGCGGCGGGGAGAACGAGGAACATCGTGTCGGGGATCCCCAGCAGGTACGCGAGCGCGATGTCCCGCACGGGGAGCTGACGGAGCAGGTAGGTGTCGAGCTTCTCGCTGATGTCGATCACGATCACCAGGATCGGGAAGCCGAGCGCCGTCGCCACGAGGACCTTCACGAACTCGCGGAGGACGTACCGGTCGAGCGGACGGAGGCCGCGGCTCACGCTGGCCTCCGGCGCCGAGCGCGCCAGCGGTGCCAGCGTTCCGCGAGCTCGCTGCCGCGCGAGGTCGACCCTTCCGTCCCGAGCCGCAGGGTCAGGACGAGCCCCACGAGGCCGAGGCCGAGGTTGGCCCCCCACATCGCGATGCCGGGGTCGAGCAGGGCGCGGTCGGCGAGCGCTTCGCCCATCAGCAGGCCCGCGTAATAGATGGCGAAGACGCCGAGGCTCACGCCGATGGTCAGCCCGACGCCGCCGCGCGGGAAGCGGAGGGCGATGGGCGCCCCGAGGAGCACGAAGATGAAGCAGGCGGAGGCGATCGCGAACTTCTTCTCGATCTCCACCCGATACTGGTCGATCGTGTTCTGGGCGACGGTCAGCTCGAAGCGCATCCCCTCCAGCATCACGTCGGAGATCATCGAGGCCGGCTGGCCGGCCACGGGCGTGACGGGGCGTCCGGATGCGGTCGAGTCGCCCTGCCCGGATTGGACCGCCGCGGCGGCCGGGGGGGGCGTGAGCCACGCCTGCAGTCGGCGCACCCCGTCGCAGTAGAGGCCGCCGACGCCGCGGGGGATGCGGGGGACGTGGTCGGCGGCGAGGCTGTCCCCCAGCGACCGTTGCACGCGCACCCAGGCGCTGTCCCGCTGGACGGACGCCTCGTCGACCCGGGCCCGGAGCTCGCAGACGGAGAGCTCGCGGTCGGACCGATAGCTGGCCCGGTCCGCCCCGCGGTCGAGCCCGCCCGAGACCCCGCGGACGAGGATGATGTCCTCGTGGAAGAAGCTGCGCTGCAGTCGCGCCGGGCGCTCGGCATCGACCTCGGTGGTCGTCCCATCGAAGAGCGTGAGGATCAGGTCCTCGCCCGACGTCGAGAGGGCGACGACGCCACTGTCGGCCTCGATGCTCCGCCGATGTGCCGGGTCGCCGAGGTCGTAGATGGTCACGTCGTGCATCTGGTTGGTGCCCGATGCGATGCGGGCCGCGCGAAGGAAGAGCGTGCGCGGCACGACCTCGTTGATCACCTGCTCCTGCAGCGCGAGGGTCGGCTTGACGCGCGCGATGTCGGACTGCAGCGTCGCGAGCCGGTGGTTCGCCCGCGGGAGCACCTGGTCGTTGAAGAGCACCATCGCGGCGGTGAGCACGAGCGAGGCCAGCATCACCGGCACCATAAGCCGCTGCATGCTCACCCCGCTCGCCTTGAAGGCCGTGATCTCGTTCTCCGAGGCGAGGCGCGAGAAGGCGTGCAGCGTCGCGACCAGCACCGCCATCGGCAGCGTCATCGCGAGGGTGAAGGGCACGGAGAGGAGGAGGAACTCCGCGATTACGTCCCAGGGGAGCCCCTTGCCGACGAGGTCCCCGAGCCGCTTGGCGACGAAGTTCAGCAGCAGCAGCGAGGTGAGCGCCGACACCGCGAAGGCGAGGGGGCCGAGATGCTCCTTCAAGATGTAGCGGGAGACGATCTTCACTCGGCGGCGGGTCGAAACGCGTGGGAAGGGGCCAACCTCGTATATTCCACTCACTTGCGCGCGTCGGGCAAGGTGCGTCCCGCCCCCGCGCGCTCCTCTTCCACCCGGAGGCCCCCGTGCGGTTCCGTCCCCTGAGCGCGTTCCTCCTCCTGGTCGGCCTCCTTGGCTGTGGACGGGGCGGGGGCGATGCCGAGGCCAGGCCGGCGGAGGCCGTGCCCCCGACGTTCGATGGGCAGGCGGCGTTGGAGGCGGTCCGGGCGCAGGTCGCGTTCGGGCCCCGGGTGCCGGGGACGACGGCGCATCGCGCGGCCGGGGACTGGCTCGTCGCACAGCTCCGAGCGACGGCGGACACCGTGCTGGTCCAGGCGTGGATCCACCGGACCGCCGACGGGGTGGCGCTCCCGATGCGCAACATCCTCGCCCGCTTCCGGCCGGGCGCGACGGAGCGGGTGTTGTACGTGGCGCATTGGGACACGCGGCCGCGCGCCGATGCGGTCGGGTCGGCGCAGCCGACGGCTCCCGTCCCCGGGGCGAACGATGGCGGGTCGGGGGTCGCGATCCTGCTGGAGGTCGCACGGCAGCTGCGGCGCGCGCCACCGGCGATCGGCGTGGACCTCCTGCTCGTGGACGGGGAGGACTACGGCGACTTCGAGACCGACACGGACGTCCTGATCGGGTCGCGGTATTTCGCGGCGCACCTCCCCGAGCCGGGATATGCGCCGCTCTTCGGGGTGCTCTGGGATATGGTGGGGGACAGCCTCCCCGTCTTCGAGCAGGAGGCCAACTCGGTCCGCGGGGCCCCCGAGGTCGTGCAGCGGGTCTGGGCGACGGCGCAGCGGCTGGGGCACGGCGCCGCCTTCACGAATCGGGCAGGGCTCGCCATCACCGACGACCATGTCCCGCTGCTGGCGACGGGGCTCCGGGTGATCGACGTGATCGATCTCGATTATCCCTGGCACCACACGGTGGATGACACGGTCGACAAGGTGTCGCCGCGCTCGTTGCAGCTCGTGGGTGAGGTGGCGATGGCGGTGCTGCGCGACCTCGGTCGCTGAGAGCGACGGGCGACGGGGCCGGCCCCGGTGGGTGCGTCGATCCCAGCGCCCGGCAGCGGACGACCCGGCGGTGCGATGGCGCGGATGGCGGGGATGATGGTGGGCGTCGAAGGATCCCGACGGCGGGGTGGTGCGCGGTGATGGTCCCCCGGTGCCGACGCCCGCCGAACGACAGGCGTTCCTCTATCTGGCGCTCGTGACCGCGGTGGGGACCGCGGTGCGGGCGTGGGACGGTCGCGCGTCAGGGCCGAATCCGTCGGAGGCGCAAACCCTCGCGGCGCAACTCGCGGCGGTCGATTCGGCCCTTGCGCAGCGCGCGGGGCCGGCGATCAACGCGGGCCGTCGGCCACGGCGCGCTGCCGGGCCCGCGGTGACCGGTGGTGTCGCATCCGCCCCCCGACTCGTGTCACCGCCTCCGGCCCCACCCTCGTCGGCTGGGCCAATCGATGTGGACCGGGCGGACGCGGCGACGTTGGAGCGGTTGCCGGGCATCGGACCGGCGTTGGCCGCGCGGATCGTCGCGGACCGTGACGCGCGTGGCCCCTTCGGTTCGCCGGTCGGTCTGGAGCGTGTGCGTGGCATCGGGCCGGCGATGATGCGGCGCTTCGGGGGGCTCGTGACCTTCTCCGGCGTGCCGCGTCCCGCCGATGCAGTCCGGCCGTCCGCCACGGGCCAGCGCTCGCCTTGACACAACTATAAAGGCCCGACCAGCTTCCCCGAACGCATGTCCACCACCGCCGCCACCGGTCCGGCCCGTCTCGGGGACGTCGTCCTCGCCGAGGGATTGATCACGCGCGAGCAGCTGCAGCGCGCGCTGGACGAGCAGCGACAGAACGGGACTCGCGTCGGCTATAACCTCGTGAAGCTCGGGTTCCTGCAGGAACTCGACCTCGTGCGATGCCTGGCGCGACAGTACAAGCTCCCGGCGGTGGACCTCACGAAGGTCGAGGTCGACCCGAAGGTGGCGAAGCTGATCCCCTCGGACATCGCGATGAAGCATCTCGTGCTCGCGGTGAAGCGCGAGGGGCGGACGCTGACGGTGGCGATGGCGGACCCCACCGACCTCGGGGTGGTCGAGGACCTCAAGTTCATCACGCGCTTCGACATCTTCCCGGTGATCGCCGGGGAGTTCACGCTGAAGAGCGTCCTCGAGAAGCTCTTTGACGTCGGGGACCAGCAGATGTCGGCGCTGCTCTCCGAGATCGAGGGGTTCGACGCCGAGGCGGACGTCGAGGTGGTCGAGGACAAGCAGGAGGAGATGTCAGCGATGGCGCTGGCCGCCGCGGTCGACGATGCGCCGGTCGTGAAGCTGATCAACGCGATCCTGACGGATGCGGTGAAGCGCGGGGCGTCGGACATCCACTTCGAGTGTTTCGAGCACGACCTGCGGGTGCGCTACCGGATCGACGGCGCGCTGCAGGAGGTGATGAAGCCGCCGAAGAAGATGCAGCCGGCGCTGATCTCCCGGTTCAAGATCATGGCGGCCTTGAACATCGCCGAGCGGCGGGTGCCGCAGGACGGGCGCATCAAGCTGAAGATGGGGAAGAAGGTCATCGACTTCCGCGTCTCGACGTTGCCGACGCTCTTCGGTGAGAAGGTCGTCCTCCGGATCCTCGACAAGGGGAACCTCTCGCTCGACCTCGAGACCTTCGGCATCGAGCCGCGCGCGGAGCGCGAGCTGATGGAGGCGGTCTCCAACCCCTATGGGATGGTGCTGGTCACCGGCCCGACGGGTTCCGGCAAGACGACCACGCTGTACAGCTGCCTCAGCAAGGTCAACGCGATCGACACGAACATCATGACCGCCGAGGACCCCGTCGAGTACAACCTCTACGGGGTGAACCAGGTCCTGGTGCGGAATGAGATCGGGATGACCTTCGCCGCGGCGCTAAAGGCGTTCCTGCGGCAGGACCCGAACATCATCATGGTGGGCGAGATCCGTGACCTCGAGACGGGCGGGATCGCCATCAAGGCGGCGCTCACGGGCCACCTCGTGCTGTCGACGCTGCACACCAATTCGGCGGCGGAGACGGTGACGCGCTTGATGGACATGGGGCTCGAGCCGTTCAATGTCAGCTCGGCGTTGAACCTCGTGCTCGCGCAGCGGCTGCTCCGGCGCATCTGCACCAAGTGCGTCACGACGTACACGCCGGACGAGGCTGAGTTCGCGGCCGCGAAGGTCACCCCGACGATGACCCTCGGCGACCTCCAGTTCACGGCGGAGGCGGTGCAGGATCTCATCGCCCGGGCGCCGGAGGTGTCGCGCGCGGCCCTGGCGTCGGTGACGCTCGAGACGCGGGTCGTCCAGATGCCGTACTTCAAGGGGAAAGGCTGCGAGGCGTGCGCCGGGTCCGGCCTCAAGGGTCGGCAGGGCGCCTACGAGGTGATGTTCATGACCCCGGAGCTGCGGCGGCTGATCCTGCAGAGCGTCGGCGCCGCGGAGATCCGCGAGGCGGCGATCGCCGGCGGGATGCTCACGCTCCGGATGGACGGGCTCCTGAAGGTCTGGAAGGGGATCGTCCCACTCGAGCAGGTTGTCCGCGAGACCAGCGCCTGACCGCCGCCCCCATCCCCCGCTCCCGGCTTCCGAGATGACCCTCCCCGTCAGCCCCTCCGGCACGCAGATCAACCTGCGGCTCCTGCTGGACGAGATGATCCAGCGCAATGCGTCCGACCTGCATCTCACGATCGGGGAGCGGCCCAAGCTGCGCATCGACGGGGACATCGTCGACTCCAGGGTCGACGTCGTCCTCCAGCCGAAGGACACGATGGGGCTCGCGTACTCGGTGCTGACGGACGCGCAGAAGAAGCGGTTCGAGCTCGAGGACGAGCTCGACTTCTCCTTCGGCATCCAGAACCTGGCCCGGTTCCGCGGCAACTGCTTCAAGCAGCGGGGGGCCGTGGCGATCGTGATGCGTCAGATCCCGATGAACGTGAAGACGTTCGCCGACCTCGGGCTGCCGCCGGTCATCGCGCGGCTGGCGGAGAAGCCACGGGGCCTCGTGCTCGTGACCGGTCCGACCGGCTCCGGGAAGTCCACCACGCTCGCGGCGATGATCGACAAGATCAACCGGGAGCGGAAGGGACACATCCTGACGGTCGAGGACCCGATCGAGTTCGTCCACAAGCATCACAGTTGCATCGTGAATCAGCGCGAGGTCGGCACCGACACGAAGTCGTTCCAGTCGGCGCTGAAGTACGCGCTGCGCGAGGACCCGGACGTCGTGCTCGTCGGCGAGATGCGCGACCTCGAGACCATCCAGGCCGGCCTGACGATCGCGGAGACGGGGCACCTCGCCCTCGCGACGCTCCACACGAACAGCGCGGCCGAGGCGATCAACCGCATCATCGACGTCTTCCCGAGCCATCAGCAGTCGCAGGTGCGGGCGCAGCTGGCGTTCGTCCTCGAGGGGATCGTGACCCAGACGTTGCTGCCGAAGCGCACCGGGAGCGGGCGCGCGATGGCCGCGGAGATCCTCGTCGTCACGCCGGCCATCCGCGCCCTCATCCGCGACGACAAGATCCACCAGATCTACTCGATGATGCAGTCCGGTAAGAAGCACGGGATGCAGACGCTCAACGACGCGCTGTATCAGCTCTACCTCGGGAAGGAGGTCAGCGAGGAGGAGTGCCTGCGCGTCACGAGCGACCCGGCGGAGTTCCTGCGCATGATCGGCAAGACCGCCATCGATGACACTCCGGGGGCCGCCCCCGGTGCCCCGCGCGCCAGCGCCGGCGTCCCCCCGCGCCGCTGACGCGGCGCCCCGCCCCGACCCGCCATGCCCATCTTCACGTACACCGCCCGCACCGCCCAGGGTGAGATCAAGTCCGCCACCCTTGAGGCCGCCTCGCGCGATGAGGTGATGGCGCAGCTGCGTCGGCAGAAGCTCACCGTCATCAAGGTCGAGGAGCCGACCAAGGCGAAGCTGACGGGATCGATCCCGATGCGCGACATCGTGATCTTCACGCGGCAATTCTCTACGATGATCAACTCGGGGCTGCCCCTCGTGCAGTCCCTCGACATCCTCTCGAAGCAATCGGAGAACCCCACGCTCCAAGCGGTGACCCGCCAGGTGGTCTTCGACGTCGAGTCGGGGCACACGGTGGCCGACGCCCTCGCCAAGCACCCGAACGCCTTCACCGAGCTCTATGTGAACATGGTGGCGGCCGGTGAGGCGGGCGGCATCCTGGATACCATCCTGATGCGCCTCGCCACCTTCATGGAGAAGAACGACGCGCTCGTGCGGAAGGTGAAGGGCGCGATGCTCTATCCCGGCGTCATTATGAGCGTCGCGGGTGGCGCGATCGCGGTGCTGCTCATCGTCGTGATCCCGACCTTCCAGAACATGTTCAGCTCGGTCGGCCTGGCGCTCCCGCTCCCGACCCGGATCGTCATCGCGATGTCGGCGTTCCTGAAGGGCTACTGGTGGATGCTGATCGTGGCCGCCTTCGTCGCGTTGCAGGCCTTCCGACGCTACTACGCGACCTCTCAGGGGCAACTCGTCATCGACGGGCTCCTCCTCCGCGCCCCGATCCTCGGCGATGTCCTCCGCAAGTCCGCCGTCTCGCGATTCACGCGCACCCTCGGCACGCTCCTCAGCTCCGGCGTGAGCATCCTCGACGGCCTCGAGATCACCGCGAAGACCGCCGGCAACCGCGTCGTCTCCGACGCCATCCTCGCCTCGCGCACCTCGATCGCCGGGGGGGACACCATCTCGGCCCCGCTGCAGAAGAGCAAGGTCTTCCCGCCGATGGTGATCTCGATGATCGCCGTCGGCGAGCAGACGGGTGGCCTCGACGAGATGCTCGCGAAGATCGCCGACTTCTACGACGAGGAGGTCGACGCGGCGGTGAGCGGGCTCCTCTCCCTGCTGGAGCCCGTGATGATCGTCTTCCTCGGTGTCGTCGTCGGCGGCATGGTCGTGGCGATGTACCTCCCGATCTTCGATATGATCAACACCGTCGGCGCGTAAGCGCCGGTGGTGGCCTGACGGGGAAGGAGGAAATCCCCCCTTCAGACCCTCACGACGCGCCGCGGTCCCCGAGGGCTGCCCGCGCCGCCGCGAGCCGAGCGGCGCCCGTCCCGCTCACCAGGGCGGGACGGGCGCCGATTGCGTCCAGGGCGTCGAGGAAGGACTGGAGCCATGCCGAGCGCGCCTCGGGTCGGTCGCGGACCCCGTCGGCGCGCCAGGGCAGATCGGGGGTGCAGACGAGATAGCGGTCGGCGCGTCGGGCCCGCGCCTCCTCGATGATCCAGGCGGGACAGGTGCCGTAATAGTGCCGCGCGTAGACGACCGTGCTCACGAGGTCGGTGTCGTGCACGACGGTGCGGGCCGCGGAGGCGCGCGCCGCGTCATCCAGGGCCATCGCCAGTCGAGCGATCGGCTCCACGGTCGCCGATGAGAGCGGGGCGGACGACGCCTCTGCGACGAGGCGCGCGGCCTCCGGCGTCCAGGGCGCGCCGAGGGCGGCGGCGAGTCCGCGCGCCAGCGTCGTCTTTCCCGTGCACTCCGGGCCGATGAGGACTACGCGGTGCGGCGCTGCCACGACGCGAGCCAGCTGCGATACCCGGAGACGGCGAGGCCGAGGAAGACGGCGTAGAGGCCCGCGGTGAGCCAGAGCCCCTTCGCGGCGAACATCCCTACATACACGACGTCGGCGACGACCCAGACGAGCCAGTTCTCGACGAGCTTCCGCGTCATCATCCACTGGGCGCAGAGGCTCGTGACGGCGAGCGCGGAGTCGAGGTAGGGGAGGGCGGCGTCGGTCGAGCGCGCGAGCAGCGTGCCGAGCGCGACCGTGCCGGCGACGCCGAGGGCACCGAGCGTCCAGGCGTGACGGCGCGACGCCCGGGTGACGGGGAGCTCAGTACGGTCGGTTCCCCCGAAGCGCCACTCGTACCAGCCGTACAGCGAGAGCACCAGGTAGACGACCTGCAGCCCCATGTCGGCGTAGAGTCGGGCCTCGCGGAAGACGAGGAAGTAGAGCGAGACGTTCACGATCGCCGTCGGCCAACTGAGCAGATGCTCCCGCGTGCTGAGCCAGACGCTCACGATGCCGAAGACGACGGCGACGCTCTCCAGGGGGTCCATTTGGGGAGGGTACCCGCCGGCGCGGGGGCGGCACAAGGCGCCGCCCCACTCCCGCGCCCTCCGGGCGCCGGGTACCTTTCGGGTTCACCCGTACCGGATCACATGGCCAAAGAAGAAGCGATCGAACTCGAAGGCACCGTCAGCGAAGTGCTCCCCAGCGCGACGTTCCGCGTCCTCCTCTCGAATGGACACGACGTGCTCGCGACGATGGCAGGGAAGATGCGGCGCTTCCGCATCCGGGTGCTCCAGGGCGATCGCGTGACGGTCGAGGTGTCGCCGTACGACCTCAGCCGCGGCCGGATCACCTTCCGTCACAAGACCTGACGCGCAACGGCGCGTCGGCCGGGGCTAGTGCTCGGCGGAGGCCGCCGGGGCGTCAGGCTTGAGGTAGGTCGCCTTGTGGATCGTGTAGGCCGCGAGGTTCGCGACGACGGCGAGCACGATGATGGCCGTGGCGAAGCCCCAGCCGAGCTTGTTCGGATCGTGCGGTGCGGTGCTACCCGACATACCTGAATCTCCGGAGGATGGTGCGGTGATGGCGGAACGCTAATCGGCGCCCGGCCGTTCCCGCCACTCGCCGGGCGCGCTCACCGGTCCCGGAAGCGGTCCAACGTCCGGCGATCCTTCTTCGTCGGGCGCCCCTTCTCCGGGTCGAGCGCCGGCGCCGCCGCGGTGAGCTGCCAATGGAGCCGCTCCCGCGCCGTCCGGGACGCTTCCGTCTCCTCGTAGAGCGTCGCTGCCACCGACGCCGGGCCTCGTCGCTCCGCGGTGCCGAGCACCCGCAACACGTGTTCGTACGGCCCGAGGCGGAGGCGGATCTCGTCGCCGGGGCGGACGGGTTTGGCCGGCTTCACCCGGTCGCCGTTCACCTGCACCTTCCCGCCGTCCACCGCCTCCGTGGCGAGGGACCGCGTCTTGAAGAAGCGGGCGGCCCAGAGCCACTTGTCGAGGCGGACGGGCGTCGTCGATGGGCCGCGGTCGGAGGCGTCGGGGTGCATCGGTGTATGATACGTCGACCCGAATCCGGAGCCACCGCCGTGTCATCGCTCGTCTGCCATGCTGTGTCATCCCGCCTGGGCCGTACCGGTCTCGCCGCGGTCGCCCTCGCCGTGGCGATGCCGGTCGTCGCCGCAGGGGCGCAGGGCGCTGCGGGGACCGCCGCCCAGACCTCGTCATCGCGCGCGTCCGCTGGGTTGCCGTTGGCGGAGGCGCTGATCGCGCGGCACGACTCGCTCGTCGGCGGGCGCGCCGCCTTCGAGGGGCTCACGTCGATGCGGCTCACCGGGACGTTCGGCGTGCCGATGGTGGGGCTCGAGGCGCCGCTGGAGATCGTGAAGGTCAAGCCGAACCGCTTCCTCCTCCGCGCCACGCTCGGTCCGATGGGCGAGCTGCTGACGGGCCACGATGGGACGACCGCGTGGTCGATCCAGCCGGGGCAGGGGCCGCGGGTGCTGCGGGGCCCCGAGGCGGCGATGATGGCGACGCAGGCTGACTTCTTCGCCGACCTGCATGACCTGGGACAGTTCGCGTCGGTGACGGCCTTGCCGGTTGAGCGGTTCGAGGGGCGGGAGGCGTTCCCGGTACGGCTGGTCCGCCGCACCGGGGAGGAACTCACCGAGTACTTCGATACCGCGACCGGGTTGAGCGCCGGGGTCCGCACCAGCGTCGAGGGGCCGCAGGGCGCGATGGAGATCGTCGCCGTCCTCGCCGATTACCAGCGCTTCGGGGCGCTCCTCCTGCCGACGACGCGCGTGCAGCGGACGTCGATGCTGGAGACGGTGCTGCGGATCGCCGCGGTGGAGTTCGACCGCGCGGACGCCGCGGCCATCCAGCCGCCGGAGAGCGTCCGGGCGCTGATCCGCCCGGCGCCCTGACCCCAGTGGCCGTGTGAACAAAAACCGGCGTCCGGGGTTTACCTGAGGAGAAATCCTGACGATTTTTCTCCCGTTAATCAGCACGCCGCGCCGATTTCGATGTTCACGACGCAGATTACCCACATCCTTGACCGCCTAGCGGAGCACGCCGGGCTCTCGATCGACGCTGCCGCACGCCGCGATGCCGTCCGGCGGCTCGGCCGCACGGCCGGGACCGTGGAGGCGTCGACGGACCTTCTGGTCGATGCCGCCCGGCGCGTCCAGCTCGCCGTGCTCCGCCGTTCCGTGCGGCCGGTCGAACTCGCCGAGGCCCTGCGCGACCTCGAGGGGCCGATCGCCCTGGTCGCTCCGACGACGGCTGGTGACATCGTCTTCGCCATCGTCGAGCCGGGCGAGGCGGGACCGGTCGTCCGACGGGTCGGCCCCGACGGCATCGCGTCGCCCGAGGCTGCGGCGCCCGAGGCCTTCCTTCGCTCCCTCGGTGGCCCCGATGCTCTCGCGGCGATGGTGATCCCCGTGCCGACCTCGGTGACCGCGTCCCCCGCGTCCGCGGAGCGCCGACCGGTCGACCGACTCCTCGAGCTGCTCCTGCTCGAGAAGGGGAACATCATCCTCGTCTACGCCTACGCGACCCTCGTCGGCCTGCTCAGCCTCACGCTGCCGCTCGGCGTGCAGGCGATCATCGGCCTCGTGTCGGGGGGGCTCTTCCTGCAGCCGGTGGTGCTGCTGATCGGGTTCGTCGTGCTTGGGACCCTTGCCACCGGGGTGCTGCAGGTCTTCCAACTGCGGGCGGTCGAGCGGATCCAACAGCGCATTTTCGCGCGGATCGCGCTCGAGTTCGCCATCCGGATTCCGCGGGTCAGCACAGAGGCGGCGTGGGCGACGGACCTGCCCGAGCGGATGAACCGCTTCTTCGAGGTCGTCACCATTCAGAAGAGCCTCGGCAAGCTCCTGACCGGGACGACGACCGCGTTGCTACAGGTCATCTTCGGGCTCTTGCTGCTGACCTTCTACCATCCGTACTTCACGCTCTTCGGGCTCGGGCTCGTGGGGCTCCTCTGGCTCATCCTTCGACTCACTGGCCCGCGCGGGCTCGAGACGAGCCAGATGGAGAGCGCGTACAAGTACCGCACCGCGCACTGGCTCGAGGAGGTGGCGCGCTCCGTTGTTGCCTTCAAGGCCGCCGGCCGTGCGACCCCCGCGCTCGAGCGGATGGATGGGCAGGTCGCCGGCTATCTGCACTATCGTGAGCGGCACTTCCGGGTGCTCGTGATCCAGGCGATGGCGGCGATCGGGTTCAAGACGCTCGTCACGGGCGCGCTGCTGATCCTCGGCAGCCTCCTCGTCATCGACCGGCAGATCACCCTCGGGCAGTTCGTCGCCGCGGAGTTGGTGATCGTCACCGTGCTCGCGGGGATCGAGAAGCTCGTCGGCTCGCTCGCCGAGGTCTACGATGTGCTCACCTCGGTCGACAAGCTCGGTGCGGTCACGGATCTCCCGCTCGAGTCGACGCAGGGACTTCCCCTCCCCGCGGGGGAGACGGGGGCGTCGCTCGAGGTCGAGGGGCTCAGCTACAGCTATCCGGACGCCGACCGCCCGGCGCTCTCGAACATCGCCTTCCGACTGGCGCCGGGCGCGCGCGTCGCCATCACGGGGCCCGATGGCTCCGGCGAGACGACGCTGCTCGCGGCGCTTGCGGGGCTGCTGGAGGGCACCGAGGGGACCGTCTTGCTCGATGACCTGACCCTCCGCGACCTCGAGCCGGCGTCGATCCGCGACCGTGTCGGGCTCGTGCTGGGTGGGGCGGGCCTGTTCGAGGGGACCCTGGAGGACAACATCAGCCTCGGTCGGTCGGGTATCGATGCCGCCGCCGTCGTCGCGGCGCTCGATCGGGTCGGGGCCCACGCGCAGGTGCAGCGTCTGCCGGCCGGTCTCCGGACGCTCGTCGAGAACGGCGGGCGCGGTCTCCCGTCGACGCTCCGTGTGCGCCTGCTGCTCGCGCGGGCGATCGTCACCCGTCCGCGCCTCCTGCTGATCGACGAGTGCCTCTCCACGGTCGAGCCGTCGGCGCGGCAGGAACTCATCGATGTGCTCACCGCCGCCGACGCACCCTGGACGCTCCTCGTGGTCTCGCACACGCGCGATCTCCTCGCCGCCTGTGACCGCGTCCTCGTCCTGCGAGCCGGTGCGGTGGTCGCCGATGCCCCATGGGCCGTCGTGATGCGGCTTCCCGAAGTGGCCGCGCTCCTCCCTTCCGCTCGGAGCGCCGGCTGATGGGTGCCAACCTCGATCCCCTCGCGACCGCGGGGCGCCGACTCGACAGCGTGCGGCTCCTCGGGGCCACGCCGTCGTATCACAATCTCCGCCGCTGGTTCGTGGGGATGGGCGTCACCGCACTCCTGGTCCTGCTCCTCCCGTGGCAGCAGAACGTCCAGGCGTTCGGTGAGGTCACCGCGCTCGACCCGATGGAGCGACCGCAGGAGGCGGTCGCGACGGTCGGCGGGCGCATCGTGCGCTGGTATGTGGCCGAGGGGCAGCGGGTACGCGCCGGCGATCCCCTCGTCGCGCTCGCCGAGGTGAAGGAGAGCTACCTCGATCCGCAGGCGCTCGCCCGCACCGAGGTGCAGCTCGCGCAGAAGCAGCAGGCGGTCCTCGACAAGCGCGACAAGGCGGAGGCGCTCGCGCGACAGCGCGCGGCGGTCGACTCGGCGTGGCGGTTCGCGCGGGTACGGGCCGACAACAAGGTCTCGCAGCTCACGGCGACGTTGCGCGCCGCACGCCTCGAGGATTCGATCGCGACGGTGCAGGCGTCGCGCGCCGCGGGGCTCGAGGGTGAGGGGCTCCGCTCGCGGGCGGAGCTCGAGCTCGCGCGGCAGCGTGCACAGCGGGCCACGGCCCTCGCACAGGAGCAAGAGGCGGCGCTGCTGACGGCGCGCGCGGAGCGCGCCGGCGTGGACGTCGATTACCTGGAGAAGCTCGCCAAGATCGATGCGGATCGCAGCGCGACCCTCGCCGACGTTGCCGAGGGCGAGGTGGACGTGGCGAAGCTCGCGACCGGGCGGTCGAACCTCTCGGAGCGGCAGGCACTCTTGGTGGTGCGCGCGCCGCGCGATGGCGTCGTGGTGCAGGCGTTGCGGGGCGGGGTCGGCGAGATCGTGAAGGACGGCGAGGCGGTCGCGTCGGTGCAGCCGGAGACGCCGACCCTCGCGGTCGCGCTCCAGGTGCGCGCGCGTGACGTCCCCCTCCTCCGCATCGGCGATGCGGTGCGGCTCGAGTTCGACGGCTGGCCCGCCGTGCAGTTCAGCGGGTGGCCGAGCGTCGCGGTCGGCACCTTCGGCGGACGCGTGGCGGTGGTCGACGCCGTCGCGCAGCCCGACGGCTCGTACCGCGTGCTCGTCACGGCGGACGCGGCCGACGAGGTGTGGCCCGAGGCGCTCCGGATGGGCTCCGGCGCACGTGGGTGGGCGCTGCTCCGCGAGGTGCGCGTGGGCTTCGAGCTCTGGCGGCTGCTCAACGGCTTCCCGCCGGCGTTGCCGGAGGCGGCGGCACCGAAGGGCGTGAAGTGACCCGCGCCGCTCGCTGGATCGTGGCGGCGCTCGTCGCCGTGACCACGCCGCTCGCGGCGCAGGACTCCCTCGCGCTCCCCGCGTTCCTCGCGCAGGTGGTCGCGCATCATCCCACCGCGCAGCAGGCGTCGCTCGCGCGACGGCAGGTCGCGGCCGACCTGCGGGCGGCCCGTGGCGGATTCGATCCGGTGGTCACGGCCGTCTGGGACCTCAAGCGTTTCAACGGCGTCGGCTACTACGACGAGTTCGACGCGCGCCTCACGGTGCCGACACCGTGGGGTCTCGATTTCAAGCTCGGCTGGGAGAACGCGGCGGGGGAGATCATCAATCCCGAGCGGAAGACGCCGGGCACCGGTCTCCTCTCGGCCGGCGTGAGCCTGCCGATCGGTGGGCGCCTCCTCACGGATGAGCGGCGCACCGCGCTACGGCAGGCGGAGCTCGCGGACGATGCGGCTGAGGCAGAGCGTCTCGGCGCGGTCGGTCGGCTCGTCCAGCAGGCGGCGCGGGACTGGGGGAGCTGGGCCGAGGCGTCGGCGCGCGCGCGGATCGCGGCGGAGGGGGTGACCCTCGCGCAGTTCCGGCTCGATGCGACACGGCGGCGGGTCCTCGCCGGCGACGCGGCGGCGATCGACTCCGTCGAGGCGTGGGGGGAGTACGAGCGGCGTCGGGTGCAGTCGATCGAGGCCGACGCGGCCGCGATCGGGGCACGGCTCGTGGCGGCCACCTTCCTCTGGCGACCCGATGGGTCTCCCGATTCGCTCGGCACCACACGGCACCCGGGTGTCGTGATGCCGTCGGCCCTGGCGAACGGGCCGGCGGCGCGCCGTCGGTTGGCGGCAGGGCATCCGCTCGTCGCGCAGGCGCGCGCGCGCGTCCTGCAGGCGGAGGCGCAGCGGCGGCTCACGGCGACGCAGGTGCTGCCGTCGGCGAGCCTCGACGTGGCGAGCCTCGCGGCCGGGACGGAGATCGATGCCCTGCGCGCGGGAGCCGGCACCGACTACAAGGCGTCGCTCGGGGTACGGGCGCCGTTGTACGGGCGTCGGGAATGGGCGCGCTACCGGGCGGCGCAGGACCGGGCGCGGCAGCTCGCGTGGGAACGGGACCGGCTGGTGCGCGAGGTGGAGCTGGCGATCGAGCGGGCGGAGGTCGATCTGGCGGCCATCGAGCGACAGGCTGAGGGGCAGCGGCGTGTGGTCGCCGCCGCGGAGGCCGTGCTGCGCGCCGAGCAACGACGCTTCGAGCTGGGCGAGACCTCGCTCCTCGTCGTGAACCTGCGCGAGCGGGCCCTGCTGGATGAGCGCCTGCGCGAGGCGCAGCTCGTGGCGCGGCGCGCGCAGGCCATCGGGGCGCTCGTCGCCGCGCTCGGGACGCCGGAGGCGCTTCGGCTCGTCACGGACCGCCCGGCTACGCCGTAGACTAGCGCATCGCCTTCACCTCGCGGCGCGCCCGAGCGTGCGCCGCGCCCCTCCCGGAGTCCGTGATGTCCCGACTGCTGACCCGTCTCGGTGTGCTCCTGCTGTGGAGTGCCCTCGCCCCGCTCCGCGCGCAGGAGTCTGATGTCTCGTCCCTGCCGCGTGACATCGCGGTCCCGCTGCAGCTGCAGATCGGCGTGCCGACCGGGGCCTTCGCGCAGAATGTCACGATGGCCGGTGGCGTCGGCGGCGGGGTGCTCTGGGCCTTCGATGAGATGCTCGGCTTCCGCGCCGACCTCGGCGTGCAGATCTATGGGGCGGAGACGCGTCGCGTGCCGCTCGGGTCGGGGGCGCTGTCGCTCGTCGATGTGGACGTCACGACCACCAACGCGATCTTCTCCGGCGCCATCGGGGTGCAGCTCGGGATGCCCTCGGGGCAGTTCACGCCGTACGCCGGGGTACAGCTCGGCTTCGGGTCGTTCACGACGTCGACGTCGGTGAATGGGTCGAACAGCGACGCGGAGCCGTTCGCGACCACGACGAACCTCAGCGATGCGACCGTCGCGCGGACGGTCTACGGTGGGGCGTACCTGCCGCTGCGTGGGCGTCAGGCGGTCCTCGACCTCGGGGTGCGGCGGACCTGGCACGGGCGTGCGGTGCGTTATCTGACGCCCGGGGACATCACCGAGCTCCCGTCCGGGGAGGTGGTCCTCTCACCGCGGGAGTCGCTGGCCGACCTCTACACCATCACGATCGGCGTCACCCTGCGCGGCGGACCGCGCCGCGACGCGAAGTAGCGTCGGTATCGGGGCCCCTCACTCGTCCGGGCGCCACCGGCGGTCGCGCTTCCGTTCGCCGCGCCGCGCCTTCGCCTCCCGGGTGCGCGCGATCGAGGCGCGCGTCGGGGCGGTGGGGCGCCGCACCTTCGGGACCACGAGTGCGTCTCGGACGGTCTCCGCGAGGCGGGTGAGCGCCCGCTCGCGGTTCTGTTGCTGACTCCGTGTCTCTGCCGCGACGATGCGGATGGTGCCCGTGGTATCGAGCCGCGAGGCGAGTCGTGTCAGGAGGCGTTCGCGCTGCGCGTCGGACAGGCATCGGGCGTGCGGGATGGTCCAGGTGACCTCGATCCGGGAGCTCGTCGTGTTGACGTGCTGCCCTCCCGGCCCGCCCGCGCGGGAGGCCCGGATGTTGAGTTCGTCCGCGGGGATGCTGAGTCGGGCGCTGACGGCCAGCCGACCGTCGTCGGTCCAGGAGCCGGTGCGGGTCACGGGCCATCCGGGGTTGCGCGAGCTGACGGATAATGCGTCATTTGGTATGTTGCGATTTGCAATACTTCACTGTGATTCCGGGCCGACGTGAACCAGTTTCCTGAGCACGATCCGGTCGGCCGATGGCTCGACCGACAGGTCATCCTGCGGTGGATGTTCATCCTCCGTCAAGTCGTCGCGTTCGGCATCTTCATCGTCGCGCTCCTCTCGCCTGAGGTGCCGGATGGTTGGCGTGGCACCCTCGCGTCGATCCCGGTCGTCACCTCCGTCGTCCTGACCGCGATCTCCATCAGCTGGACGGAGTTGCGCGGCGAGGCCGTGACGCCGGGGTTCCTGTACGCGCAGTTCATCCACGATTTCCTCCTGCTGACGGAGGCGGTCCACCTCACGGGCGGCGGCGCGTCGCAGCTCTCGGCGCTGTACATCCTGTGGATGAGCGCGGCGGCGCTCCTGCTGCCGATCGGGGGGTCGCTGCTGCTCGCGGCGCTCGCGAGCGCCCTCTTCGTCGGAGACGCCCTCCTGCTGTCGCAGGGGGCGATCGATGCGACCCTCGTGCTGCAGCTGCTCGTCTTCATCGCCGTCGCGTTCGGCACGGGGGCGATCGCGACGCGGCTCCAGGTGGCGGGGGTGGGGCGGGCGCGTCTCGAGGTGGAGCTCGCGCGGATGCAGCGGCGTGCAGCGGGGATCCTCGCGAACGTGCGTGCCGGCGTCCTCACCGTCGACGGCGCCGGGCGGCTCACCTATGCGAACCCCGCCGCCGCCGCCCTCCTCGGTGTCCCGCTCGCCGAGCGGGCGGGGGAGCGGGTCGATGATCTGCTCGCCGGCGTGGCCCCAGAAATCCACCTCGCGTTGATCGACCTCGAGGCCCCCGATGCGGCGAGTCTCCGAACCGAGGTCCGGCGACCCGACGGGCAGGTGATCCCGATCGGCGTGACCACGTCGGTCGTGCGCGGGGAACAGGGGGAGCTCGAATCGGTCACGGCGATCATCCAGGACATCGCGGATGCGATCCGTGTCGATGAACTCCGGACGCGGACGCTGCGGTTGGAATCGGTCGCGGAGATCGGTGCCTCGCTCGCGCACGAGATCAAGAATCCCCTCGCGAGTATCCAGAGCGCGGCCGAGCAGGTGGGGCGCGCCGCGCCGCCGGCGGGGGATGTGCGGGTGCTGAGCGACCTGATGGTCCGCGAGTCGGAGCGACTCGCCCGGTTGCTCACCGAGTTCCTCGATTTCGCGCGGGTGCCGCAGGCCCGGTTGGGTCGCATCGACATCCGCCCCGCCGTGGAGGGTGCCATCGCGCTCGTCGACGCGCACCCCGACCGACCCGCCGGCGTGCGGATCGACGTGCGGCTCGCGCCTGGGCCGATCTACGCCGAGGCGGACGCCGATCTGGTGCACCGACTCACCTCCAATCTCGTCCTCAACGCCGTGCAGGCCTCGCCCCAGGCGGGGGTGGTGCACGTCTCCCTCGGACCGCTCCGGACCGCGGAGCTCCCTATCGGGCTGCGGTTCCCCGTTGGTGCGCTCGCGCTCGATGTCGAGGATCAGGGGGGCGGAATCCCCGCCGAGATGCGTGATCGGCTCTTCGAGCCCTTCACCACCACGAAGGCCAAGGGCACGGGGCTCGGGCTCGCCATCGTCCACCGCGCCGTCGAGTCCCTCGGCGGCACGATCCTCGTCGACCGCGTCGGCGCGGGGTCGCGGTTCCGCGTCCTCCTTCCCACCATCGCCGGGCCCCTCGGAGGCCTCCCGTGAGCGACACCACCGTACGCCCGACCGTCCTCGTCGTCGACGACGAATCCGGGATCTTGCAGACCTTGGAGATCCTCCTGCGCAGCGAGGGGTTCACCCCGGTCTGCGCGCACGGCGGGCGCGCGGCGCTCGATGTGCTCGCGGGCGCGCTCCCGGACATCGTACTCACCGACATCCGGATGCCGGTCGTGGACGGCGTCCAAGTGCTCGAGGCGGCCCGCGTCCGCGACCCGGAACTCCCCGTCATCCTGATGACCGCGCAGGCATCGCTGCAGTCCGCGATGCAGGCGGTGAACGCGGGCGCCTTCTACTACATCCAGAAGCCGTTCCGCAACGATGAACTCCTCGCGATCCTCCGGCGCGCGGCGGAGCATCGACAGCTGCGCACCGAGAATCGGCACCTCAAGCAGGAGATCGCGCGGCAGACGCGCCGTTCGGCGGAGCCCCCCATCGGCGCCAACCGCGGATGGCAGGAGGTGTTGCGGCTCGCGGAGGCGGTCGCGCCGACGGAGTCGACGGTGCTGCTCACTGGGGAATCCGGGACCGGCAAGGAGGTCGTCGCCCGCTACATCCACGCGCTCTCGGATCGGGCGTCGTCGACCTTTCAGACCGTGAACTGCGGCGCGCTTCCCGAAGGGTTGCTCGAGAGCGAACTCTTCGGTCACGTGAAGGGCTCGTTCACCGGGGCGGTGAAGGATGCCGAGGGGCTCTTCGCCGCCGCCGCAGGCGGGAGTTTCTTCCTCGACGAGATCGGCGAGACGACCCCTGCGACGCAGGTGAAGCTGCTGCGGGTGCTGCAGCACCGTGAGGTGATCCCGGTCGGTGCGACGGAGCCGCGGCCGATCGATACGCGCATCGTCGCGGCGACGAACCGTGACCTCGAGGCAGAGATCCAGCAGGGGCGGTTCCGGCAGGACCTCTTCTATCGCCTTAACGTGATCGCGATCCACCTCCCGCCGCTGCGGGAGCGCGCGGATGACATCCTGCTGCTGGCGGACCATTTCCTCCGGCGGGCCGCGGTGCAGAAGGGGGTGGCGCCGAAGCTCCTCTCGGACGCGGCCGCCGAGGCGATGCGCGCCTACGCGTGGCCGGGGAATGTGCGTGAGCTGGAGAACGCGATCGAGCGGGCGATGATCCTCGCGCCGGGGCCGGTGGTCGAGGCGGCGGCGCTGCCGGAGCGCGTGCTGACGCGCGCGCCGGCCCCGTTGGCGGAGGAGCGCACGATCCGGAATCCCACCTTGGAACTCGTCGAGCGCGCCTACATCTTCTGGGTCCTGCAGCAGGAGCAGGGGAACAAGACGCGGGCGGCCGAGGCGCTCGGCATCGACCCCTCCACGCTCCACCGCAAACTCGCGCGCTACGAGGGAACGAAGTGATCGACGGCATCACCCGGCTCTCGGTGCTCATCCCCGTCTACAACGAGCGGGCGACGATCGACCGCATCCTCGACGCGGTGCACGCGGTGCCGATCCCCAAGGAGGTCGTTTGCGTGGACGACGCCTCGACGGACGGGACCGGGGAGCGGCTCGCGGCGTTGCACGCCGCGGGGCGGATCGACGTGCTGGTGCGGCACGAGCGGAACCGCGGGAAGGGAGCCGCGATCCGCACCGCGCTCGCCGCGAGCACCGGCGACGTCGTCATCATGCAGGACGCCGACCTCGAATACGATCCGGTCGACTGGCCCGGCCTCCTCGCCCCCATCGCCGCGGGGAAGGCGGACGCCGTCTTCGGGTCGCGCTTCCTCGGCGGGCCGCACCGGGTGCTCTACTTCTGGCACTCCGTCGGCAACCAGGTGCTCACGCTGCTGAGCAACATGCTCACGAACGTGAACCTCACCGACATGGAGACCTGCTACAAAGCGATCCGCGGCGACCTTGCCCGGTCGCTCCCGCTCACCTCGGACCGCTTTGGCTTCGAGCCCGAGGTCACGGCGCGGCTGGTGCAGGCGAGGGCCCGGATCTACGAAGTGCCGATCTCCTACAGCGGGCGGACGTACGCCGAGGGGAAGAAGATCAGTTGGCGGGATGGTGTCGCGGCGATCTGGCACATCCTGCGGTTCAATTTGTGGGCGTGATGGTGCGCGAGGAGTTGGTGGGCGCGGGGGGGGGCGTGGTCGTGGGGCCCCCCGCCGAGCGGGCGCCGTGGTGGCGACGGGCTGACTGGGGCGCGCTGCTGGTGGTGCTGGTGGTGCTGGCGAGCTCGGCGACGGGGTTGGGGAACGGCTTCGCGTACGACGATGTCGTGATGATCCAAGGCAATCCCAGCGTGCTTCAGCTCCAGGGGCCGTTCCACTATCTGTCGACGCCGTATTGGGGCTGGGGGGCCGGAGGATCGCTTTATCGTCCCTGGGTTGAAGGGGCGTGGGCGCTCCAGTGGAGGGTTGGCTCCGGGGATCCGTGGGTCTTTCACGCGGTGAATCTGCTGCTCTACGCCGTGCTCTCCCTGCAGGTGCTTCGCTTGGCCCGGTATGTGCTGCGAGTGCAGACCGCCCTGCTGGTCGGAGCCCTCTGGGCGTCGCACCCGGTGCACGTTGAGGCGGTCGCCAACGGTGTCGGTCAGGCAGAGCTCTGGGCGGGCCTCGGTATCATGACGGCCTCACTCGCCTTCCTGGCGTTACTGGCGACGGCCCGCATGACGCGCGTTGGAGTCCTCGGCGTGTGCGGTGGGGTGGTCTGCGCCTTATTGTCGAAGGAGTCGGGCATCGTCCTTCCCGCTTTGCTGACGCTGTTTTGGTGGTTCCATCCGCAGCATGGGAGCTGGACACAAGCGTTTCGCAGACGCGTGGCGGTGCTGTTGCGCTGCTGTTGGTACCTGGCCGGCATCTATTTCGCGGTCCGTCTCATCGTGCTCGGTCGGATGACCGGCGATGAGCCGCACTTCGCGCTCTCGGGGCTCACGACCCTGGAGCGCGTGAACGTCGCCCTCGGTTTCATTCCGACGTACGCGCGCTTGTTCGTCTGGCCCTTCAAGCTCTACGCGGATTACTCCCCGCCCTTCCTGCCGGCGCGGGCTACACCCTCGCTCGACCACGTCTGGGCCGTCACGCTGCTGGCCCTGCTGGGCGTCATCGCCGTCCGCTTCGCGTGGCGACGACGACTGGCGACGGTTCCGGTGCTCTGGGTGCCACTGACCATGCTGCCGATCTCGAATCTCGTGTTTCCGACCGGGATCCTGGTCGCCGAACGGACCCTTCTGATCCCGAGCGTCGGAGTGCTGGTGACGCTTGGCCTCATCGCAGACGCCGCGTGGCGACGGTACAGCGCACACGTCGGGATCCTCACGGCACGCGGAGTCGGGCTGGGGCTCGGTTGCCTCGTCGCCGCGTTCGCGATGCGGAGCGCGACGCGGCAGCGGGACTGGTTCGACACCCCCACGCTGTTCGCGGCGAGTTATGTCGATTCGCCGCCGAACTTCCGCTTGGAGCGCGCGATAGGCGGGTTGCTGCTGAAGGTGGGTCGCGTCCGGGAGGCGGAGGACCACTTCAGGATTGCGGATGGCCTGGTCCCGAACGATCCTCTGGTCATGTTCGGCTTGGGCCGAGCACTGTATCGGCAGGAGCGTTGTGTCGAAGCGGTCGAGGTCCTCGTGCATGTACCGTTCGGCGTCCCCCTCTTGTCAGCCCATCTCACTCGGGTGGCCTGTCTCTATCGGCTCGGGCGTGTGCGGGAGGGGAGGCGGGTCGTCCAGGACGCGCTCGCGGCAGGGTTGGAGCGGGAGCCGCTGCGCATCCTAGCGCGGACGGGCGATTCGGTGCTCGCTTTGCACCAATCTGAGGACGCGGTGCCGTTGACGTATGCGGTCGATGACGACGGGGCGATCCGCCGGCTCTTTCCAAGGGACCTGGCGGTTCCGGGTAGTGTTGTCGCTCCTCGTGCACAGCAGTCTCCCGGGGTTGCCCGCTGGACGAAAACGCCCTAAACTTGCGAAGGAAGAAGATTGTGCTTGACCCGTTGCCACCCTTTTGGAGGTCACAGACCGATGGCCCGTCGTCGCGGCTTTACCCTGATCGAGCTTTTGATCGTCGTGGTCATCATCGGCATCCTCGCCGCCATCGCCATCCCGAAGTTCGGTGCGACCCGTGATAAGGCGAATCAGGCTGGGATGAAGTCCGATCTCCGGAACCTCTTGTCCGCTCAGGAGACGTATTTCAGCGATTCGTCGTCCTATACGGCTGACACGTCGCGTCTCGGCGGCTGGCGGCCCTCCACCGGCGTAACCATCTCGGCGAGCGCAGCTGGCGCCACGACGCTCAGCTTCGAGCTCACGAAGGCGGGCGGATTGACCTGCACGGTCTTTTATGGTTTCGCCGCGACCACCCCGGCCAGCGACGGCGTCCCTTTCTGTAATTAACAGTTCGGAGCGTTCTGCGTACCCGCGGGGGTCAGGCCAGACGGCCTGACCCCCGCGATCTTTTCACCCCGGTCGCGGTTCGCCGAGAGCGCCGCGCGGGTCGATCACCCCATCGTCCGGCATGCCACGCCGCCGGGCCTTCACGTTGATCGAGGTCGTCATCGCCACCACGCTGGCCGTCGCGGTGCTCCTTGCAACCGCGCGTTCGAGCACGGTCCTGGTCACCATCGCCGGGCGCTCCGCACGATGGCGTCGCGCGTCCGTGGAGGTCGAGGACCTGCTGCGCCGCTTCAGGCGGGCGCCCTGTGCGATGACGCCCGCGTCCCCTGCGCAGATTCGCGCCGGTGGCATCACGTTCCGCTGGTCGATTGGGGCCGATAGCGGTCGGCTCAGCGCGATCGCGTGGCCCGGTGATGCGCCGGCCGCCGTCCGCCGCGGGACGCTCCGGAGCGTGCTCCCGTGCCCGTGAGCCGCTCGCGGCCTGGGATGTCGCTCGTGGAACTGCTGGTCGCTTCCGCCATCGCCAGCCTGCTTTCGCTGGCGGCGGTCGCGCTTCTTCGGCACGTGGGGCGCGCGGCGGCGGTGGGGGCGGCGAACGCGCGCGCGGAGGCGGTGGCGCAGGAGGCGCTCGCGGTCGCGGGCGCGCTCATCGAAGCGGCCGTCGTCATCGCGGTGCTCGGCGACACGGCGGTGGACCTCGTGTCCCTGGTCACCGATGTGATCCCCTGCCGAGACGGCACCGCGGCGCCCATCCGCACCGACGTCCTGGCGCCCGCTCCGGGCGACCGATGGGTCGTCTTGGTGCGTACCGTGACGACCGAGGGCAGGGACTCGCTGGTCTGGCGAGCCGCCGAACCGATGCGGGTCGTGCCCGATGGCCTTGGATGCGTCGCGACGGACACCGCACGCCTCCTCCTGCGCGTCACCGCACAGACGCGGCTGGTGCCGTATCGGTCCTCGGACGGCAGCTGGATGCTCGGGGTCCGCCGCTGCGCGGAGCGATGCGAGCCCGCCCAGCCGGTCGCCGGGCCGATCCGCGCGCCGTCGGACGGTGGATTTCAGGTCCGACAGGTGGTGTGCGGCCTCGAACTGGGAGTGCGCCCTGCCGGGGCGACCGCCGTCCGCTGGCGGCTCGCCGGCCGATGCTGAGGCGCCGGCGCGGGGCGGTCCTGATCCTCGTGCTCGGCGTCGCCTCCGTCCTCCTCGTGCTCGTCGCGTGGGGCGCGATGTGGCTGACGTGGACGCAGCAAGCGGCGCGAGTCGCGTGGAATCGTGTCGCCGTCGACTTTGCCGCCGCGGAAGTTGAACGAGCCGCCCAACGGGCCGTGGTGCCAGCGGCCGGGGAGGCCGTGACCACCGGGACCCTCCTCACGGCGAACCGCCTCGTGGGCCGCTGGGAGGTGACAGCGGTGGCCACCGGGGTCTGGCGCGTGCGGTGGGGGGTCGGGGGCGCCGGCGGACTCTGGCAGGAGGGAGAGTGGCTGGGGACCGCTGGTCCGCCGCGCACCGACGCCGGAGGCCGACCGATCGTACACCTCCTGCCCGGGTTACCTCCGGCTCGCTGAAGCCGTATTGTACGAGTTGATTACCCAGTCCCCCTTATCGTTGAAATGGCACTCTTCGGCCGCAAGAAGCGCACCATCGGGCTCGACGTCGGTTCCGGCCTCATCAAGGTCGTCGTCGTCGAGCACACGCCGACCGGCCCCGAGCTCGTCCGCGTCGCCCTGATGCCCGTCCTCTCCGACGCGATCGTCGAGGGCGAGGTCATGGATGGCGGGATCGTCGCTGACGCCATCACCGCGGCGCTCCAGGCCGCCGGCGTCACGGGACCCCGCGTCGTGGCGGCGGTCGGGGGGCGCGACGTGATCGTGAAGAAGATCCAGATCGACCGCGTGAAGGAGACCCAGGCGCGTGAGCTGATGCGCTGGGAGGCGGAGCAGCACGTGCCCTTCGATATGGAGTCCGTCGAGCTCGACTTCCAGATCCTCGATCCGGAGGGTGACGCCGACCAGATGGAGGTCCTCCTCGTCGCCGCGAAGCGCGACCTCGTCGAGGCGAAGATGCGTCTCCTCGCGGACGCGGGACTCACGCCGGCGGTGATCGACGTGGACGCCTTCGCCCTGCACAACGCCTTCGAGCGCGCGCACCCTGAGGCGATGATGGGTACGGTGGCGCTCGTCAACGTCGGGCACGACGTGACCAACATCAATCTCGTCGACGATGGGGTGCCGGTCCTCACGCGTGACCTGCTCGTCGGCACGCGTCGGTTCCGCGAGGATCTGCAGCGGGATCGTGGCCTCGGTGGGGATCAGGCGGCGGCCATCATCGAGTCCGCCCAGCGTAACGACGACCTGGACGCGGTGCTCGCCATTCGCGGCGAGGAGATCGCGGTGGGGGTCGAGCGCGCGGCGGCGTTCCTCGCGTCGTCCTCGCGCTCGGGCGCGCAGATCCGAAGTGTCTACCTCACGGGCGGCGGTGCGCGGGCAGCTGGGCTCCTCGACGTCCTCGGTGCGCGACTCGGCGTCCCGGTCCTCCTCGCGAACCCGCTTGAGGGGTTGACCGTCCGCGACGGGGCCTTCGAAGCGCTGGTCACGGATGAGGTCGCGCCGCTCCTCCTCCTCTCCCTCGGGTTGGCCATGCGCCAGCACAGCTGAGCCGCGGACAATGATCGAAGTCAATCTCCTGCCGGGTGGTCGGTCGCAGAAGCGCGGCGCCGGTGTCGGTCTGAGCCTCGCCGCCGTGCTCGACGTGGTGCGCAGGGCCATCACGGACCCGTGGCTCGCGGTCGCGATCGGCGGCATCCTGCTCGGCGGGGTCAGCACGGGATCGATGGCGCTCGTCCAGCAGCGGTCCGCTGCGCGCCTCGCCGAGCTGATCGAGCAGACGCGGGCCGACAGCACGCGGTACGCGGACGTCGTGAACCAGATTCGGTCGGCCGAGGCCCGCCGCGACTCCGTCCTCGGTCAGATGTCGGTGATCGCCGCCGTGGATGGGGAGCGCTTCGTCTGGGCGCACGTCCTCGACGAGGTCTCCCGTGCGCTCCCGACCTATACGTGGCTGCGATCGATCGCGCCGGCCGGGGCGGCGACGGCGCTCTCCGCCGAGCAGCTCGCGGCCGGCGAGATGCCGACCCTCGCGATCCGCGTGATCGGCGTGACCGTCAACATCCAGGCGCTGACGCAATTCATGAAGCAGCTTGAGGACTCTCCGTTCCTCTCGAATGTGACGCTCGCCGTCTCCGCGGTCGCGACGGTCGAAGGGAAGGAGGTCACGGAGTTCACGCTCGACCTGAGCTACGAACGTCCGGACCCGGCGCTGGTGCCGACCGTGCCGCTGCCACTCACGGTGAGATGAGCGATGCCTAGCATGCCGACCAGTCAGCGGGACCAGGCGATGCTGCTCGTGGGGATCCTCGGGATCGTCGGGGCCGTCGCGTATTGGAACTTCATGTACAGCCCGAAGGCGCTCGAACTGCAGGAGTCGCGGACGGCGGTCGAGGCGCTCGAGACCGCGAACACACGCGCCCGTGCCGCCGTCACCCGTGGATCGGTCGCGGAGATCCGGGCCGAGGCGGACCAGATGGTGCAGAGCCTCCAGGTCATCCGGACGTTGATCCCGACGGGGAGTGAGGTGCCCGCGCTCCTCGATCAGATCAATGTCGCCGCCCGTCGGGCTGGCTTGGAATTCTCGAACTTCCAGCCCGGTCAGACGACCACGGGGGCGCAGTTCGACACCTACCGATTCAAGATGTCGGTGCGCGGATCGTTCCATGAGATCACGACACTGCTGACCGCCATCGGCGGGCTGCCGCGGATCATCGTGCCGACGAACGTCACGCTCGTGGAGGCGGCGGCGCGCACCGCCGCCACGGCGGCGCCGATCGATCCCGCCCGCCGCGAGCTCAACGCGACGTTCGACATCGAGACGTACGTGGCGCACGCGGACACAGCGAGGGCGTCGCGATGACCGTGCGCCGACTCCTCCTCGCCGCGTGCCTGATCCTGCCATGCCCCGCGGTGCTCCCGGCCCAGGCCCCTGCGGCTGCGCCCGCGCCGGCCGCACCGAAGCTCCGGGAGTTCCCAAAGGATTCCGCCGGGCGGCTCATCTTCGCCCGTGAGACGTTCACGTACAATCGGGCGGGGCGACGCGATCCCTTCGCCTCGCTCATCGCGACGGGGGACATTCGTCCGCTCGTCGAGGATCTCGCGCTCACCGGGGTGATCATCGACCCGGCGGGTCGGAACTCCATCGCGCTCCTGAAGGACGTCTCGACCTCCCAGCTGTATCGGGCCCGGGTGGGCTCGGTCTTCGGACGGGTGCGCGTCGGCGCGATCCGTCCGCGGGAAGTCGTGCTCGTGATTGATGAATTCGGATTCTCGCGTCAGGAGACCCTGATGCTCCAAGCCCCGAGTCGGGAGAAGACGCCATGAGGCGTACCATCGTCGCCACCGCTACGCTCGCCCTCTTGTCTGCGTTCGGCGCGCCGCTGTCGGCCGCCACCGCCGACGCCGCCGTGACCGCCATCCGCGTCGAGGTCGGCGCCGCCGGCACCGACGTCGTCCTGGCCCTCGATGGGGACGTGACCGTCAGCGATTTTCGCCTCACCGACCCGCACCGGATCGTGGTCGACCTGCGGGGTGCCGAGATGCGCAGCGGGGTCAGCTATGACCGCGTGGCCCGCGGGGGGGTGACGAACGTCCGCCTCGCCCAATACGCCGCGTCGGTCGTCCGCGTGGTCGTGGACCTCGATCGCGAGCGGGGGTACCGCATCGTGCGCGGCGCCGGCGAGCTGCGCATCGCGGTGGAGGGCCTGCCGGGCGCATCGGTCGGCACCGCGGTCGCGGCCCCGACCCCGACGGCTGCACCGACGATCGAGGCCCCGACGCCCGCCCAGCAGCGCACCCAGGCCGCCCGCGCGAACTTCTCGTTCGTCGACATGCCGATCCGCGAGGTGATCGCTGCCTTCGCCTCGGTCTCCGGCAAGACGTTCATCACCGGCCCGACGGTCGAGGCGTCGGTGACGGCGGAGATCGCGGGGCAGGCGTGGGACGTCGCCCTCCAGAAGATCCTGCAGGCGTACGGGTTCTCCGCGGTGGAGGACACCACGGGGATCATCACGATCGACACCTACGACAACATCTCGAAGCGCTCGGCGACCGAGCCGCTCGTCTCGCAGATCGTCTCCATCAACTACGCGACGGCGATCGACCTCGCCACGACGCTCCGCACGCTCCTTGCGGTCTGCTCGACGGCGGCCGGCGCCGAGGCGGCGCCCGACGCCCCGCCCGGTGCGGCCGCTGCCCCGGCTCCCGGTTCGTGCGGCCGCGGCACGGTGGCCGTCGATGCCAAGACGAACAGCGTCATCATCACCGAGACGGTCTCGCGCCTCCCGGAGATCGTACGCTACGTGAAGGAGCTCGACCGTCGCACCCCGCAGATCGCGATTCGCGCGAAGATCATCTCCGTCGATCGGTCGGCCACCGAGGAGCTCGGCCTCAGCTACGACGTGGGGACCGCGGCGAATGCGGCGGTCCCCAACTTCCAGAACGCGCTCCTCCCGCGCGTCGCGGGTGGCGGGAACTTCACCGTCGCCCTGGGCGGCGACGCCTTCTCCGGCGTCGCGAACGCGAACCGGCTCTTCCGCAGCTCCTCCGCCCTCTCGCTCATCTACACGATGGCGATCGGCGGGAACAACCTGACGACGTTCCTCGACGCGCTCACCACGCAGCAGCTCTCCGACATCCAGGCGGAGCCGAGCACGACGACGATCGACAATCGCGAGGCCACCCTGTTCGCCGGGACCGAGCAGGCCTTCCTGCTCACGCCGCCGGCGATCCCGGGCCAGATCCAGGCCGTCGCGCCGCAGATCTTCCGGCAGAAGATCGGGATCGGCCTCGACGTGACGCCGCACGTCACATCGAACCGCCTGATCGCGCTCAAGATCAAGGCGACGCAGCAGTCGCTCCTCTCCATCACCGAGGCCGGGCCGAGCATCACCGAGCGGACCGCCACCAACGAAGTGCTCGTCGCGGACGGTGAGACGGCGGTCATCGCCGGGCTCACCCAGACGCAGACCACCAAGCTCGTCTCCGGGATCCCGATCCTCTCGAATCTCCCGTGGGTCGGCCGCTTCTTCCGGCAGGAGCGCGAGGAGCAGCGCAAACAGGATCTGCTGATCCTGGTCACGCCGCACATCGTGGACGAGGGCGACCTCGTCCGGCCGCCGGCGCCGTAAGCCGGCGACGCCGGCGCGGTCCGAATGTGATGGGGCGGGTACGGTTCACGACGGCGGGCGAATCCCACGGCCCCGCCGTCCTCGCGATCCTCGAGGGCGTCCCCGCGGGTCTCCCGCTCCTCGCCGCGCACATCGACGGCGAGCTCGCGCGGCGACAGCAGGGTTACGGCCGCGGTCGGCGGATGGTCATCGAGCACGATCAGGTCGAGTTCCTCTCGGGCATCCGCGCCGGCGAGACGCTGGGCTCGCCCATCACGCTGCTGGTCCCCAACCGCGACTGGGCGAACTGGGAAGCCATCATGGATCCCGCCCCTCGTGCGGAGGATGACGCGCCAGCGGGCCGCCGTCGGCAGCTGACGCGCGTGCGCCCGGGTCACGCGGACCTCACCGGCCTCCTCAAGTACGACCGCGCCGATGCACGGGATATCCTCGAGCGCGCCTCCGCGCGCGAGACGACGGCCCGCGTGGCAGCCGGTGCGGTGGCGCGCCGGCTCCTCGTAGAGCTCGGGGTCTCCATCGGGAGCCACGTCGTGCAGCTCGCCGGCGTCGACGCCCCCGCGCTCGCGGTGCTGCCGGACGACATCAACGCCGCCGCGGACGCCTCCGACGTCCGATGCCTCGATCCGGTGGCGGCCGAGGCGATGCGTGTCGCGATCGACGCGGCGAAGGTTGAAGGCGATACGGTGGGTGGTGTCGCCGAGGTCGTGGTGCGCGGCCTCCCCGTCGGGCTGGGCTCGCACGTGAGCTGGGACCGCAAACTCGATGGCCGACTCGCCCAGGCGCTCTGCTCGATCCCGGCGGTGAAGGGGGTCGAGATGGGGGATGGCTTCGCCGCGGCGGCGCGCCGCGGGTCGACGGTGCACGACGAGATCGTCCCGCACCCCGGTGACGCGCGCCGAGGCAATGTCGCGCGCCGGACGAACCGGGCCGGTGGCCTCGAGGGCGGGATGACCACGGGGGAACCACTCGTCCTCCGCGTGGCGATGAAGCCGATCTCGACGCTGATGCGTCCCCTCGGCACGGTGGATGTGGCGACGGGGCAGACCGCCGCCGCGGCGGCGGAACGCAGCGATGTCACCGCGGTCCCGGCGATGGGGGTCATCGCCGAGGCGATGACCGCGCTCATCCTCGCCGATGCGATGCTGGAGAAGTTCGGCGGCGATTCCCTCGGCGAGCTCCGTCGCAACGTCGACGGCTACCTCGCGCGTGTCGCCGACCGCGTCCGCTGACCCCGCCGCGCCCCGCGGCGTCGTCCTGCTCGGGCTCCCCGGCGCGGGGAAGAGCACCGTCGCCCCGCTCGTCGCCGCCGCCCTGGGCTGGCGTGCGGTGGACCTGGACCGGGCGATTGAAGCCGCCGCAGGGATCTCGGTGGCCGAGATCTTCGCCACCCAGGGTGAGGCGTTCTTCCGGGCCTGGGAGCGCCGGATGACCGCGCAGGTGCTGGCGGAGGCCGCTGGGCCTGTCGTGCTCGCTCCGGGGGCCGGCTGGATCGAGGACCCGTCGCATCAGCGCCACGTCGGCCACGGTCTCATCGGTGTCCATCTGCAGGTCAGCCCGGCGGTCGCGGCCGACCGTCTGGCGGGGTCGGCCGAGCGCCGACCCCTGGTGGGAGATGACGATCCGGCCCAGAGAATCGCGCGGCTCGAGGCACGCCGAAAAGGTCTCTATGTGCAAGCAAATCATACGATTAGCGTTGATTCGATGACGCCGGGCGAGGTCGCCGCTATTATAGTAGCGCTTGCATCGGGGTGAACAGGGGACTAGGATAGCCGACCTAATGGCGACCACCAAGAAAACGTCAAAGAAGGCCGCGGCGAAATCCGCCTCGGCGCCGAAGAAGACGGCGGCCAAGAAGGCCGCCAAGAAGGGCACCGGATCGGCGGCGCGGACCTCCGCGACCCGAGCCAGGCGCGTCATCGAGGAGCCGGTGCTCCCGCACGACGAGGGGGCGGCGCAGGCCGCGGCGGGGAAGTCCCTCGTCATCGTCGAGTCGCCCGCGAAGGCGAAGACCATCGGCAAATACCTCGGCAACCAGTACCTCGTCCGGGCCACCGTCGGGCACATCCGTGACCTCCCGGTGAAGCAGATCGGGATCGATCCGGCGCAGGGCTTCGAGCCGCAGTACGTGACGATCCCCGGCAAGGAGAAGACCGTCGCGGAGCTGAAGAGCGCCGCGAAGACCGCGAAGGCCGTCTTCATCGCGACCGACCCCGACCGTGAGGGCGAGGCGATCGCCTGGCACGTGGAGTCGCAGATCTCGGGGGCGAAGGCGCCGCCGATCAAGCGCGCCCTCTTCTACGAAATCACCAAGGACGCGGTCCGTGCCGCCCTCGATGAGGCGCGGCAGATCGATCAGAAGAAGGTTGATGCGCAACAGGCGCGCCGCGTGCTCGATCGCCTTGTGGGCTACAAGGCGAGCCCGGTGCTCTGGAAGACGGTGAAGAAGGGGCTCTCGGCGGGGCGCGTGCAGACGGTGGCGCTGCGGCTCCTCGTGGAGCGTGAGCGCGAGATCCGCGCCTTCAACGCGCAGGAGTATTGGAAGATCACCGCGCGGCTCGAGCACGAGGGGCAGCCCTTCGTCGCGAAGCTGCATCACCTCGACGGGGCGAAGCCGGTCATCTCCACCGAGGCGGCCGCGCGGGCAATCGTCGCCGACTGCGCGGCGCGGACCTTCTTCGATGTGACCGACCTCAAGCAGCGCGAGCGACGGAAGCGCCCCGAGGCGCCGTTCCGCACGAGTACCCTGCAGCAGGAGGCCGCGAAGAAGCTCGGCTTCGGCTCCAAGCGGACGATGCGCGTCGCGCAGAACCTGTACGAAGGCGTGCAGCTCTCGAGTGCCGAGGGCGCGGTCGGCCTCATCACCTACATGCGTACCGACCACGTCCGCGTGGCGGAGTCGGCCGCCGCTGCGGCACGCGCCGTGCTCCAGGCGTCGTTCCCGGCCCCGTATCTCCCGGCGGCGCCGCAGCTCTACGCCGACGCCGGCGGTGACGCCGCGCAGGGCGCGCACGAGGGGATCCGGCCGACCGATCCGGCGCGCACCCCGGAGTCGGTCGCCGCGTACCTGACGCCCGACCAGCTCAAGCTCTATACCCTCATCTGGCAGCGCTTCATGGCCTCCCAGATGACGCCGGCGGTGTTCGATACCACCACCGTCGACTTCGACCTCGGGCGCTACCTGTTCCGCGCGACGGGGTCGGTCGTGAAGTTCCAGGGCTTCCTCGCCATCTACAAGGAAGCCACCGAAGAGGGCGATCACCGCACGCTCGAAGACGAGCAGGCGCTGCCGGCGATCGTCGCGGGCGAGCGCGTCCCCGTCCGGTCCATCGACCCCTCGCAGCACTTCACCGAGCCGCCGCCGCGCTTCTCCGAGGCGTCGCTCGTGAAGGAGCTCGAGAAGCTCGGCATCGGGCGCCCCTCCACCTACGCCTCGATCATCTCGACGCTGACCGAGCGGCACTACGCCGAACTGCAGCAGCGGCGCTTCTTCCCCACGCCGCTCGGCGAGTCGGTCGAGAAGGTGATGGTGAAGCAGTTCCCGCGGGAGTTCGATGTGGGCTTCACCGCGCGGATGGAGGCGGAGCTCGACCACGTCGAGGAGGGCCAGCTCCGCTGGCAGCGCGTCCTCGAGGATTTCTGGTCGCCCTTCTCCGAGGCGCTCGGCTCGGTCGATGCGGAGGCGCTCATCCGTGAGGCGCACGATCTCTCGGGGCTCGACGCCGAGCGGTGCCCGACCTGCGGTGGGCGGCTTGTGCCGAAGGGCGGCTTCTTCGGGCCGTTCGTGGCCTGCGAGAACCATCCCAAGGCGTGCACCTTCACCCGGCCGCTCAAGGGCGAGGTGAAGGAGAAGCGGTACGTCGAGGTCCCGTGCCCGCTCTGCGGGGTGACCCCGATGATCGTTCGGCGCTCCAAGAGCGGCGAGTTCCTCGGCTGCACGACCTTCCCCAAGTGCAAGGGGACCAAGTCGATGCCGACCGGGGTGAAGTGCCCCAAGGACGGCGGGGACCTCGCGGCTCGGAAGTCGAAGAAGCGCGGGAAGGCCTTCTACGGCTGTGAGAACTACCCGAACTGCGACTTCGTCTGCTGGGAGAAGCCCGTCGCCGATGCATGCCCGGATTGCGGCTTCGCCGGCGCCGAGGCGCGGAGCACCAAGGCGCGCGGCGCGTTCCGGCGCTGCCTCAAGTGCCAGAACGAGTGGGACGTCGTGGGTGAGGGCACCGAGGAGGGAGCGGCGGAGACGGCGGAGGCGGCTGGGTGACCCGGTGGCGCTGATCCACGTGGTCGGGGGCGGCCTCGCCGGGAGCGAGGCCGCCTTTCAGTTGGCGGAGCGCGGGCACGATGTCGTGCTGCACGAGATGCGCCCCGTGCGCGGCACCCCCGCGCACCAGACCGATCGGCTCGCCGAGCTCGTCTGCTCGAACACCTTCAAGAGCACCGAGGTCACGAACGCGCACGGCCTGCTGAAGGCGGAGATGCGTGCCTTCGGCTGTCTCGTGCTCGAGGCCGCCGACGCCGCTCGCGTGCCGGCGGGGTCCGCGCTCGCCGTCGACCGCGAGGTGTTCAGTGCGTTCGTCCACGACCGTGTGCACGCGCACCCGCGCATCACCGTCGAGCGCGGCGAGATCAGCACCCTCCCCACGCCTGGTATCGTCGCGACGGGACCGCTCACGAGTGACGCGCTCGCGGGGGCGATCCGCGAACGACTCGGCGTCACCGGGCTCGCGTTCTACGATGCGATCGCGCCGGTCGTGTCGGCGGAGTCGATCGATCACACGGTCGCCTTCCGACAGGCGCGCTGGGACAAGGAGACGATGGCGGGAGGCGCGGCGGACGGCGGGGCGTATCTCAACTGCCCGATGTCACGCGAGGAGTACGACGCCTTCATCGACGCGCTCATCGCCGCGGACCAGTTCACCGCGCATGCCTTCGACGACGTCCCGTATTTCGAGGGGTGTATGCCCGTCGAGGAGATGGCGCGTCGTGGGCGGGAGACGCTGCGACACGGCCCGATGAAGCCCGTCGGCCTGCGGGATCCGCGCACGGGGACGCGCCCCTGGGCGGTGGTGCAGCTCCGGCGCGAGGACACGGCGGGCCGGATGTGGAACCTCGTCGGCTTCCAGACGCGGATGCGCATCGGCGAGCAGCAGAAGGTCATCCGGATGATTCCCGGTCTCGCCGAGGCCGAGTTCCTCCGGTTCGGCAGCATCCACCGGAATTCGTATCTCAACGCCCCCGCGACACTCGCGCCGCATCTCGCGCTCCGCGACGCGCCGACGACGCTGTTCGCCGGCCAGCTCACCGGCGTCGAGGGGTATACCGAGAGCACCGCGACGGGGTTACTCGCCGCGGTGAATCTCGACCGACTCCTCCGGGGCGAGGCGGCGGTCCTGCCACCGACCACGACGATGCTCGGCGCGCTCTATCGATATCTCCGCGAGGCGGACCCGGCGCACTTCCAGCCGATGAACGCCAACTTCGGCCTCATCGACGAGTTGTCCGACCCGCCGCGCGACAAGGTGGTGAAGCGCGAGCGGTACGCTGCGCGCGCACTCACCGACCTGCAGACATGGGCCGAGGCCCACCGCGTGCCGTTCCGTGTGCCCGAGGCCGTGCGGCCTGACACGTCCCCCCAGGACGTGCGGTGACCGCGTCCGCGGACGACGCCGTCGCGGCGTTCCTCACCTTCCTCGAGAAGGAGCGCGACGTCTCGCCCAACACCGTGACGGCGTACCGCCGCGACCTCGAGGGGCTGCAGGCCTTCCTGCGGGGGCACCTGGGCGTCGAGACGGTGGCGTGGGAGACGATCGACCGGCTCGCGATGCGCGCGTGGCTCGCGCAGCTCGCGCGCCGAGGCCTCTCGAAGCGGTCGAGCGCGCGGATGCTCAGCGCGGCGCGCTCCTTCTTCCGTTTCCTGCATCGTGCCGATCTGGTGGAGGCGAACCCGGCGCGCGCCGTCGGATCCCCGAAGCTCGATCGTCACCTCCCCGGGCATCTCGACCGCGCGCAGGTGGAGACGATGCTCACCGCCGCGGCGACCCGGGCGCAGGCGGGGCGCTTCACCGACGTGCGCGACCTCGCCATCCTCGAACTCTTCTACACGGCGGGGCTCCGGCTCTCGGAGCTCCGCGGCATCGACCGGCGGGACCTCGACCTCCTCGGCGGCGTGGTGAAGGTGCGCGGGAAGGGGCGGAAGGAACGGATCGTCCCGGTCGGGGAGCCGGCGCAGCGCGCGCTCCGGGAGTACGAGCGGGCCCGCGATGCACTCCTGGCTCAGGTGGGGCCCACGGGGGACCGGACCGCCTGCTTCCTCAGCCGGCGAGGGACGCGCCTCAGCGCCCGCGCGCTCCACGACGCGGTGGTGGCGCGGCTCGGGGAGGTGGACGAGGGGGCCGGCCTCAGCACGCACGCGCTCCGACACACCTTCGCCACGCATCTCCTCGATGGGGGGGCGGATCTGCGTGCGGTCCAGGAACTCCTGGGCCACGCGAGCATCACCACCACCCAGATCTACACCCATACGTCGGTCGAGCGGCTGCAACAGGTGCATCGGCAGGCGCACCCGCGTGCCTGAGGCGTCGCGGCCGGCCACCCGGCGCCCCGCAGCCGTCCGAGCCGCCATTATCTTTCCCCGATGACCCTCCCCACGATCCACGCCACCACCATCCTCGCCGTCCGACGTGACGGTGAGGTCGCCATCGGCGGCGACGGCCAGGTCACGGTCGGCGACACCGTGATGAAGTCCGGGGCGGTGAAGGTGCGCGCGCTGAAGGGGGGGAAGGTGCTCGCCGGATTCGCAGGGGCCGCCGCCGATGCGCTGACGCTCTTCGAGCGCTTCGAGGAGAAGCTTGAGCGCCATCCGGGCAACCTTCAGCGGGCCGCCGTGGAGCTCGCCAAGGACTGGCGGTCGGACCGGGCGCTGCGGCGGCTCGAAGCGCTGCTGATCGTCGTCGATCGCGACCACGGCTTCATCCTCTCCGGCACGGGGGAGCTGATCGAGCCGGATGATGGCATCCTCGCGATCGGCTCGGGGGGGTCCTACGCCCTCGCGGCGGCCCGCGCCCTCGTGCGCGAGACGGCGCTGCCGCCGGCGGAGGTCGTGCGGCGGGCGATGACGATCGCCGGCGAGATCTGCGTGTTCACGAACACGCGGATCACCGTCGTCGAGCCGAGCGCCTGATGGCGTCGCCGCGGACGGAACAGGCGCTCGCGCGCCTTGCCGACCTGTCCCCGCGCAAGATCGTCGCGGAGCTCGATCGGTACATCGTCGGGCAGGGCGGGGCGAAGAAGGCGGTCGCGATCGCGCTCCGGAACCGGTGGCGCCGACAGCGCACGCCTGAGACAATCCGCTCGGAGATCGCGCCGAACAACATCATCCTCATCGGCCCGACGGGCGTGGGGAAGACGGAGATCGCGCGCCGCCTCGCGAAGCTCGCGGGGGCGCCCTTCGTGAAGGTCGAGGCCTCGAAGTTCACCGAGGTCGGGTACGTCGGACGTGATGTGGAGGGGATGGTCCGCGACCTCGTCGAGAACGCGATCGACCTCGTGCGCTCCGAGCGGGAGACGGAGGTGGCCGACCTCGCGCACGACAAGGTCGACGAGCGCCTCCTCGATCTTCTCCTCCCGGCGCCCCCGGCTCCCGCCGCGCCGACCGCCGGCGACGATCCGCAACGCGTCTTCATCGCCGCGCCGGACGGGCAGGTGGCTGAGGAGCAGGCGCGGGCGCAGGAGCGTCACCAGCGCACGCGCGACAAGCTCCGGCAGCTCCTCCGGGATGGGCAGCTCGAGCACCGTGAGGTCGAGGTCGAGGTCGCGCAGGCGGGGCCGGCGATCGATGCGCTCTCGCAGCAGGGCGCGCCCGAGGGCATGCAGAACTTCGCGGACATGCTCTCCGAGTTCCTCCCGAAGCGCACGAAGAAGCGCACCGTCCCCGTCTCCGAGGCGCGTCGCATCCTCCTCGATGAGGAGTTCGACAAGCTCATCAACCTCGACGATGTCACGGCCGACGCCATCGAGCGGGCCGAGTCGATGGGGATCATCTTCCTCGACGAGATTGACAAGATCGCGGGGGGGAAGGGGGACACCGGTGGTCCCGACGTCTCGCGCGAGGGAGTGCAGCGCGACCTCCTCCCGATCGTCGAGGGCTCGAACGTCCAGACGAAGCACGGGATGGTGAAGACCGATCATGTGCTCTTCGTCGCGGCCGGTGCCTTCCACGTTTCGAAGCCGAGCGATCTGATCCCGGAGCTGCAGGGGCGTTTCCCGATCCGCGTGGAGCTGCAGGCGCTCACCGAGGCGGATTTCATCCGGATCATGACGGAGCCCGAGCACGCGCTCACCAAGCAGTATGCCGCGCTCGTCGCGGCGGAGGGGGCGGCGCTCTCCTTCACCGAGGATGGGATCGCCGAAGTGGCCCGGATCGCGGCGCGGCTCAACGCGCGGATGGAGAACATCGGTGCGCGCCGCCTGCATACGGTGATGACGACGCTGCTCGAGTCCCTGTTGTTCGAACTGCCGGAGCGCGGGACCGCTCCGGAGGTGGTCGATGGCGCCACGGTCCGCGCCCGACTCGCCGCGATCGTCGAGGACGAGGACCTCCGGAAGTACATCCTGTGACGCCCCACCGCGACTTCCTCACGCTCCGCGACTTCTCGCCCGCCGAGCTCCGCGCGCTCTTCGCGCTCGCCGACCGCATGCGCCTCGGCGCCTATACCGCGCGGCCGCTCGCGGGGAAGGCGTTCGCGATGCTGTTCATGAAGTCGTCCACGCGGACGCGCGTCTCGTTCGAGGTGGGGGCCTGGCAGCTCGGCGCGCACCCGATCTTCCTCACGCCGCGCGATGTGCAGCTCGGGCGCGGCGAGCCGGTGAAGGACACCGCGCGTGTGCTCGACCGGATGGTCGACGGCCTCATGATCCGCACCTTCGCGCACGCGGAGGTCGAGGAGTACGCCGCGGCCTCGCAGGTGCCGGTCATCAACGGGCTCACCGATCTGCATCATCCCTGCCAGATCCTCGCCGACCTCCTCACGGTGCAGCAGCACCTCGGCACGTTCGAGGGGAAGCGGATCGCCTGGATCGGCGATGGGAACAACATGGCGAACAGCTGGTGCGACGCCGCCGACCTTCTCGAATTCGAGCTGCGCCTCGCTTGCCCGCTGGGCTACGACCCGGATCCCGCGATCCTCGCGCGCGCGCAGGCGGGGGGGCGCGTCACGCTCGTGCGCGACCCGCGCGAGGCGGTGGCCGGCGCGCACGTGGTGACCACCGACGTCTGGGCGTCGATGGGGCAGGAGGAGGAGCAGGCGGTGCGGGCAGAGGCCTTTGCGGACTTCCAGGTCGACGCGGCGCTGATGGCCGCCGCCGATCGGGCGGCGATCTTCCTCCACTGCCTCCCGGCCCACCGCGGCGAGGAGGTTGCCGCCGATGTGCTCGAGGGGCCGCAGAGTCGCATCTGGGACGAGGCGGAGAACCGCCTGCACGTGCAGAAGGCGGTGATGGCGGCGCTGATCGGCGGCGAGCCGCTGGGCTGACGCGATGATCGCGGTCATCGGCGCGGGACCCATGGGGCTCGCGACCGCGCGGGCGCTGCAGGCGCAGGGTCTCCCGTTCACCGTCTTCGAGGCGCACGACGATGTCGGCGGACTCTGGGACATCCGGAATCCCGCGAGTACGGTGTACGAGAGTGCCCATCTGATCTCGTCCAAGCGGATGACGGAGTTCACGGAGTTCCCGATGCGGGACGCCGTGGCGCCGTATCCGAAGCACGATGAGGTGCGCCGCTACTTCGGTGAGTTCACCGACCACTTCGACCTCCGCCGGCACATCGAGTTCCGGACGCGCGTGGTGCGCCTCGCGAAGACCGCCGCCGGCTGGGACGTCACCACCGCCCGGGACGGGGTCGAGACCACGCGGTCGATGACCGCCGTCTGCATCGCCACGGGGACGCTGCACCATCGGCAGCAACCGTCGCTCCCGGGTCACTTCACGGGGATGCTGCTCCATTCCGCGGACTACAAGTCGCCGTCGGTCTTCGCTGGGCAGCGCGTCCTGATCGTCGGGTGCGGTAACTCGGGGGCCGACATCGCCGTCGATGCGGTGCGGTCCGCCGCCTCGGTCGACATCTCGCTCCGGCGCGGCTACCACTTCCTTCCCAAGTTCGTGAAGGGACGGCCCATCGACACCCTCGGCGGGCTCGTGAAGCTTCCGCGGCGGCTCAAGCAGGCGGTCGACGGGCTGATCGTGCGGCTCCTCGTCGGGTCGCCCACGGACTACGGGCTCCCGGCACCGGATCACCGGCTCTACGAGTCGCACCCCGTCCTGAATTCCCTGCTGCTGCATCACCTCGGGCACGGCGACGTGCGAGCGCGCCGCGACCTCTCGGCGGTGGACGGTCAGACCGTGCGCTTCGCCGACGGGGAGTCCGCGGCGTACGATGTGATTGTCCAGGCGACAGGCTACGTGTTGCACTACCCGTTCCTCGACCGGGCGCACCTGGCGTGGCCTGCGGGCGCACCCGCGCCACGTCTCTTTCTGAACACGATGCATCCACAGGACGACACGCTCTTCCTGATGGGGATGCTCGAGGCGAGTGGCCTCGGGTGGCAGGGCCGGTATGAGCAGGCGCGGCTCGTCGCGGGGTACCTGCGCGGCCTCGCCACGAGGCATCCCGGTGCGGCGGCGCTCCAGCGGGAGAAGGCCGCCTGGCGCGGTGAGCGGCTCGACGGCGGGTATGCGTATCTGCCGCTCGATCGGATGGCGTACTACGTGCACAAGGACACGTATCTGCGCACCCTCCGGCGCCACCAGCGCGCCCTCGGGGTGCCGCCGGTGAGCCGCGGCGCGGGGCGCCCGTGAACGACGCGCTCCCGATCCGGTTCGACCCCGCAGGCCTCGCGGTGGTCAATGCGCTCATCGCGGTGATGATGTTCGGGGCGGCGCTCGAGCTCCGGCTCGACGATTTCCGCCGGGTGGCGCGGCGCCCCGCTGGGCTGCTGGCCGGGTTCACCGCGCAGGCACTCCTCACCCCGGCGGCGACCTGTCTCCTCACGATCGTGCTGGATGTCGACCCCGCGCTCGCGCTTGGGATGATGCTCGTCGCCGCCTGCCCGAGCGGGGCCCTCTCCAACGTGCTCACCTGGCGCGCCCGCGGGACGGTCGCGCTCTCGGTGGCGCTGACGACGCTCTCCAGCCTCGCGGCGACGGTCCTGACGCCCCTCAACTTCGCACTCTACGCGGGGCTCAACCCCTCGACGCGTGCGCTGCTGCAGACGATCGGGATCCCCGCCGCCGGCATCCTCGCGCAGACGGCGCTCGTGCTCGGGCTCCCGGTGATGCTCGGTATGCTCCTCGCTGCCCGGGCGCCGCAGCTCGCGGCGCGTGTGCAGGGGCCCCTCCGGTCGCTGTCAGCGGTCGCGCTCTTCGCCTTCGTCGGCGGCGCCTTCTGGGAGAATCGCGGACTCTTCGTCTCGCGATTCGATGATTTCTTCTGGCTCGTCGTCGGGCAGAACGCGATGGCCCTGCTGATCGGCGCCCTCGTGGCCCGCGTCGCCCGTCTCTCCGAGGCGGACCGGCGCGCCGTGACCATCGAGGTCGGCATCCACAACTCCGCCCTCGGTCTGGTGATCCTCGTGACCTTCTTCCCCGCAGCGGGGTCGATGATGCTCATCACCGCCTTCTGGGGCGTCTGGCATCTCGTGTCGGGGCTGGCGCTCTCGACGTGGTGGGGGCGGCGGCCGGCGGCGGCCGGCGCGACCACGTGACGGGGGCGCCGAGCGTCGGTGAGGGCCCCGAGGCGCCACGCGACCTGGGGATGCCCCGCGTCCTCGTGACCGGTGCGGCGGGCTACCTCGGCCGCCGCCTCACCGCCCGCCTCGTCGCGGACGGGGTCCACTGTCTCGGCACCGACCTGCGCGTCCCGTCGGACGCCCCCTGCGTGGTCGAGCGCTTCGACGTGCGTGATCCCGACCTCGCGTTGCTGCTGCGGCATCACCGGATCACGCACGTGGTGCATCTCGCCGCCGTCCTCGAGGGCGGGCGTGACCGCGCGCGCGACTTCGACATCGACGTCAACGGGACGCGGAACGTGGTCGTCTCGTGCCTCGCGGCGGGCGTCCGGCATCTCACCGTCGCCAGCTCGGGCGCGGCGTATGGCTATCTCCCCGACAATCCGAGCTGGATCGACGAGGGCGATCCCCTGCGGGCCGGGGAGGCGTTCGGATACGCGTACCACAAGCGCCTCGTCGAAGAGTTGCTCGCGGAGTTCCGGGGGTCGCATCCGGAGCTCGGCCAACTCGTGTTCCGGATCGGGACGGTCGTCGGTGCGGAGACCGACAACTTGATCACGGCACTCTTCCGCCGGCGCTGGCTCCTCGCGGTGCGGGGCAGCGAGTCGCCCTTCGTCTTCGCATGGGACGAGGACGTGGTCGGTGCAATCGTCCACGGGGTTACGGGCGCTTGGACTGGGATCTACAACGTGGCGGGCAACGGGCGCCTCACCATCCGGCAGATCGCCCGCCGGCTGGGGAAGCCGGTGGTGTCGATGCCGGCCGGCGTACTCGCCGGCGTGCTGCGATTGGCACGATGGCTCCGGCTCGGGCGTTATGGTCCCGAGCAGGTCGACTTCCTCCGCTACCGCCCGGTGCTCTCCAATCGCCGGTTGCAGGAGGAGTTCGGCTATCGCCCGGCGAAGACCAGCGCCGAGGCGTTCGATACGTGGGTCGAAGGCGCGCGAGCGCGGGGGATGCGATGACGATCGGACGGAAGGCGCCGGCGTTCCGGCTGCAGGACGATACCGGGGCGTGGGTGGACTCGGCCTCGCTGAAGGGGAAGCGGGTGGTCCTCTTCTTCTATCCCAAGGATATGACCTCGGGGTGCACCGTCGAGGCCTGTGAATTCCGCGACCTGATGCCGCGGTTCACGGCGTCAAACGCGGTCATCTATGGTGTCTCCCCCGATCCGGTGGCCTCGCACCAGAAGTTCCGTGCCAAGGAGCGGCTGCCCTACGGCCTCCTCTCCGATCCGACGCACGCGCTCTGCGAGGCGTACGGCGTCTGGGTGGAGAAGAGCCTCTACGGCCGGAAGTACATGGGAGTGCACCGCTCGACCTTCGTGGTCGGGGTGGACGGGACGCTCGAGATGGCGTGGCGCGGGGTGAAGCCTGAGGGGCACGCCGCCGAGGTGAACGCGTGGCTCCGGGGCGAGGCGGCGCCGGTGCCGGCCACGACGGCGTCCGCCAAGAAGCCAGCCGCGAAGAAGCAGGGTGCCGCGAAGACGTCCGTCGCGAAGAAGCAGGGTGCCGCGAAGAAGCCCGCCGCGAACAAGTCCGCCGCGAAGAAGAAGTAGCCAGGAGCCGTCATGTCGATTCGTCCTGTGAAGCGCATCCTCACCGCCCAGCCCACGCTGGAAGGCGCTGGCGTCCACCTGCATCGCGGCTTCGGGTTCGGCGAGACAAGTGAGACGGACCCGTTTCTGCTCTTCGACGATTTCCGCGGCGATATCCCGTCGCACTATCAGGCGGGCTTCCCGTGGCACCCGCACCGCGGCATCGAAACCATCACCTACGTCCTGGCGGGGAACGTCGAGCACGCCGACTCGCTCGGGAACCGGGGGCTGCTCGGCCCTGGCGACGTGCAGTGGATGACGGCGGGACGGGGCATCGTGCATCACGAGATGCCGCACGGTGATCCGCGGGGGCAGATGCACGGCTTCCAGCTCTGGGCGAACCTCCCCTCCTCGCTCAAGATGACCGCGCCGCGCTATCAGGACGTCGAGTCGAAGGCCATCGCCGAGGTGGTGGATGACGACGGCACCCGCGTGCGGGTGATCTGCGGTGAGTTCTGGGGCAAGCGCGGGCCGGTCGATGGCATCGCGGCCGATCCCTGCTATCTCGACGTGACCGTCCCCGCCGGCGTCCGGAAAGCGCTCCCGGTGGATGCGTACCGGAGCACCTTCGCCTACATCTTCGAGGGCAGCGGCCGCTTCCGGCACGCGTCGCCGAATGTCGGCGTCCTCACGGAACGCACCGCGGGCAACGACGACGATCTCGTGCGCGACTGGTCGGGGAACCGCTCGCTGGTGCTCTTCGACACTGGCGACGAGGTGGTGGTGCAGGCCGGCGACGAGGGGATCCGCTTCCTGCTCGTGAGCGGCGCACCGATCCGCGAACCGGTGGCGTGGTACGGTCCCATCGTGATGAACACGAAAGCCGAGCTGCAGCAGGCGATCCGCGAGCTGCGCGAGGGCACCTTCATCCGGTGATCGCGCCGGCGCGTCGCGCGCCGGCCGAGGCAATCAGCCCCGCACGGCGCGCTGCATCCGCACGAACGGGATCGCCACGCCGTCGGGCTGCGTCGGCTCGATCCGCTCCAGCGCCGTGAAGCCGCAGGCCTCGTAGAGTGGCACGCCGGGGAGCGTCGCCATCAGTTCCAGCATCGTGAACCCTTCGGTTCCCGCCGCCGCCGCGCAGTGCGCGAGGAGCTGGCGGCCCAGCCCGCGGCGCGCGTGGGACGGGGCCACGTAGAAGGCTCGGATCCGCGCCGGGTCGCGAGCGGGATCGAGGAGCGGGTCGGGACCCGCCTTCGTCTGGTCACCGCCGTACAGGGTGGCGCGCCGACTCCACCCGGCGGCCGCGACGACCGCGCCGTCGTCCTCGATCACGAAGTAGGTCCCGTCGGCGATGAGCTGCGTGTCCGGGCCATACACGTGGCGCAGGCCGCTCTCCACCTGCGCCGACGTGTAGAAGCCATCACTCAGCCCCCGCATCGAGGCGACGATCAGCACGCGGATCGCGTCGAGATCGTCGGAGGTCGCCGGACGGAGACGCATCACGGGGTCCGCGCGGTCCCGTGATGCGATTCACGACCGCCTGCACGACCCCTCACGGGACCGTCGTGGCCGCTTGGAACCGTTGCTGCGCCGCCTCGAACTCCGTGCGCAGCTGCACGAGCCGCTGCTTCGCGTCGTTCCCGACCGCCTGGTCCGCCTGCATCATCGCGCCGTAGAGATACTGGATCTGCGCCGCGAGACCGGGCCGGCCATAGCGCCAGGGCTGCGACTGGATCGTCTCCCGTACGGCGCCGACCGCCGCCTGCTGCGATCCGGTCGCGGAGCGGAAGACCGACTCCACCTCGCCGTTCAACCGGTTCATCTCGCTCACGAGGTCGCGCACCGCGAGGTTGTGCGTCAGCAGCGCCTGGAGGTCGGCGATGCTCACCCCGTCGGCGATGACGCGCGGGTCAGGCTCCACGACCAGCGGCACGGTGGCGCTCCAGCTGCCGCTCGTCAGGCGGACCTGGTACCGCCCAGGGACGATGATCGGGCCGTTGCGGCCGCTGCGCGCGGGGTTGGCGTCCCACGGACCGGCGAGGGTGAGGTCCCAGACGAACCGGTTGTGGCCCGCGGCCGCGGGGAGCCGCGGGGTACCGATTCGCTCCCACATCGGCGCGCGCATCGAAGGCTCCGCCGGCGCCACGCGCTGCTCGCCCGCCGCGAGGCTGGAGAAGCGGCGGATCACCGTGCCGGCGGCGTCGAGCACCTCGAGCGTCACCTCGCCCGACGGCGCCGATGCGAAGACATAATCGATCACCGCGCCGGCGGGCGGGTACTCCGGGTCGGTCGTGCTGGCTCGTGCGCTCTCGAGCCCGCCGAAGCCGGCGCGATAGCGGTGCCGGTACGCCGTCCGCGGTGTGAGCAGCGTCGCTGGGGTCGTGGCCGCGGCCACCGCCTGCGCCTGATGCAACGGGGTGATGTCGTGCAGGATCCAGAAGGCGCGGCCCTGCGTCGAGATCACGAGGTCCTTCCGGTGCACCTTGAGGTCGGTGATCGGCGTGTTCGGCAGGTTCAGCTGCAGCGACTGCCACCGTGCCCCGTCGTCGAACGACACGTAGATGCCGAACTCGGTGCCCGCGTAGAGCAGACCGGGCCGGTCGGGGTCCTCGCGCACGACGCGCACCGGCTCGTCGTTCGGGATCCCGTTCCGCCCATCGGTGAGACGCTTCCACGTCGCGCCGTAGTCGTCGGTCTTGAAGATGTACGGCTGGTGATCGCCGAGGAGATACCGATGCACCGCGTAGTACGCCGACCCCTTCCGGTGCGGTGAGGGCTCGATGTTCTGCACGCGTCCGCCGAGGGCGAGCCCTGGCGGCGTGATCGTCTTCCAAGTGCGACCGTCATCCCGCGACACGGCGAAGGGGCCGTCGTTGGCTCCGGTCCAGATCACGCCCCGCTCGCGCGGTGACTCCCGGATCGCGTAAAGCGTCGAGAAGAATTCCTCACCGGTGTTGTCGACGGTGATCGGTCCTCCCGAGTACACCGCGCGCTTGTCAGGCGGGTTCCAGGTGAGGTCGGGGGAGATCGCCTCCCAGGTGCGCCCCTCGTCTCGGGTGCGGTGCACCACCTGCGATCCGTAGTACAGCACGCGCGGGTCGTGCGGTGAGACCTCCATCGGGGAGACGCGCTGGAAGCGGTAGAGCATATCCTGCGTGGCGTTGCCATACAGGGACTGCGCCCCGACCCAGTACTGCCACTCCTGCCCGGTGCGCAGCGACATCCGTGAGAACTGGCCCTTGCAGGAGCCGTAGACGGTGTCGGGCTGCGTCGGGTGGGGCATGATCGGTCCCGTCTCGCACCCGGGGCCCGAGCGCCACCCCTGCACGGGATCGTCGAGGCCACCCGATTCCACCGGGAGCGACGGGACGATCAGCGTGGAGTTGTCCTGCTGCGCGCCATACAGGCGGTACGGGAACTGGTCGTCCACATAGACCTGGTAGATCTCCGCCGTCGGCTGGTTGTACTGCGTGCTCCAAGTGCGGCCGCCGTTCAGCGAGACGTTCGCGCCGCCGTCATTCGATTGGATCATCACCTGCGGATTCGCGGGATGGATCCAGAGGTCGTGGTTGTCGCCATGCGGCGTGGCGAAGCTCCGCCACGTCCGGCCGCCATCGACGCTCTTGAAGTACCCCTCGGCGCCGGCGTACACCACGTCGGCGTTGGTCGGGTCGGCGGTGATCGTCGTGTAGTAGAAGGCGCGCGTCGAGAGCTGCGGGTTCTCCGAGACGCGCGTGAAGCTCCGCCCCGCATCATCGGAGCGGTAGAGCCCCATCCCCGGCTTCGCCTCGATCAGGACGTACACGCGGTCGGGCATCGCGCGGCTCACGGCGATGTTCGCCTTGCCGACCAAGCCCGAGGGAAGGCCGCCGCCGAGTTTGGCCCAGGTGGTCCCGCCGTCGACACTCTTGTAGATGCCGCCCTCCATCGCCCCCGAGATGATGGTCCACGGCTTCCGCTCGGCGCGCCACATCGCGGCGTAGAGGATGTCGGGGTTCGTCGGATGGAACTCGACGTCGACCGCGCCGGTGGAGTCGCTCACGTACAGGACGCGCTGCCACGAGGTGCCGCCGTCCGTCGTGCGGTAGACGCCGCGGGCGTTCGTCGGGCGGAATGGGTCGCCGATCGCGGCGACGAAGACGGTGTTCGCGTTCGTCGGGTGGATCTCCACGCCGCCGATGTTCCCCACGTCGCGGAGCCCGACCTGGGTCCAGCGCCGGCCCGCATCCGTCGACTTCCAGACGCCCTTGCCGATCGACACGTTCGAGCGGAGCCCGTCGGAGCCGGTACCGACGTACAGGGTGTTCGGATCGCTCGGCGCGACGTCGATGTCCCCCATCGACCCGACGGTGATCTGGCCGTCGCTCATGTTCTGCCACGTGGCGCCCGCGTCGGTCGTCTTCCAGACGCCGCCGCCCGTGGAGCCGAAGTAGAAGGTGAACGGGTCCTGCTCGACACCGGTGACCGTCGTGACGCGGCCGCCGCGCGCGGGGCCGACCATCCGCCAGCGGAGCGCCGCGAAGGTCGACGGCGGGATGGTCGCCGTGGTCGGCGTCGCGGAGCTCGCGGTGGGGCTCGCGGTGGCGCCCGCCGGGCGCGCAGATCCACCGCGCTGCGCGGCGAGCGAGGAGGCGAGGGCGAGCGACGCGAGCGACGCGACGGCAACGGCGTGGCGGAGGCTCAGGCGGTGGGCGGGGACGCGCATGGTCGGGCGGGGGAGGGGTGAGTGCCAATCGGTTCGGGAGAAACTACGCCCCGGCGCGCCGGGGCGTTCGGGTGACTGCGTGAACCGTGCGGCTGACGTGCTGACGTGCTGACGTGCTGTTGGCGTGCGGTGCACTGCCGTGGCTCATTCGCGCGGGGCCGCGTACCGCATCTTGTCGAGGATCACCGCCGCCCGCCCGCTCGCCACGCCTCCCATCGGCGACCAGCGCCGGGGGCTCGGCAGGATCGCCGCGAGTCGAGCCGACTCCAGCGGCGCCAACCGCTTCGCCGACTTCTTGAAGTGCGTCCGCGCCGCCATCTCCGCGCCGAAGACGCCGTCGCCCCACTCCGCGAGGTTCAAGTAGAGGTCGAGGATCCGGTCTTTTGGGAGGCAGACTTCGAGCACCAGCGTCAGGTACGCCTCGTATCCCTTCCGCACGAATGACCGCCCCTCCCAGAGGAAGAGGTTCTTCGCCACCTGTTGCGTGATCGTCGAGGCGCCACGGAGCCGCCGCCCGCGCTTGGCGCGGTCGAGGGCGTTCTGGATCTCCTCGAGGTCGAAACCGAAGTGCAGGTAGAAGCGGTCATCCTCCGCGGCTAGCACGGCGCGGCGCAGCGACGGGGCGATCTCGTCCCGCGCGACGACGTCGCGTCGAGGGTAGATCGGTCGCTTGCCGTCGATGAGCCGCTGCCCCGTCCGCCATAGGATCATCGAGGTCGTCGGGGGCTGGATCAGGTTGAGCGGGAGGATCAGCACGAAGGGCCCGACGAGCGCGACCACCAGCGCCCGCACGATCCACCGCCGCACGCGCCGCCAGACGGAGCGCACGACGCTCCGTGCCGCGACCGCGGAGAGCGCCTCCGCCACGGCCATCAGCCGCGCACCGTCGTGCCGATCGCGATGCTCACGGCTGGTGCGACAGCCACGCCGCCGGCACCGCCTGCCATGCCCCGCCGGCGGGCCGCACGCGCAGCCGGAGCTCCGCGCCCCCACCGGCCTGGAAGTAGCGGACCGTGATCGGGTGTGCGCCTGAGCGGAGCGCGATCATCCCCGTCCGCTCCTCGGAGCCGTGGAGCCCGTCGTTGTCGACGACCATCGTCTCGCCGATCCGCAGCGTGCTTCCGTCGTCCGAGGCGAGGCCGAATTCGTACAGCGCATCCGACGGCACCGTGATCAGCCCCTCGAAGACGAGCGCGTACCCCTCAGCGCGTGCGTCATCGGGTCGGCCGATCGCCGCCGCTACCGTCGACCGCCGGGGGCGCATCGTGTCGAGCGGGGCCGTCGTGCGGAGCGTGGCCTCGAGGTAGTCGAGTCGGAGCCCGGGGACCGCGTCCGCCACCTCGACGGCGTCGCGGTAGCTCGTGCGCCGGACGGTCGCCGCGCGTGGCGGACTCGCCGCGCCATCGGGCGTGAAGGCCCGCGCCGTCACACGCACCCCCTCGGCGGTCACGGAGAGCCGAAGCGGCGCCGTGTACGCGGGGCTCGACGCGGTCGGGTCGGTGCCGTCGAGCGTGTAGCGGATCGTCGCGCCGGCGAGCGGCACCGAAAGCGGGACGGTGACCTGCGCGTCCAGGGTCAGCGCGTCGGCCTCGAGCCCGACCACGTGCGGCCGTCGGTAGTTGACCCCGAGGCGGTCGAGGGTCCGGAGCGCCTGCGGGAGCCGCGCCTCAAAGCTCGGCCAGCTCCGTACCGCCTTCGGCGACCACGTGAGCTCTGCGAGCGCGAGCGCGCGCGGAAACAGCATGTACTCCACTTGGGCAGGCGTCTTGAGGTATTCGGTCCAGATGTTTCCCTGCGCCCCGAGGATATGCGTCGCCTGGGCCGCGGTGAGCGTGTCGGGCACCGGCTCGTATGCGTAGACCTGGTCGAGGGTGAGGAGGCCGCCGATCGCCAGCGGCTCGAAGCGCGCGTCACCCTGGTAGTAGTCGAAGTACAGGTGCGAGGTCGGCGTCATCACGACGTCGTGGCCGGCCATCGCGGCGGCGATACCGCCGCTGATGCCGCGCCAGCTCATCACCGCCGCGCCGGGGGCGAGTCCGCCTTCGAGGATCTCGTCCCACCCGATCAGGCGCCGGTCACGCGCGGTGAGCCAGCGGTCGATCCGGCGGATGAACCAGCTCTGGAGCTCGTGCTCGTCCTTCAGCCCTTCGGCCTTGATGAGGCTCTGTGCGAGTGGGCTCGCCTGCCACCGGACCTTCGGTGCTTCATCGCCGCCGATGTGGATGAACGGGCTCGGGAAGAGCGCGAGCACTTCGGTGAGCACGTCCTGCAGGAAGGTGAAGGTCGCCTCGCTCGGGCAGTAGATGTCGTCCGAGACCCCCCAGATCGTCATCACCTCGAAGGGGCCCGGCGTGCAGGCCAGCTCCGGATACGCCGCGAGCGCCGCCACCGAGTGGCCCGGCATCTCGATCTCGGGGACGACGGTGATGTGCCGCGCCTTGGCGTAGGCCACGACGTCGCGGATCTCGTCCTGCGTGTAGAAGCCGCAGTGCGGCGTCCCATCCCCGACGTAGGGGTCGAAGTGCTTGGCGAGGATCGTCTCGCGCCGGCAGCTCCCCACCTCCGTCAGTCGCGGGTACTTCTTGATCTCGATGCGCCAGCCCTGGTCCTCGGTGAGGTGCCAGTGGAAGGTGTTGAGCTTGTAGAGCGCCATCAGGTCGAGGGTGCGCTTGATGAAGCTCACCGGCTGGAAGTGCCGGCCGACGTCGAGATGCACGCCGCGCCAGCGGAAGCGCGGGGCATCGGCGATCGTCATCGCCGCGAGCACGGGGCGCCCGTCGGTGCGCGGGGCACCCTCCACGAGCTGCTGCAGCGTCTCGAGGCCGTACGCGCGTCCGGCGTCGCCGGAGTGCCGGAGGATCACGCCGGTGGTCGCGATCGCGAGGCGGTACCCCTCCGGGTGGACGACGGTGGTCTCGCTCACCTGCCGGATGCGGATCCCGGCGGCGCCGAGCTGCGCGACCGTGGCCGTGCGGAGGTCGGTGGGGAGCGGCGCTCGGGGGGTCCAGCTCCCCGCACCGGCCGTCACCTCGGCCGGGGCGGGGATGACGGGGACGTCAGGGCGGGCCCCCTGGGCGCGGAGGAGCGTCGGGACGCAGGCGAGCAGACCGAGCAGGAGCGGCAGTCGCGCGCCATGCCGGACGCCCTGGCGGCCCGCGAATCGATCGGTGCCCATCGTCGCTTACCTCGCGCCAGGCTTGTACGTGCGCTCCGTGTGCCCCTCGAGCTGCCACGGATGGAAGTACACCTCGCGCAGGTCGCCCTTCGCGTACCTCGCCGCCTGATCGTTGAAGTGCGCCGACCCGGGCACGCTGTTGAGTCCGCCGGCGGTCACGGCCCGCGCGCGGAGCGTGTCGCCGAACTCGACCACCGCGACGAAGCTGTTGCCGAGGGTGCCGTAGAGCTTCTTGGTGCCGGGCCAGGTGCGTGCCCCGAACGCCGCGAGGGAGCCCCAGCGGGAGGAGGTGAAGCCCACCGGGAGGCTCGGGCCGCTGTCGTTGAACGGCTGGGCGATATCACCCGTGAGACGCTGGAAGCGGTTGATCTCGCCCCACGGCGTCTTCCACGAGCCGAAGTCGGCGGTGAGCTGCTTCACCACCGTGTCGAGCGCGGCGATGCGCATCGCGGGCTGGCTCTTCGTGGCCATGAAGGCGAGGAGATCCGAGCCCTCGGCCTCCGGGTCGGCGCGCACCGCGGTCCAGAGCGCTTCGCCGGCGAGCACCGCGACCGTCGTCGCCACCGACCCGATGCCGGAGCGACGGTCCCAGGCGCGCAGCGTGTCGATCACCTCGCGCAGTGTGGCCTTCTCCGGCGCCGAGGCCGGCAGGCGGTCGTACGCCTGCACGAAAGCCGGCGCGAGCGCGTCGAACGCGGTGAGGTGCGAATCGTACGCGGCATCAATCAGACGCTGCAGCGTGAAGCCCGTCGTGCGGCCGAGGACCTCCATCGCGTGGACGCCGCGCGGGTTCTCGAGGTTGTAGTCCATGTAGCCGGGGAACGCGGTGCGCCTCGGGCTCTGCGCGCCGGCCGCCGTGTAGGGCCAGTTGTTCGTGTTGTACAGCCAACCGCTCGCCGGGTCGATCACGAGCGGGCTCTCGTCGACGGTGTGCAGCGTGCCCCACTCGGTTGCGGGGTCGCTCCCGTCCACCGGGCGACGCCAGTCGAAGCGCGGGTCGCGCTTCGGCACGAAGTTGGCATGGAAGTAGGCGATGTGCCCGTCGGCGTCGGCGTAGATCGTATTGTTCGACGAGTTTGTATGCAGGTCCATCGAGGCACGGAACTCCGCGAGCGACCGCGCCTTCGTGCGCGTGTACGACTGGGTCAGTGCCTTCACCGGCTCCTGCATCAGCTTCACGGCGATCCACTTTCCGTCGGCGGCGCGGACCACCGGCCCGTGATGGGTGCGGTAGACGGTGAAGGTGCGCGTCGCCATCCCCGTGTCGGTCGTGAACGCCACGTCGATTCGCTCCGCGACGACCGGGCGCTCCTCCGCGCCGTACTGGTAGACGAAGCCAGCCTCCTTTGCGGTCACCGTCTCTGCGTATTCATCGATCGCGTCGGCGCCAGAGGAGGTGTGCATCCACCCGGTGCGGTCGTTGAAGCCTTGGTAGACGAAGAACTGGCCCCAGGTGACGGCGCCGTAGGCGTTGAGCCCCTCGCCGCTCGTCACCTGCAGTTCCTCGCGGAAGAAGAACGAGGTGTGCGGGTTGATCAGCAGGAGCGCGTGCCCCGAGGCGCTGTTGGCCGGGGTGATGGCGAAGCCGTTCGAGCCGCTCGGTTCCTTGAGCTCGTACGGGGCCCAGACCGGGACGGTGCGGATCCCGGCGGTCGCGACCTGGGCCTCGCTCCCGCGCCGAGTGCGCGGTGCCGGGCCCTCGGCGGCCGTACCGCCAGCCGTCCCGGCGGTCGCCGGCGCTACGGCCGGCTCGTTGTAAAACTTCTCCAGCTCGCGCAGCGAGATGCTCTCGATGTCGCCGCCGATGCTCCCCTCACTGAAGGTGAGCGCCATCCAGGGCTCGAATCGCGTCAGCACCCGCGGCTGCACCTCGGGATGCGTGAAGAGGTAGTAGTTGAGGCCATCGGCCCAGGCGTCCATCAGGGTCTTGAGCCAGTCCGGGCTCGACGCATAGCGCGCCCGCATCGTGTCCGGATGGATGAAGAGCTTCATCCGGAGGTCGCGCCAGATCGCCGACTCCCCCTCGGCCTCGGCGAGTCGCCCCTGGCTGTTGAGGAAGTTCACCTCGATCCGATTGAAGTCGTCCTCGGCCTGCGCATACATCATCCCGAAGACCGCGTCGGCGTCGGTCGGGCCGGCGATGTGCGGGATCCCCCAGTCGTCGCGGGTGATCGTCACCGCGGCGGCGCGGGCCTCCCAGCGCTCGCGATCTTCGGCGGAGGGGCCGGAACCGGCGCAACCGGTCAGCGCAAGGAGGGCGAGGAAGAGGGCGAGCTGACGGGATGAGGCGAGTCGGGGCATATGGGCTCCGGGAGGGGCGGGAATCGACCGCCGGGAATGTAGCCCGCGCCGGCGGGTCAGGGCGGCGCGAGAGGCCTCGCGAGGGGGCGTCCGTCCGGGCGGTCGGGGTCGCCCCGACGCTGGCGTCTGGGAGTTGCCGGACGCGCTGCCGCCTCCTAAATCCCGGGGATGCGCCTCTCCCGCTCCCGCACCCTCGCCGCCGCCATCCTGGCGGGCCTCGGCCTCCACGCCTGTGCCTCCCCGACGGAGCCGCCCAAGGCGACCACCGTCACGCTGAACAGCGCGACCATCGCCCTGGACGCGATCGGCGCCACCGGGCAGCTCAGCGTCACCGTGGCGGACCAGAAGGGGCAGCCGATGGTCGGCCTCGTCCCCACGTACAGTTCGAGCGCCACCGGGGTCGCCAGCGTGAGCGCCGCCGGCGTCGTGACCGCCGTCAGCAACGGGGCCGCGACCATCACCGCGAATGTCGATGGCGCCACAGCGACCGCCACCGTGACGGTGGCACAGGTGCCGGTCGCGCCGGTCGCGGTCTCCGGGAACGGGCAGATCGGGACCGTCCTCTCGACCCTCAGCCAGCCGGTGATCGCCCGGGCCGTCGACCGCCTCGGTACCCCGATCCCTAACGCGACCATCACCTTCACCATCATCTCGGGCGGCGGGTCGCTCGACGCCGCCGCCTCGGTGACGACGAAGGACGTGCAGGCCGGCGGGAACGGCGAGGGGCAGACGACGTGGCGGCTCGGGAGCAGCGCCACCGCGACCCCGCGGCTGACCGCGAGCGTCGGGGGGCAGTCGACGCTCTTCACCGCGACCGCGACCGGGGGCCCGCCGGCGCAGATGCGGATCGCGCCGGGGGTCGAGGGCAACGGGCAGCGCGCCAAGTTCGGGACCAATGTCGAGATCGCGCCCGCCGTGCAGCTCCTCGACGCGGACGGGAATCCCGTCGCAGGGCGGACCGTCACCTTCGCCGTGCAGACGGGTGGCGGCTCGGTGACCGGCGCGAGCGCCGTCACCAACGCGAGTGGTGTCGCGGCCGTCGGGTCGTGGACGCTGGGGGCCCCGATCGGCGAGCAGACGCTGCGCGCGACGTTCGAGAGCCTGTCCTTCACCTTCACGGCGACGGCGATCCAGGATCCCTGTGTGGCCGAGGGCGCGACGCCGATCACGGTGCCTGATACGGTCATCGGGTCGATCAGCGATGCGGATTGCAGCTGGACGCCGCCCGCGAACACCTCGCAGAACTCGCGCTTCGATCTGTATCGCTTCGATCTGGCGTCGCGCACGGCGATCATCATCAACCTGACGAAGCAGGTCGGGATCGTGGATCCGTATCTCTTCCTGTACAACGCCACCACCGGCGTCTTCATCGCGGACAACGATGACATCCAGGACGGCGTGATCCGCGACTCGCGGCTCACGATCACGCTCGATCCCGGCGCCTATATGATCCGCGCGACGACGTGGGAGCCGAATGAGCGCGGTACCTACGCCCTGAGTGTCACCGGGTGTCGGGCCGGCGAGCCGGTGATTTACCGGGCGAAGGCGGGGAATGGGGCGGTCGCCGCACCGGGTGCGACGGTTCCGACCGCGCCGAGCGTCGAGGTGCTGGACGAGTGCGGCAATGGCGTGAGTGGCGTCCCCGTCACCTTCGCGACCGTGCCGGGGGTGGGGAGCATCACCGGGGCGAGCGCGACGACGAATGCGTCTGGGGTCGCGACGCTCGGGAGCTGGACCCTCGCCGCGGGCCCGAACGTCGTCTCGGCCACCCTCGGCGGTGCCGGCACCGCGTCGATCGCGCCGGTGATCTTCTCAGCGACGGGGAAGGCGTCGACGGCGGGCTTCGATATCAGTCTGCGATTCGTGAACATGCCGACCGCGAACCAGCTCACCACGTTCGGGCAGGCGGCGACGCGGTGGGAGACGATCATCACCGGCGACCTGTCGAACATCGCGAATTTCAGCTCGGCGGCGGGGAGCTGTAATTCGCCGAATGCCATTCAGGAGGCGTTGGACGATCTGATCATCATCGTCCGCCTCGAGAATATCGACGGGGCGGGGGCGGTGCTCGGATCCGCCGGGCCCTGCCTTGTGCGCACCGCCGGGCTGACCGCCCTCGGCTCGATGCGCTTCGACACCTCGGACCTTCCGAGCCTCGAGGCTGCCGGCAGCTTCGGCAGCGTCATCCTGCACGAGATGGGCCACGTGCTCGGCATCGGGACGCTCTGGAACTCGAAGGGGTTCTTGCAGCTCGCCTCGACGACTTCGGCGAAGCAGGACACGCACTTCAACGGTCCCGAGGCGATCGCCGGCTTCAACGTCGTGGGCGGCACGAACTATACGGGGGCGGGGCAGCAGGTGCCCGGCGGCGCCAAGGTGCCGGTCGAGAACTGCACGAACAACACGCCGACGACCTGTGGCGGCGGCACCATCAACTCGCACTGGCGCGAGGGGGTGCTCAAATCCGAGCTGATGACGGGGTATCTCGGCAGCAGCGTCACCGGGAATCCGTTGAGCGTGCTCACCATCGGGTCGCTCAAGGACATCGGCTACGTGGTCGACCTGAACCAGGCCGATTCGTTCTTCGAGGTGATGAGTCTCCAGGCCGGCCTGATGGCCGAGGGTAGCGCGGATCAGATCTACCTGCAGGACGACATCGAGCGGCACGTGATCCGCGAGGTCCGGCCCGACGGGCGGATCGTCGGGGAGCCGGTGCCGGGGAGCGTGAAGCGGCGGACGCGCGGGCAGCGATAAGCGGCGAGGAGAAGTG